>JAGOEZ010000104.1:1320-8750 GCA_017997455.1 Lysobacterales bacterium | reverse complement strand
GGGGCTACCGCGCGCGCACGGCTGGCAGCAGGGTCGCGCGGTTCGCGCCGGCCACCAGCCGGCCGGTGACGCGCCATGCGCCGTCGTCGCCGGTCAGGGTCAGGTTCCAGGGGCCGTCGCCCAGCGCCCCGAGGGTGGCCACGTAGTGGCCATCGCCGCTGGCCCGTGGCGTGGCGTGCAGGTCGCGGCGCGCATCGCCCGGGTGGCGCAGCCACAGTTGCACGTCCGCGGCCGGCGCGCCGGCGATGCGCAGGAGGAAGCGCCCATCGCGGCGTTCGAATTCGATCTCGCCCTCGACCCCGCGCGCCGCAGCCGCCAGGTCGGGCGCCAGGTCGCTGGTCTGGACCTGCGCCACGCGGCGCACGCTGGCATCCATGCGGTCGGGCGGGCCCTGCGCCGCGATCACGGCGGTGGCGAGGCCGGCGACCACGGTCAGGAGCGGGAGCGCGATCACGAACCACACCATCGGCTCGCGCCGCCAGCTGCGCGTGGCCATCAGGGCGGCCCGAAGAAGGCGACGTCGCTTTCGATCGCGGCCGGCTCATCGCCGAGCCGGCGCACCGTGATCCGCACCGTCGAGCGGCCGTGGATCGCGCCCGGCGTGGCGCGCAGGGTCAGCGGCACCGACAGGACGGCTTCCGGATCGGCCTCCAGGCGCATGGGTCCGCCGGGCAGGGATACCGGCGCGGCGCCCGCGACCACGACCTCGAAGGCATGCGCGCGCGATTCCTTGTTCACCAGCTTGAGGGTGTAGGTATTCTCGATCGCGCCGCCCTCCGCCACCCGATACAGGGCATTGCGGTCGCGCAGCACGTCGACGATGAAGGCCGAGCGGTGCAGCACCGACCAGCCCCACGCGGCCAGCAATATGCCGAGCAGGGTGCCGTAGACCAGGACCCGCGGGCGCAGGATTCGCGTGTCCTTGCCCTCGATCGCGTTCTCGGTCGAGTAGCGCACCAGTCCGCGCGGGTAGCCCATCTTGTCCATCACCGAGTCACAGGCATCGATGCAGGCGCCGCAGGCGATGCACTCGTACTGGAGGCCGTCGCGGATGTCGATGCCGGTGGGGCAGACCTGCACGCACACCGTGCAGTCGATGCAGTCGCCCAGGCCCTGCGCCCGGTAGTCGGTGCCGCGCTTGCGCGCGCCGCGCCGTTCGCCGCGCAGCGGATCATAGGAAATGATCAAGGTGTTGCGGTCGAACATCGCGCCCTGGAAGCGCGCGTACGGGCACATGTACTTGCAGACCTGCTCGCGCAGGTAGCCCGCGTTGCCGTAGGTCGCCAGGCCGTAGAACAGCGTCCAGAAGGTCTCCCACGGGCCCAGCGACAAGGTGCCCAACCGCTGCCAGAGTTCATGGATCGGGGTGAAGAAGCCGACGAAGGTGAAGCCGGTCCACAGCGCGAAGCCGATCCACAGGAACTGCTTGGCGCCCTTGCGCAGGAATTTCTCGCGCGTCCATGGGCTGGCATCGAGCTTGATGCGCTGGTTGCGCCGGCCCTCGGTGATGCGCTCCATCCACAGGAACACCTCGGTCCACACCGTCTGCGGACAGGCGTAGCCGCACCACAGGCGCCCCGCGAGCGCGGTGACGAAGAACAGGGTGATGCCGGCGATGATCAGCAGCAGCGCGAGGAAGATGAAGTCCTGCGGCCAGAACTCGAGCCCGAAGATGTAGAACCGGCGCGCCGGCAGGTCGAACAGCACCGCCTGGCGCCCGTTCCAGCGCAGCCATGGGAACACGTAGTACATGCCCAGCAGCCACGCCACCGCGATCCAGCGCAGGCGCTGGAAGCGCCCGTCGATCTCGCGCGGATGGATCTTGCCCGCCGACGCATACATCGAATCGTCGGACACCACGTTGACGGGCAGGGGCTTGGCCATCGACTCGGTGCGCCGCTCAGCCGCCGTGCGGCGGCGCGTGGCGCTTGCGCCGCGGCGGACGCAGCAGGATCGAGGTGAACAGGCTCGACGCAGCGGTGCAGGCCCAGAACATGAAGAAGCCGAGGGTGTAGCCGGCCTCGCGGCTCAGTTCCAGGTCGGCCCAGGTGATGCTGCGCAGGTCCTCGGGGTCGACGACGGCGAAGAACACCATGGTCGCGACGCCGGCGGCGAAGAACGAGGGCCACAGCACGGCGCCCCAACGCTGGATCGACGCCGGTGCGGCGTCGACTGCGCCCGGCTCGTCGGTTCGCGGCTGCTCCATGGCGTGCGCGGCGCGGGCGCGGCTAGCGGCCGCCGCCCGCCCCGTCCGCAGCCTGGCCGGTGCCGCGCAGCGAATACACCCAGGCCGCGGCCAGCCGCGCGCGGTCGATGCCGATGATCGGCTCCTGCGCCGGCATCTGGCCGTTGCGTCCGTTGGCGATGGAGGCCGAGATGCTGGCGAAGTCCTCGCCGTACAGCCAGGTGCCATCGGTGAGGTTGGGTGCGCCCAGCAAGGGGTTGCCCTTGCCGTCGGGCCCGTGGCAGGCGACGCACAGGGTCTTGAAGTGGATTTCACCGGCGCGCACCAGGCCGGGATCGGCGGCGACGCCCGCAAGGCTCTGCACGAACGCGGCGGTGGCGGCCACGCCGTCGGCGCCGAGCGCGCCGCCCAGCGCCGGCATCACGGCGCTGCGGCCCTTGGTGATCGTGGCCACGATGGCGTCGGCGTCGCCGCCCCACAGCCAGTCGCCATCGGTCAGGTTGGGGTAGCCGCGCGCGCCGCGCGCATCCGAGCCGTGGCAGGTGGCGCAGTTGTTGGCGAACACCGAACGACCCAGCGCGAGTGCCTCCGGATCCTGCGCCAGCTGGTCGATCGGCAGGCTGGCGAAGCGGGCGAAGACCGGCGCCAGGCGCGCGTTGTGCGCCTCGATGTCGGCCCGCAGCTGGTCGGCGCTGGTCCACTTGCGGGTGCCGGCGAAGGCGCCCAGTCCGGGGTAGAGCACCAGGTAGACCACGCTGAAGACGATCGTCAGGTAGAACAGGTTCAGCCACCACTTCGGCAGCGGCTTGTTGTACTCGGTGAGGTCGCCGTCCCAGGTGTGGCCGGTGGTCTCGTTCGCCGGCTGCCCGCCCGTGCGCTTCTGCGAGGTCCACCACAGCAGCCACAGGCAGCCGAGGATGTTGAGGACGGTCAGTACCGTGATGTAGATCGACCAGCCGGTGCTCATGGGGTCTTGCCCTCGCCGTCATCCAGCGGCAGGCGCGCCGCTGCGTCGAAATCGCGCTTGCGCCGGCCGCTCCAGGCCCACGCGACCACGCCCAGGAAGGTCAGCAGCAGGACCGCGGTCGCGATGCCCGCCAGGGTGCCGGTGTCCATCAGCCACCCGCCTGGCCGCGCGGCGCATGCAGGCCGAGTCCCTGCAGGTACGCCACCAGCGCGTCCAGTTCCGACTTGCCGGCGACCGCGTCGCGCGCACCCGCCAGGTCGGCATCGGTATACGGATCGCCGAGCTTGCGCAGCGCGCGGATCTTGGCCTCGACCAGCGCCGGGTCGACCTGCGCGTCCACCAGCCACGGGAACGAGGGCATGTTGGACTCGGGCACGAGGTCGCGCGGGTTGATCAGGTGCACGCGATGCCAGTCGTCGCTGTAGCGGCCGCCGACGCGGGCCAGGTCGGGCCCGGTGCGCTTGCTGCCCCACTGGAACGGGCGGTCGTAGACCGACTCGCCGGCCAGCGAATAGTGCCCGTAGCGCTCGGTCTCGAAGCGCAGCGTGCGGACCATCTGCGAGTGGCAGTTGTAGCAACCTTCGCGCACGTAGATGTCGCGGCCGGCCAGTTGCAGCGCCGGGTACGGCACCACCCCCGGCAGGGGCTCGACCACCTGGGCCTGGAACATCAGCGGGACGATCTGCACCAGCCCGCCCACCGAGACCACCAGGGCGACCAGCACGCCCATCAGGCCGATGTTCTTCTCGATCTTGTCGTGGCTCATCGTCACCGCTCCATCGATTGCTGCTGCTTCCACCGGCCGGCCCGCTCGCGCGGGCGGCCACGGAGTCCATGCCTCAGGCGTGCGCCGGACGCGGCACGGGGACCCGGTTCTCGCCGCGCGCGAGGCCGAAGGTGCGGGCGGTGTTCCAGGCCATGATGAACATGCCCGACAGCACCAGCAGTCCGCCCAGCAGCCGCACCAGGTAGTAGGGATAGGTCGCGCTCAGCGATTCGACGAAGGTGTACGTGAGCGTGCCGTCGTCGTTGGTCGCGCGCCACATCAGGCCCTGCATCACGCCGGCGATCCACATCGAGGAGATGTAGAACACCACGCCGATGGTGTGGACCCAGAAGTGGGTCTCGATCAGCCGCGTCGAGTACATCGCCTTGAGGCCGAGCACGCGCGGCATCAGCGCGTACAGCGAGCCGATCGTGATCATGGCCACCCAGCCCAGCGCCCCCGAGTGCACGTGGCCGATGGTCCAGTCGGTGTAGTGGCTGAGCGAGTTGACCGTCTTGATCGACATCATCGGCCCCTCGAAGGTGCTCATGCCGTAGAACGACAGCGAGACGATCAGGAACTTGATGATCGGGTCGGTGCGCAGCTTTTCCCACGCGCCCGACAGGGTCATGATGCCGTTGATCATTCCGCCCCAGGACGGCGCGAGCAGGATCAGCGAGAACACCACGCCCAGCGACTGCGCCCAGTCGGGCAGCGCGGTGTAGTGCAGGTGGTGGGGGCCGGCCCACATGTAGATCGAGATCAGGGCCCAGAAATGCACCACCGAGAGCCGGTACGAGTACACCGGCCGCCCGGCCTGCTTGGGGATGAAGTAGTACATCATCCCGAGGAAGGCCGTGGTCAGGAAGAAGCCGACCGCGTTGTGGCCGTACCACCATTGCACCATCGCATCGACCGCACCGGTGTAGACCTGGTACGACTTCGACAGCGTCACCGGCAGCGCGAGGTTGTTGAAGATGTGGAGCAGCGCGATGGTGATGATGTACGCGGCGAAGAACCAGTTGGCCACGTAGATGTGCTTGACCTGGCGCTTGGCCACCGTGCCGAAGAACACCACGGCGTAGGCGACCCAGACCAGCGTGATCAGGAGGTCGATCGGCCATTCCAGCTCGGCATATTCCTTGCCCTGGGTGATGCCCAGCGGCAGCGTGATCGCGGCCAGCACGATCACCGCCTGCCAGCCCCAGAACGTGAACGCCGCCAGCTTCGGCAGGAACAGCCCGGCATGGCAGGTGCGCTGCACGATGTAGTAGCTGGTGGCGAACAGGCCGCTGCCGCCGAAGGCGAAGATCACCGCGTTGGTGTGCAGCGGACGCAGGCGGCCGTAGCTCAGCCAGGGCAGGTCGAAGCCCAGCGCGGGCCAGTACAGCTGGGCGGCGATGATCACCCCCACCAGCATGCCCACGATGCCCCAGACCACGGTCATCACGGCGAATTGCCGCACGACCTTGTCGTTGTAGTAGCTCGCTGCCTCGGCCATGGATCCTCCGGTCGCCCGCTGCGTCCGCGGGCGAAGTTTGCCAGTCGGCCCCGCGGACCGGCTTGACCTGCGTCAATGCTCCCCGCGCGGCGCGGTGCCAGGGGGTGCGCCGTCGCGATGATACTCCCGCAATTGCAGCGCCGGCCTCATTCCTTGGTCGCAGGCGGCATGTAGTAGAGCGTGAGGTCGTACTCGGAGGTGGGACGCCGCGGCGTGGGCTCGAACCCGGCATCGAACACGTCGATCGCGAGCGTGCGCGACTGCTCGAGGTCGAAGGCCACCATCGGGTAGTGGTCGGTGCGGTCGTCCTTGCCGATCTCGATCGCGTCCGCGCCGTCGAAGGCCAGCACCGAGGCGTCGATGTCGCGCCCGGCCTCGCTCACCGCCACCGCGAGGTAGTGCCCGGGTTCGCCGGCGACGGTATAGCGCTTGCCGGGCACGTCCTCGGTGCGGTCCTCGGCGCCGATCGCGTCGCGGGTCGCGATCAGCCGGCTGGGATCGCCGCTGCCGTACTCGCCCTGCCACTGCGAGACGTTGCCGCGCACGATCCGCGCCGTGACCTTGGAGCGGCTGGAGTAGCGCGCGAGGTCGCGCTTCCAGTTCGCGCGCAGCTGCTCCAGCGGCACCGCACTGCCATCGAGCAGGGCATCGAGCACGTCGACGCGCTGCGCGTAGTTGACCAGCGCGGCGCTCGGCGCGCGCCCGGCGAAGGGCACGTCGACCGCGTTCTGCGCCGAGAGGATCGCCACCACGCGGCCGCGCGCATCGAAGATCGGGCTGCCGCTGGCGCCGCCGGTCACCGGCAGCGAGTGCTCCAGCAGGTAGCCCGGCTCGCCGACCGGCTTGGTCCGGGTGAAGGTCGCCAGCGCCACCACGTTGGCGACCTGGCTGGTGGGGTTGGGCCGCGTGTAATCCCAGTCGACCAGGTTCTCGGTCGGGAAGCCGACGTAGGCGATCGGGTCGCCCGGGCCGAGCGCATCCAGCACCGCCGGCTCGGCGCGCGGCAGCGCCGGCCCGAGGTCGACACCGTCATCGACCCGCATCAGGGCGACGTCGTAGCCCGGAATCAGGTCCATCTGCTTGAGCTGGCCGCGATCGTCGATCAGCGTCGGCGCGTAGTCCTCCCACACTTCGCCGAATGGCCGGTAGGCCGGGTGCAGTTCCACCGCGACCACGTCGAACTCGTCGTGGGGATCGCGCGCGGAGCGCACGACCAGGCGGCGCTCGGCGTCGTCGCCCGCGGCCAGTTCCTCGAACAGCTCGGCGACGTGGGCGTTGGTGGCGAGCGCGCCCGGCGCCACCACCCAGGCGGTGCCCAGCGGGGTTTCGCCCACGTCCTCCTTCTTGGACAGCACCAGGTACACCGACGGCACCGCGCCGGCGATGGCGCCGGCGAAGGATGCGCTGGCCGGATTGGCCGTGGCGGCGGAATCCGCCGACGACTGCGCCTGCACGACCTGGCGGCGCAGCTCGGCCTCGGCATGCCAGGCACGGACGAAGCCCCAGCCGGCGAGCGCGCCGATGCCCAGCAGGGCGCCGACCAGCAGCTGCTGGCGGCGGTGCAGGCTCTGCATGCGCCGCGCGTCGTCGGCCAGGCGCGGCGGCGCGGCGCCAGCCAGGCCGCGCTCCGCGCGGTTCTCGTAATGCACGCGCAGGGCCGGCCCGCGCTCGCTGCCGAGCACCAGCTCGTCACCCTCGGCCAGTTCCCAGCCGTCGCTGGCGCGTTGCCCGTTGACCAGCACCAGGTCGGCGGAATTGACCCGCACCTCGTAGTGGCCGGCGTCGCGCAGCAGGTCCAGGTGTTCGGTGCCGACCGCGGTCGCGGCTTCGGGGTAGGCGATGTCGCAGCGCGGGTCGCGGCCGACGGTGATGCGCAACTTGTCGGCCGGAAATCGCGTGCTGCGCCCGCTCAGGGGCCCGCGCGTGTGTTCGATCACCAGTTCGAGCATGGGGCGGGCAGGGTCCGGGCGTTGCTCTGGCCATTTTACGCCCGATCCCCGCCCTCGCGCCG
>JAGOEZ010000104.1:0-1220 GCA_017997455.1 Lysobacterales bacterium | reverse complement strand
ATCGAGCAGCGCGTGCAGGTTGGTGCCGCGCCCCTGGTAGCGCAGCTGCACGTCGTTGCCGCCGCGATCGTCGGCCCAGGCCGCATGCAGCGGCTGGTGCACGTCGCCGACCAGGTGGACCACCCACCGCAACGCCTCGGCGCGGGACTGGCGCTCGCCGTCCTGCGCCAGCGCGCGCGCGTGGCGCGCCAGTGCCGCGACCACGCAGCGCCCGCCGCGGCAATCGCGCGCCGCCACGTAGCGGCACTCGCCGCGCGGGAAGTTGACGTAGTGCAGCCGCGCGCCGCGGCCGCGCGACGCGGCGCGCGACTGGTCGGCCCAGTTCGCCGCCTCGCGCAGCGCGTTCCCGGCGCGGTCGCCAAGCAGGCGCTCGACCTCGGTGCGCGCGGCCGGTGTCAGCCGCGCCGCGGCGATCGCGGCCACGATCTCATGGCCGGTGCTGCCCCAGGCCCGTGCGGAAATCGGCAGCACGGCCAGGGCCAGGCCGAGCAGGAAGGCGAGGGTTCCATGCATCGAGGGCGTAGCGTAGTGGACGGCAGGCGCCGATTCGACCGCGGCCACGGGCCGCGATGCGGCCGGGTCGCGCCGATCCCGGTCGGCGCGCGTGACCCGCCGCGCCCGGCGACGCACAATGCGCCGCGATGCCAGACCGGATCTCCGACATCGAGCGCGCGCGGCACCGACCGACTGCGGGGAGGCTCCCGGCATGAGCGAGCTGGACCGCGTCCGCCGCGAACTCGAGTCCGCGCTGGCACGGGAGCCCGGCAACGCGCTGGCGTGGAGCAACCTGTCCTACGTCGCGCTGCGCGGCGGCGATCCCGCCACTGCGCTGGACGCGGCCGAACGCGCCTGCGCGCTGGCGCCGGCGATGGCGGGCGCGTGGATCAATCGCTCGGCCGCGCTGCTGGTGGCCGGCGACGCCCGCGGCGCGCTCGCCGACGCGCGCCGCGCCGAGGCCTGCGACACGGCGTCGGCCACCGCGCTGGTTTCGATCGGCGCCGCCGCGCGCGAACTGGGCGAGGTCGCGCTCGCCACCGGCGCGCTGCTCGAGGCGACGCGGCGCGAGCCCGGGAGCCCGGAGGCCTGGTGCAACCTCGCGCTCGCGCTGAGCGACCAGGCGCAGAACGCGGCGGCCAACGATGCCATCGCGCGCGCCTGCGCGCTGGCGCCGCAGCGCCTCGACCTCGCCAGCAACCGGCAGTTGATCGCGCAGTACCACG
>JAGOEZ010000103.1 GCA_017997455.1 Lysobacterales bacterium | reverse complement strand
TTTCGTCCGGCCTGCGGCCGGCCGAGCAAGGGGTGATTTGCGTGCCCAAATCACCCCTTGCATCCCCCAAAGGGCACCCCGGGAAGTCGCCGCGCGCACTTCCTGTGCGCGCGGTCCCCGGGAAAAGTCGCCCGCGCGAGGGCCGCCAAACAACTCGGGCATCCATGCCCTCAGACAGTTTGGCTATTCCCCTCGCGCGGGCGCCTTTTCCCGGCGACTTCCAGGGGCCCCGGTCTGCTAACCCGCCATCCCTGGCTGGTTGGCGCGGCTACACCGCGCTGGACGGTCGACTTGGCTCGACACGCCTTGGCGTGCGCTTCGCTGCTGGATCCCGGCTTGCGCCGGGATGACGGCGGGGACAACCGGAATGGACGACGGCTGGGAGTACGCGAATCGATCGCCTGGGGGGCAGGGGTGCGCCGGGCTTCGGGGCGCGGGCGGGCGAATGGCCGGCCGGCCCCGACTTGGGTACCATTGCGGCCTTTCCGCCCCGCCGCCTGCCCCGCCACTGCCCATGTACAGAATCCTCGAATTGATCATCGCGGCGGTCATCACCGTCCTGCTGTTCCTGCTGATCGGCGTGTTCCTGCCCAGCCACGCGCGCGTCGAGCGCTCGGTCGAGCTCGGCAATCCGATCACCCAGGTCTACGACACGCTCAACCACTACAAGCGCTGGAACAGCTGGCAGCCCTGGTACGCGCTCGACACCCGCGCCGACTATTCGCTCGAAGGCGCCGAGTACGGCGTCGGCGCCAAGGTCAACTGGAACAGCCTGTTCAACAAGCAGGTCGGGCAGGGCAGCGTCGAGATCACCGAAAGCGTCCCCGAGGAACGCATCGTGATGGCGCTCGACAACACCTGGCGCGGCCACGACAAGACCATGACCTTCGAGCTCGACCAGAGCACGCAGACCAATGCGGTCACGGTCAGGTGGGCGATCGACGTCGACTACGGCTGGGACATCCTCGGCCGCTATGCCGGCCTGTACCTCAGCGGCCGCCAGGGCGAGCTGATGAACGAAGGGCTGGGCCGCCTTGCCTCGATGATGTCCGTGGTCCCCAACGTGGACTACAGCCAGGTCGAGGTCACCCTGGTGGACGTGGTCCCCACCGACATCCTCTATGTCGGCGTCAGCACGCCGGCCGCGCCGCGCGAGTGGGATGCGGCGTCCGAGGCCATGGGCAAGGGCTGGGACGAGATCGACGCCTTCATCGAGGCGAACAAGCTCACCGTCACCGGCCCCGACCGCCGCATCATCAACGTGCTGGGCGAGGAGACCAACGACTTCAACGTCGCGGTCCCGGTCGCGCCGCATGCCACGCCGGTGACCGGCCAGGTGCAGTCGGGGCTGTCCTACGGCGGCCGCGTCATCACCACCCAGTACCGCGGCCATCGCGTCGGCCTGCAGAAGGGCCGCGACATGCTCAAGGCCTATGCCCTGACCCATGGCTACGACTTCAACCGCGACCTGGCCGGGATGTGGGAAAACTGGCTGGTCGCATCCGAGGAAGAGAACACCGATACGCTGACCGATATCTTCCTGCCGATCCGCTGAGCGGCCCGGCAACCGGTCCCGGCCTCGGCGCCGGGGCCCATCAGGCGGCGGGGAACTTTTTTCCCGCCGCGAGGCACCAACCGCGTCGGGCCGGCAACGGCCCCCATCGATCCTGCTGTGCGGCCGGGGCCGCGCACGGCGCCCGACCAGGCGCCGATGTGGCGCAGCGGCCGTGCCGCCAGCGGGCCAGCAAGGACCTCGAGCGATGATCGAAACACGCGAACTGAGCAGGCACTACGGCGCCATCCGCGCCGTGGACAACATCAGCTTCCGGGTCGAGCCCGGGCAGGTGCTGGGCTTCCTCGGCCCCAACGGGGCCGGCAAGTCCACCACCATGAAGATGATCGCGGGCTTCCTCGCCCCGACCTCGGGCAGCGCCAGCGTCTGCGGGCATGACGTCGCGGCGCAGCCGATCGAAGCCAAGCGGCTGATCGGCTACCTGCCGGAAGGCGCGCCGAGCTACGGCGAGATGAGCGTGCGCGGCTTCCTCGACTTCGTCGCCGACATCCGCGGCCTCGGCGCCGAGCTGCGGCGGCAGCGCCTCGACGACGTCATCGGGCGGCTCTCGCTGGGCAGCGTGCTGGGCCAGAGCATCGAGACCCTCTCCAAGGGTTACCGCCGCCGCGTCGGCCTGGCGCAGGCGATCCTGCATGACCCCAAGGTCCTGGTCCTGGACGAGCCCACCGATGGCCTCGACCCCAACCAGAAGCAGGAAGTGCGCAACCTCATCAACGCGATGGCCAAGGACAAGACCATCGTGGTCTCGACCCACATCCTCGAGGAGGTCCACGCGGTGTGCAACCGCGCGATCATCATCGCCGGCGGACGCATCCTCGCCGACGACAAGCCCGAGGCGCTCGAGGCGCGCTCGCGCTACCACGGCGCGGTGTCGCTGACCGCGGCCAACCCCGCGGTCGCGCGCGAGACCCTGGTCCGCATCGCCGACGTCGAGTCGGTGGTGGTCGATCCGCAGGACCAGCGCGTCACCGCGTTCCCGCGCAAGGGCAAGACCATCTTCGCCGCGGTCAACGAGGCGCTCAAGGCGCAGGGCATCGTCGTCAGCGAGATCCAGCTCGAACGCGGGCGGCTCGACGAGGTGTTCCGCACGATCACCCAGGCACCGGCGCAGGGGAAGGCGGCATGAACCCGATCCGCATCATTTTCCGGCGCGAGCTCGCCAGCTACTTCGCCACCCCGGTGGCGTACGTATTCATCCTGATCTTCCTGGTGCTGTCGGCTGCGTTCACCTTCTACCTGGGCGGCTTCTACGAGCGCAACCAGGCCGACCTGCTGCCCTTCTTCAGCTTCCATCCCTGGCTCTACCTGTTCCTGATCCCGGCGATCTCCATGCGCCTGTGGTCGGAGGAGCGCAAGACCGGCAGCATCGAGCTGCTGCTCACGCTGCCGGTGACGATGTGGCAGGCGGTGGTCGGCAAGTTCCTCGCGGCGTGGGCCTTCGCCGGCATCGCGCTGGCGCTGACCTTCCCGCTCTGGATCACGGTCAACTACCTCGGCGATCCCGACAACGGCGCGATCGTGGCCGGGTACGTCGGCAGCTTCCTCATGGCCGGGTCCTTCCTCGCCATCGGCTCGTGCCTCTCGGCCCTGACCCGCAACCAGGTGGTGGCCTTCATCCTCACCGTGGTGACCTGCTTCCTGCTGCTGCTGGCGGGCTTCCCGCTGGTGCTCGAGGCCGCCGGCGCGGTGCTGCCGCAGTTCCTGGTCGACGCCGTCGCCAGCCTCTCCTTCCTGACCCACTTCCAGTCGATCAGCAAGGGCGTGATCGACCTGCGTGACCTCGTCTACTTCGCCTTGATGATCGGCTTCTGGCTCTACGCCAGCGCCGTCGTGATCGACCTCAAGAAGGCCGACTGACCATGACCACCACCAAGCAACGTTCCGCGCTCACCGGCGGCACGCTCGCCATCCTGGCGGTGCTGTTCGTCGCCGCGATCGTGCTGACCAACACCCTGTTCCGCGGCGCGCGCCTCGACCTGACCGAGAACCGGCTGTACACCCTCACCGAGGGCACGCGCCAGGTGATCGCGGAGATCAAGGAACCGGTGAACCTCTACCTGTTCTTCTCCGATCGCGCCACCCGCGACATCCCGCAATTGCGCAACTACGCAACCCGCGTGCGCGAGATGCTGGAGGAGGTCGCGGCCAAGTCCGACGGTCGCATCCAGCTGCAGGTGATCGACCCGCTGCCGTTCTCCGACGAGGAGGATCGTGCATCGTCGTTCGGCCTGCAGGCGGTGCCGGTGGGGCAGGGCGGCGAGAGCATCTACTTCGGCCTCGCCGGGACCAATTCCACCGACGGCCAGATGGTCGTGCCGTTCTTCCAGCCGGACAAGGAAGCGTTCCTGGAGTACGACATCGCCAAGCTGCTGCACTCGCTCGCCACCACCACCAAGCCGGTGGTCGGCGTGATCAGCGGGCTCGCGCTGGCGCCGGGCTTCGATCCCGCGACGCGGCAGATGCGCCCCGGCGCGGCGATCTTCACCTCGCTCAACGAGCTGTTCGACGTGCGCCAGCTCAACCAGGCGGCGACCGCGAAGATCGATCCGGAGATCCAGACCCTGGTGCTGGTCCACCCCAAGGACTACTCCGAGGACCTGCAGTACGCGATCGACCAGTTCGTGATGCGCGGTGGCAACCTGCTCGCCTTCGTCGACCCCAACGCCGAGACCGACGAGGCGGCCAACGATCCCAACGATCCGCAGGCGGCGATGTTCGCCAACCGCAGCTCGGACCTGCCCGCCCTCCTCAAGGGCTGGGGCGTGGAGTACGACCCGGCGCGCGTGCTGCTCGACGCCCAGCACGCGCTGCAGGTGCAGTCGCCGAGCGGCCAGCCGGTGCGCCACCTCGCGATCCTGGGCTTCGACGCCAAGGCGATGAACCAGGAGGACGTGATCAGCGCGCAGCTGGGCAGCGTCAACGTCTCCACCGCGGGCGTGATCCGCATGGCGGAGAAGGCGCCGCTGGCGCTGGAGCCGCTGATCCAGTCCAGCGCCGACTCGATGCTGGTGGAAGCCGAGCGGATCAAGTTCATGGCCGATCCCTCGACCCTGTTCCAGGGCTTCGCCCCCAGCCAGCAGCACTACGTGGTCGCCGGCCGGCTCAAGGGCAAGCTCAAGACCGCGTTCCCGGCCCGCAGCGGCGAGGGCCACCTGGCCGAATCCGCCGGCGAGGCCAACATCGTGCTGGTCGCCGACACCGACATCGTCACCGACCGCCTCTGGGTCCAGGTGCAGCAGTTCTTCGGCCAGCAGGTCATGAACGCCTTCGCCAACAACGGCGACTTCGTGGTCAACGCGGTCGACAACCTCACCGGCTCGGGCGCGCTGATCAGCGTGCGCGGCCGCGCCACCGCGCAGCGGCCGTTCACGACGGTCGACGCCCTGCGGCGCAGCGCCGACGACCGCTTCCGCGCCAAGGAGCAGGAGCTCAACCAGGAACTGGCCGAGACCGAGCGCAAGTTGAACGAGCTGCAGCGCGGCAAGGCCGACGAGCAGGCCCTGATCCTGTCGCCGGAGCAGAAGGCCGAGCTCGAGCGCTTCCAGGACCAGAAGCTCAAGATCCGCAAGGACCTGCGCCAGGTGCGGCGCCAGCTCGACGCCGAGATCGAGTCGCTCGGCACCCAGCTCAAGATCCTCACCATCGGATTGCTGCCGATCCTGCTGACCCTGGCGGCCGCGGTGCTGACCTGGTGGATGCGCCGGCGCCGCAACCCGGCGGCGGCGGCCTGAGGCGCGGAGACCCAACCATGGACATCCACAACAAGGTCATGCGGCTCGCGGTGGTGGCGGTGATCGCGCTGGGGCTCGCGGTGTGGGCCGGGCGTTCGCGCCAGCCGCAGGAAACCCTGCCCGCGGCGCAGGTCGCGGTGGCCGGACTGGCCGAGGGCATCAACCAGGTCGACCGGATCGCGCTGGTCGGCGCGGAGTCGAAGCCGATCGCGACCCTGGAGCGCACGCCGGCGGGCTGGACGGTGGCCGAGCGCAGCGGCTATGCCGCCGACGTGGCCAAGGTGCGCGAATTCCTGCTCAAGCTCGCCGACGCCACGCTGCTCGAGGCCAAGACCGCGCTGCCGGAGTCGTATGCCAGGCTCGGCGTGCAGGACGTCGCGGCCAAGGACGCGCCCGGCGTCGAGGTGTCGATCGGCGGCCTCGGCGAGCCGCTCAAGCTCATCGTCGGCAACTTCAACGGCCGCGGCGGCGAGGGCACCTTCGTGCGTCGCGCCGGCGAGGCGCAGTCATGGCTGGCCAAGGGCAACCTCACGGTCGACAAGCTGACCGCGAACTGGCTGCGCCGCGACCTCGTCGACCTGCCGTCGAGCCGCATCGCGGCGGTCGAGATCACGACCGACGGCAAGACCCTGCGCGCATTCCGCGACGATCCGGCGCAAACCGACTTCCAGGTCGCGAACCTGCCCAGGGGACGCGAACTGAGCTCGCCGGCCGCCGCCAACGGGCTGGCCTCGGCGCTCACCGGGCTGCGCTTCGACGACGTGCTGCCGGCAGCCGGCGTGGCACCGGGCGCTGCCACGGTGCATGCGCTGCGCTACATCGCCTTCGATGGCCTGCTGGTGAACGGCGAGGCCTGGTCGGCAGACGGCAAGGACCTCGCGCGCTTCAGCGCGAGCCTCGACGAGGCCGCGGCCAGCGCGGCGATCGAGCGCGAGCAGGCCGCAGCCCGCTCCGCCTTCGAGGCGCAGAAGGCCGCGGCGGATGCGCAGGCGCTGGCCGACGCCGAGGCGCGCGCGAAGGATCCGAATGCCGCGGTCGCCACGCCGCCCGCGGCACCCGAGCCGCCGCTGGCGGTGAGCGACCCGACCAAGGATCGCGAGCAGCGCCTCGCGGCGCTGCGCCAGGAAGCGGCCGACCTCGACGCGCGCTTCAAGGGCTGGGTGTTCGTGCTGCCGAACTACAAGTTCGCCAACATGAACAAGACCGTCGACGAGTTGCTCAAGCCGCTCGATCCGAAGTAGGCCCGGTCATGGCCTGCGGCGCCGCACGGCGCCGCAGGCGTGGATCCCGCCCCGGCGCGGCCTCGGGCCCGCGAGCGGCGCGTGGCGCGGCAAGCCGCCCCGACCGTCCGCTTGGCGTCCCTGCAGGCCGCCGCCCGGGCCTACAATCGCGCCATGCAAGTCTTGCGGTGGGGCGCCGTTGCCGGCGCGTTGTTCGGTGCCTGTGCGGTCGTGGCTTCCGCCCTGGCGGCGCATGCGTGGTCGCAGCGCCTCGATCCGGCGCAGATGGCGCAGCTGCAGCGGGCGCTGCAATTCCTCTGCGTCCACGCGCTGGCGCTGCTCGTGCTGGCGCCGCTGGGTGTGCACGGCCGGCCGCGCTGGCTCGGCGCCGCGGCCCTGCTGTACGTGGCCGGGACGATCCTCTTCTGCGGCAGCCTGGCCGGCGCGGCGCTCGCCGGCTGGTCCACGCGACTGGCGCCGGTCGGCGGTTTCGCCCTGATCGCCGCGTGGTTGTGCACCGCGATCGGAATGTGGCCGCGAATGCGCTGAGGCGTGTTTGCACGGGTGTACCGGATTGCCGCATCGCAGCGTTCCCGCCTGCCCGGGGCGGCGCATAATCGACGCAGGCACGCCTGCGTTGCCATCAGGGAGACGACCATGCAATCGACCCGTTCCGCGCGCGCCACGTGGCGCGCGCCCGCACTGCTTTCGCTCGCGATCGCGGGCGCGCTGATGGCACCGGCGCCCGCCGGCGCCGCGAGTGCCTACAACCCCGAGACCGGCAAGACCGCGCGCTACATCACCTACGACCCGGCGCTCGCGGCGGCCGACAAGGCGGCGACGATCGCGGCGGGACTGCGCGCCCCCGGCACCATCACCTACGACCGCGAAGGCGTGCCGGTGATCCAGGCCGCCAACGACCTCGACGCGGCCTACCTGCTCGGCTACGCGCATGCGCGCGACCGCTTCTTCCAGATGGACTACTTCCGGCGCGTGCCCAGTGGCACGCTGGCCGAACTGCTGGGACCCGCCGCGCTCGCCAACGACGTGCAGTTGCGCACGCTGGGCCTGCGCCGCGCGGCCTTTGCCTCGTGGGTCGCGCTGGGGGACGAACCGCGCGGGATCCTCAAGGCCTACGCCGACGGCGTCAACTTCTGGCTCTCCACCAACCCGTTGCCGCCGGAGTACGGCGCGATCGAGACCACCCGGGCGCTGGCCTGGTCGCCGGTGGATTCGATCGTGATGGCCAAGCTGCTGGCGTTCCAGCTCTCCTTCGACCTCGACACCGACTTCACGATCAAGCTCGGCGCCTACCAGCAGGCGGGGCAGGCCGCGGGTTTCAACGGGGCCGCGCTGTTCTTCGAGGACACGCATCGTTCGCAGCCGGGTGACAACCGGGTCTCGATCCCCGGCTTCCGGCCCACCGCGGGCGCCGGCGAAGCGGCGGTCGTGGCCGACAAGTCCGCGGCGGCGCCGGTGGTGTCGCCGGAGCTGCAGGCGATGGCCCAGGCGCTGCAGGATTCGATGCGCGCCAATCCCTGGATCGCGCCGGCGCTCGAGCGCCGCGCCAGCCGGCGTGGCAGCAACTGGTGGATCGTCGATGGCAGCAAGACCGTTTCCGGTCGCCCCATCCTTTCCAACGACCCGCACCTGGGGCTCGACACGCCGACGATCTTCCAGGAAGTGCACGTGGTCTCCAGCGGCAGCGGCATGAACGTGGTCGGCGCCAGCTTCCCGGGCACGCCCGCGGTGCTGCTGGGTTGCACCGAGCGCTTCTGCTGGGGCCTCACCACCAACCCGCTGGACGTCACCGACGCGTACCAGGAAAGCTTCATCGTCAACACCTATGGCCTGCCCACCCACACCATCTACCGGGGCCAGGCCGAGCCGGTGCAACTCGTGTTCCAGTCCTACGTGGTCAACCGCTTCGACGGCACGCCGGACAACGCCGCGCGCGACAACTCGATCGGGTACCTCAACGGCGGCGTCACGGTCCTGGTCCCGCGCCGCAACAACGGCCCGGTGCTGAGCATCACCGGCACCTCGGGGCTCTCGGCCCAGTACACCGGCTGGGGCGCGACCTTCGAACTCGAGGCCTTCCGCAAGATCAACAAGGCGCAGAACCTCGAGCAGTTCCGCGAGGCGGTGACGTACTTCGACGTCGGCTCGCAGAACTTCGCCTACGCCGACATGGAAGGCAACATCGCCTACTTCACCTCGGCCGAGAACCCGATCCGCGACGACCTCCAGAACCTCAACGCGCCCGACGGCACGCCGCCCTCGCTGATCCGCGACGGGACCGGC
>JAGOEZ010000102.1 GCA_017997455.1 Lysobacterales bacterium | reverse complement strand
GCTGCGCAGGATGCCGCCGGCGTACCACTGTCCGCGGCTCAGGCCCTCGACCGAGGCATAAGCCTCGGCCACGCCGGTGTCGAAGAAGGCGTAGAGGTACAGGCCGGTCGCGGCGACGATCCAGAACAGGAAGAACGCGATCGCGCCGAGGTGGTAGAGCGGATTGAGGCGGTCGCCGAAGGCGCGGTTGAACAGCGCCTCGACGCGCATGAACAGCGCGCGCAGCCCGGCCTGGAGCCACCCGATCATTGCGCTGACCGCGCGACTGGATCGGAATGGGCGTCGGTGTCGGCGTCGGGATCGAGGTTGCCGGGCCGCAGCGCCTTGAGCACCACCACCACGAACAGCAGCCCGCCGATGATCGCGACCAGCCCGCCCAGCCCCATCAGGCCCATGCCGGCGATCTCCGCACCGCTGCGCAGGACCTGCTCGGCACCCGCGACCTTGCGCTGCACGCCGTAGCCACCCGACCAGACCAGCCCGATGATGTGCATCAGCTGGCCGGCGCCGTACAGGGTCGGCTGCCACGTCGCCATGCGGCCGGCCGGCGCGCGGTAGCCCAGTTGCGGCAGCAGCAGGTACACCAGGCCCATCAGCGCCAGCGTCACCCCGACGATGCAGCCGTGGTAGTGCGCCGGGATCTTGACGTTGCTGCCGCTGATGAACACGCCGATGAGCCCGCCGGCGGCGAACAGCGCGATCGATGCGACCAGCGCGCTGCGCAACGGCGCATGGGATGGCAGGTTCGGGCGCCCGCCGCGGGCCAGCGCCAGCACCACCGCGAGGCCGATCGGCACGATCGAGACGCCACCGCCCAGGCGCATCGCCCAGGTGTGCAGCGCGCGGTGCTCGACCGAGGCGACGTCGTGGGCGAGGTACGCGTACGGCGTCACGAACACGCTCGCGAGCGCCAGCGCCAGCATCAGCAGGGTGATGCGCGGGCTCAGCGGCACGCGCGCGCCGATCGCGCTGGCCAGCCACAGCCAGCCCACCAGCATCAGCAGGGTCCAGGCGAACTGCAGCGCGTGGCCGCCGCCCCAGAACAGGATCTCGTAGTAGGCCTTGCCGTCGAGGCCAGCCGGGGTCAGCGCCAGCGATGCGGCGAAGGCCAGCAGCGCGACCGCGGCCGAGATCGCGCTGGCGTTGAGGCCGAAGCGCAGGGCGCCGCCACCGTCGAAGGCGGGCCCGAGCGCGGGTGCCGTCGCCAGGGTGCGCACCACCAGCACCGCGCCGCCGAGGCCGAACAGCGCCAGTCCGCCGAGGAACACCGGCCCGGCGAGCACCGGGATGTAGTTGGCCATGATCGCCTCGCCGCCGCCGGCGAAGGGCGCGATCGCCATTGCCAGCGCGCCGGCGCCGCACAGGCCCAGCGCCAGCCACGCGGCGCGCGTGCCGACGGGGCGGCTGCCGATGCTCCACAGCATCCCGGCAATGGCCACGAACCACACCAGCACCGACAGGTCCACGTGCACGACCAGCGCCACGCGGAAGAAGTCGCCCACCGGCAGCCAGCGATTGAGCCCCGGCGTGCGCGCCAGCACCAGCAGCACCGAGAACACGCCGGAACCGACCAGCGCCAGCAGTCCGAGGACCAGCCAGCCGCGCACCAGCGCGCGCTGCGTGCCGGCGGGCACCGCCAGCGCGAAGTGCGAGGCGCTCGAGGCCGTGGCCTGCGCCGGCATCCCGGCCGCGCCGTCGAAGGAGTCCACGCCGCTGTTCATCGCAGGGTGATCCTGTGGTCGGCCGAGTCGAAGTCGATGACCAGGATCTGGGCGGCCGCCAGTTCCACGTCTTCCTCCAGCACGTAGTCGAAGCCGGGACTGCGCGGATCGTCCTTGAGCCGCACCGCGATCCGGTGCGGGCCGGCGGCGACCTCTTGCCGGTGGTAGACCGCCGAAGCACCGTCGCGCGACAGCCCGGAGGGCTGCGCGACGTGGCGATAGGCCGGCACGCCATCGATGTCGAGCTCGACCGTGACCGGCGAGCGCTCGCGCGGGCAGCGGGTGGGCGCGCGCATGTTCGGCGGCAGCTTCGCCAGCTCTTCCAGGGTCTGCTCCTGGCATTCGCCCAGGCGTTCGCCGTGGTGCACGAAGCTCAGCTTGACCAGGGCCTGGTCGGGCGCCAGGTGCTGGTAGGCGGGCCAACGCGAGAACAGCGCGATCGCGGCGGCGAAGGCGGCATAGAGCAGGAACTGCCCGGTCCAGATCCCGATCCGTTTCATCGCGCGGCCCTCGCGCCGGTGGGCGGCGTTGCCGCTGCCGCGGCGGTGCCGGCGGCCATGGCCTCGACCGCGGCCAGCAGGACCGATTCGTCGCCGGGGCCGGCCTGGACCAGGCGCAGGCGCGCGGCCGGCACGACATCGCGCAGCCGCGGTTCGCGCTCGCGCGCCAGGCGCTGCGCGGTCCAGCGCGCGCCGAGGCGGAACTCGCAGGCGTCCGCGCGGCAGGTCGCGACCACCACGCCGGCCGCGCCGCCGCGCAAGGCGTACTCGATGAACGCTGGCGGCAGCATGCCGGTGCAGGCGAGGCTGAATCCGGCCACGTCGTCGCGCGCCAGCGCCCGCACGTCGGCGCCGTGGTCGCAGCCGTAGACCACGATGCGCCGCGCGCCGCCGGCCCGCGCCAGCGCCTGTTGCAGGCGCTGCCGCAGCGCATCGATGGGCCACTGCGGCATGTCGATGCCGGTGACCAGCGCCTGCGTGCTGCGGAACGGCGTCGAGGACGGGCAGGACCCGACACAGATCCCGCAACTGGCGCAGCGGTCGGCCGCCACGACCGCGATCTGGCGGCCGCGACGGCCGTTCGGATGCGGTTCGAGCGTGATCGCCGAATAGGGGCAGTCGTCGACGCAGCGGCGGCAACCGTTGCAGTTGCCGGGGTCGACCACCGCGACCGCAACCGGCGTCGCGCCGCCGCGCAACGGCAGCAGCAGCAGGACCCCCAAAACGCCGGCGACCAGCGCCCACGCGACGCCCGCGCCGCCCGCCTGCGCCAGCGGATGCAGGTGCAGCAGGATCCAATCGTAGGCGAGCACAGCCGGCGCCACGGCGAGATCGGCCGGCGCCTGGCTGTGCACCGGCACCGCCAGCGCCAGCAGCGCCAGCGTGCCGCCGAAGCCCAGCGCGAGCGCGCGCGGCGGCCACACCTCGGGACGGCTGATGCGCTGGAGGTGGAACCAGAGCGCGAACAGCAGCAGCAGCGGCACGCCGAGGTGGATGAAGACCAGCAGCGAGAACAGGCGATCGTCGACCGCGGCAGGGTCGATGAAATTGCGGGTCAGCGGCGCGGCGAACAGCGGCAGCGCATCCAGCATCTCGGCGCTGGCCATGGCCGAGTACTGGCCGAGCTGGTCCCAGTTGAGCCAGAAGCCGCCGATGCCGCTGACGTAGGCCAGCACCAGCAGCGGCACGCCGGTCAGCCAGGTGTAGCGGCGGAACCCGGTATAGCGTCCGAGCACGCATTCGCGCAGCAAATGCAGCAGGGTCACCAGCACGAAGGCATCGGCGGCATAGCGATGCAGGCTGCGCAGCCAGCCGCCCGCCAGCGGCTGCTGGCGCGACAGCGTGTCGATCGACGCCCAGGCGCCGCCGACCGAGGTGTCGAAGGCGACGTAGAGGTAGATCCCGCTCACGAGCAGTGCGGCGAACAGCAGGCAGGCCAGCGCGCCCAGGTGCGCGAGCGGATTGCCGCCGGCGGGGAAGATCCGGTCCAGTGCCCGCTCGAGCGCGAGCCAAGCGCGCTGCAGCGGGCCCTGCCCCGCGCGTCGCGCGTCCATCACGCGGCCTGCGGCCGGCGCGCGGCGCGGCGCGCGCGCCACTCGTGCAGCACGAACCACAGCATCGCGAGGATGAAGGTCGCGCCGCCGGCGATCTGCAGGTACAGCGAATAGTCGACCCGGTAGCTGCCGGTGACGGGATCGTAGACCGAGCACAGGATCCGCACCCGGTCGAGCAGGTCGCTCCAGCCCGTGCTCTGCGCGACCAGCGCGCCGGTGACCAGTTGCCGCAACGGTTCGCCCAGCGCGTCGGCGGTGAAGGCGTCGCCATAGACCTGGCGGTAGAGCCGTCCCTCGGCATCGAGCACGCTGACCTGCAGCGTGTGGTCGAAGCCGATCGGCGTGGGCGCGAAACTGAAGCCGAAGTCGCGCGCCAGCGCGGCGACGTCGCCGGCGGCGGGACTGAGGAATTCCCAGTTCGGCTCGTCGATGCGCTGCTGGGCGGCGAACTGGCGCAGGGCCTGCGGCGAGTCGGTGGGCTGGTTGAAGCCGATGCTGACCACGTTGAACTGCGCATCGCCGAAGCGCCCGCGCATGCCCTGGACCGCGCGGCCCAGCGCGCGCGAACTGGTCGGGCAGACCTGGAAGCAGCCGGTATAGATGAAGTTCACCAGCAGCGGCTTGCCGCGATAGCTGGCGAGCGACACCGGCTTGCCCATGCGATCGCGCAGGACGTAGTCGCCCGGGATGCCACCCAGTGCGGCGCGGCTGGCGCGCATCGCGACTTCGGGATCGAGTCCGAAGGCCGGTGGCGACGCGGCGGCTCCGGCGGCGACCTGCGGTGGCGTCGAGCCGGCTACGGGTCCGTGCACGGACTGCGCCAGCGCCGGCCCAAGGGTCGCCAGCAGCGCCAGCGCGGCGCTGGCCAGCGCGCGGCCGGCCGCTCCCGCCGAAGTGCGGGAAGGTGTTACAGGCACGGGCATGGCCGGGTTACCGCAGCGCGGCGTCGACGCAGGCCGCGGCCAGCACCGCACTGAGTTGCACCAGCGAAGCCAGGAAGCAGGCGATCGCGGACTGGCGACCGGGTGCGCGTGCCAGTTGCCAGGCCTTGCGCAGGAAGTGCGCGCCGCCGGCCAGCGCGCCGGCGAGGTACACCAGGCCGGCGCCGTAGAACACCGGCAGCAGCGAGGCCAGCACCAGCGCGATCGTGCTCGCCAGCACGATCCGCGCCGCGCGCTCGTTGCCCACCACGACCGGCAGCATCGGCACGCCGGCGCGGGCGTAGTCGTCGCGGTTCGCGATCGCCAGGCTCCAGAAATGCGGCGGCGTCCACAGGAACAGGACCAGCGCGTACAGCCAGGGCAAGGTGCCCAGGTGGGGATCGGCGGCGGCCGCGCCAGCCAGCACGGCGAAGCTGCCGGCGAGTCCGCCGATCACGATGTTGAGCCAGGTGCGGCGCTTGAGCCACATGGTGTAGACCACGCCGTACACGAACGCGCCCAGGAACACGAAGCTCGCCGCCAGCGGATTGACCACGATCCACGCCGCCGAAATCGCCCCGCCCAGCATCACGGCCATCAGGAGCAGCCATGCCGGATGCCGCGGCAACGCGCCGGTGACGAAGGGTCGCGAGCGCGTGCGCGCCATCAGGCGGTCGCTGTCGTGGTCGTGGTAGTGGTTGTAGGCGCCGGCGCTGGCCGACGCGACCAGCGTGGCCAGCGCGAGCACCAGCACCTGCCACGCGCTGGCGTCGCGGCCCGGGGTGGCGATGAAGCCGACCAGGGCCGTGACCATGATGAGCACGCCGATGCGCAGCTTGAACAGGCTCAGCACGTCGCGCAGCAGCGACGCGAGCGGACGGGTGTTGGCAAGCAGCGCGGTGTTCATGGCCTGGGGTCTCGGTGCGGGGCGCGATGGTCGTGGCGTGGCCTGGTCGGTACGGGGAAGGCCGCGGCGGCGGGTCGCCCGCCGCGGCCCTGCGCGCTCAGCTCAGGCCCCACAGCGTCGACAGGTACTTCCAGTTGATGAAGTAGTAGAGGACGAAGGACACCAGGAACACCATCGCCAGCACGAAGGTGCCGGGGGCGGCGAAGCCCATCGAGCCGTAGGTCTGCACCGCCGCCAGCGGCGCCGTCGGCGGGATCGGCGTGGCCTGCGCGCTGGTCGCGCCGGCGTCGAGGCGCTTGCCCCACAGCAGCGAGCCGACCGTGATGTAGATGTAGATCGCGCCGCCCACGATCGCGGCGATGCCGGCGATGCCGACCAGGCCCATCATCAGGTACGCCGCGCCCGGCCATTCGTAGGCCAGTGCCGCCCCGCTGAAGGCCATGTCCCAGTGCCGGCGCGACACGCCCAGCGTGCCGGCGCCCATCATCACCAGGCAGAAGAAGTACATCGACAGGCCGAACAGGTAGGGCTGCCACTTGGCGAGGCCGGGATTGATCATCTCGCGCCGGAACAGCACCGGGATCAGGAAATAGGTCAGCGCCATGAACGACAGCGTGGTGCCGATCACCACCGTGGCGTGGAAATGGCCGGGCACGTAGATGGTGTTGTGGATGAGCATGTTGAGCTGCTCGGTGCCCATCATCACGCCCGAGATCCCGCCGAGGAAGCCGAAGCCGATCAGCGAGATGAACACGCCGGAGAACACCGGGTTGCCCCACGGCGCCTTGCGCAGCCACTCGAACAGGCCCTTGTTGTAGCCCTTGCGCCGCTGCGCGACTTCGATCGCGCCGGGGATGGTCAGGCCATGGATCATCGAGGCCAGCACGGCGAAATACATGAAGTAGCTGGTGTTGATCACCTTCCAGCCGGTGCTCAGGCCGGGGTCGGCCAGCAGGTGGTGCGCGCTGGCGAGCTGCAGGAACAGGATGTAGAGCAGGAACGCGCCGCGACTGACCCGCTCCGACATCGGCGTGGCGCCGAAGGCGATCGCGGCCACCGCGTACCAGATCGAGATGTGGGCGGCGACGTTGATCTGCTGCGAGGAATGGCCGAAGGCCCACCAGATCGTGCGGTAGACCAGCGGGTCGACCGAGTCGATCAGCCCCAGCGACAGCAGGTAGGTCGGGACCAGGATGATCGCGCCCGACGCGATCGTGAACACCGCGATGATGCAGGCGGTGATCGCGCCGAAGGTCACCAGCGGCACCGAGCCCTGGTAGGTCTTGTCGCGCTTGGCGACCACCAGCGTGCCCAGGAACACGAAGCAGGCGACCAGCGCGCCGACCGCGAACAGGATCAGCCCGAGGTAGAACGAGGGCGCGGCCATCATCGGCACGTAGGACGTCATCATCACGCTCGACGCGCCCTGGTACACCGCCACGTTGTTGGTGACCGCGCCGACCAGCATCAGGGCGAAGGCCACCCACGCGATCCTGGGCGTGGCGAGGCGGCAGCGCAGCAGGGTCGAGGCGCAGAAGTACAGCACCGCGATCTCGAAGAAGATGATCCAGAAGATCAGCATGTCGATGCCGTGCGCGGTCAGCACCTGGTAGAAGGTGTCCGCTTCCAGCCAGTGCACCGCCGGCCAGCGCGTCAGCACCACGCCGACGGCGAGGATGCCGCCGATCAGCAGGAACACCACCGCCGCGACGGCGTTGGCGATCATCAGCTTCTCGGCATGGGATTCGAACTGCAGCCCCGAGCGCGGGCAGGTCCGGTAGGTCGTTGCGATGGACATGGCCGCCCCCTCAGTTCACGTGGATGCGGCCGACCATCGTGTGATGGCCGATCCCGCAGTATTCGTTGCACACCACCGAGTACGTGCCGCTCTGGTTCGGCGTCACGGTCACCACGTGCTCGAAGCCCGGCACCACCTGGATGTTGATGTTGGCGGGCTGGAGCGAGAAGCCGTGGTTGTAGTCCATCGAGGTCAGGTGCAGGCGGTAGGTCTCGCCCTGCTTGAGCTCGAGGATCGGCCAGAAATTCCACAGGCGCGCGATGAGGTAGACGTCGCTGCCCGGAGGCGGCGCCACCACCGGGATCTGGGCGTCGGTCTCGGTCCGCACCGTGTACTGGTCGACCATCGCCTGGGTCTTGAGCGCGAACTGGTCGGGCGTGGTGCGGTAGGTCTCGGTCGAGAGGTTCTGGCTGCCGAAGGCGTGCCAGTAGATCATCATGAAGAACATCACCATGCACCAGACGAATGCGATGGCGATCCAGGTGCCTTCGACGCGGTCCAGCGGATGCTTCCACCAGAGGCGTTCGGAAGGGGGCAGTATGGCGCTCATGGTCGCTTCCCCGGGGTTGTGCGGCAGGTCCTGCGCGGACTACTTCGCGACCGGAATGGTCAGGATGTCGATGACGCCCCACAGGGTGTAGACCACCATGGGAATCATCACGCCGAGGAACAGCAGCAGGAACGGGTTGTCCAGCAGCTGCTGCATCATCGGGACCTTCTCGTTGTCCTGCTGGGTCTCGCTCATCGCCGACTCTCCCTGCGCATGCCATGGCCGTGCCGGCGCCCGCCGGCGGTCCGGTGCTATATGCCTCCGGGGCACCCGACGCGGCCTTGACCTAGGTCAACGGGAAGTGAGATCGCGATCGTTCCGGGGGTGACAGCGCCGCATCCATGCTGGATGCTTGCGGGGTCGGGACGACACGGGAAGGAGCGGGCGAGGTGGCGAGCACGATCGAAGCGGGCGCGACGGCCCGCGAGCGCGCGCTGGGCGCGTGGCTGCTGGTTTGCTGCGGCGTGCTGCTGGCGCTGGTGATGCTCGGCGGCGCCACCCGCCTCACCGAATCGGGCCTCTCGATCGTCGATTGGCGCCCGGTCACGGGCGTGCTGCCGCCACTCGACGCGCAGGCCTGGCAAGCCGAGTTCGAGCGCTACCGCGAGAGTCCGCAGTACACGACCGTCAACCGCGGCATGTCGCTGTCCGAGTTCAAGCTGATCTTCTGGTACGAGTACGCGCACCGCTTGCTGGCGCGCCTGCTGGGGCTGGTGTTCGCGCTGCCGCTGCTGTGGTTCTGGTGGCGCGGCTGGATCGCGCCGCCGCTGCGCTGGAAGCTGCTCGGCGTGCTGGCGCTGGGCGCCGCGCAGGGCTACATGGGCTGGTACATGGTCAAGAGCGGGCTGGTCGACATCCCGCGCGTGAGCCAGTACCGGCTCGCGGCCCACCTCAG
>JAGOEZ010000101.1 GCA_017997455.1 Lysobacterales bacterium | reverse complement strand
CGCTACGACATCAAGCTGCTGGGCAAGCGCGAGATGTACGTGCCGTACAACTCGTACAAGGCCCACGGCGGCGACACCAAGGTCAAGGACCTGATCCGCCCCGGCCACCTCAATCCGGACCTGATGCGCTACGAGTTGCACCGGGTGTGGGTGGTGGAAGCCACGCTCAAGGCCGGCAAGCGCCATATCAATCCGAAGCGCACGTTCTACCTGGACGAGGACAGCTGGCAGATCCTGATGCTCGACCACTACGACCAGCGCGGCGAGATGTGGCGTTATTCCGAGGCGGCCAGCGTCAACTACTACGGCGTGCCGACCTTCTGGGCCACCATCGAGACCCATCACGACCTGCAGTCCGGGCGCTACATCGCCTGCCTCCTCGACAACGAGGAGCGGCCGTACGACTTCGCGTTCCAGACTTCGCCGGACCAGTTCTCGCCGCAGTCGTTGCGCACGCGCGGCGTGCGCTGATCGCAACCGCAAGCCGGCCAGCCGCCCCGCATCGGGGCGGCTGGCACTTTCGAGGTCCGCGCCGCCGCCTCGCCGGCGCCGCGAGTGGAGGCCCCCGATGAAGTTCCTGCGCCGCACCCCACCCGTGGGCCTGGCCACCGCGGTGGCCCTCGGATTCGTCTCCTTCCTCGCGCTTTCGCAGGGCGAGGCGCCACCGGCCAGCGCCGGCAGCGATCCCAGCGTGCTGGCCGCGGAAACCATGCCGCTCGCGACCCGCTCGCTGATCCTCGACATCACCAGCGGCGACAGCCGCGCGATCGCGGTGGGCGAGCGCGGCCACATCCTGGTATCGGAGTCGCGGTCCGACTGGCGCCAGGTCGAAGGCGTCCCCACGCGCTCGACGCTGACCGCGGTCACCACGGTCGGCGAGCACGCCTGGGCAGTCGGCCATGACGGCGTGATCCTGCATTCGGCCGATGGCGGCCTGACCTGGGAGCGCCAGCGCGAGGCGCCGTTCGACCCCGATTCGATGGAGCCCACCAACGGCGCGCCGCTGCTCGACGTGCTGTTCCTCAACGAGACCGATGGCTTCGCGATCGGCGGCTATTCGATGCTGCTGCGGACCCGCGACGGCGGCGGGACCTGGGAGGAGTCCACGATCACGGCCACGGCCGCCGAGGCGCCCGCGGGCGCCGACGCGCCATTGGACGCGGACCCGGCGGCGGACGACGCGGCCGCCAGCGACGAGAGCTGGACCTTCGACGATTCGCAGCTCGACCTCGATGCCGAGTCCGATCCGCACCTCAACGCGATCGCCCGTACCGGCGACGGTTCGCTGATGGTGATGGCCGAGCGCGGCTCCGCATTCCGCTCCACCGATGGCGGCGACACCTGGCAACGGCTGCAGCTGCCGTACGCCGGATCGATGTTCGGCGTGCTCGGCTTCGACGGCCGCCACGTGCTGGCGTTCGGCATGCGCGGCCGTGCCTTCGAGACCACGGACCTTGGCGAGACCTGGACCCTGATCGACACCGGCACCGAGCTGTCGCTGCTCGGCGGCGTCGGCTGGGCCAATGGCGGCGCGGCGCTCGTCGGCGCCAACGGCATCGTGCTCACGCGCAGCGAGGGCGGGTCCAACCTGCTCAAGCACGAGCATCCCGACCAGGCCGTGCTGTCCAGCGCGATCGCGCTGGCGCCCAACGGCGCGCTGGTGGTGGTGGGCGAGAAGGGCGTCGGCGGCTGGTCGCCGAACTAAGCAGTCTACGAGGACTCAAAGATGGCCGTCTCGGGCTCCGCCAACTCCGACACCGCGTTCCACCGCTTCGCCGAACGCATCGTCTTCGGCAACCGGGCCCTGATCCTGCTGCTGTTCGGGGCGGCGACGCTGGTCCTGCTCTACTTCGCGGCGCAGTTGCGGGTCGATGCCGGGTTCAAGAAGCAGATCCCGCTGCAGCACGAGTTCATGCGCACCTTCCTCGACTACGAGGCCGAGTTCGGCGGCGCCAACCGCGTGCTGGTCGCGGTGATGGACCGCAGCGGCAACATGTTCAACGTGCCGTTCATGCAGACGATGGAGAAGATCACCAACGACATCATCGCGCTCGACGCGATCGACGATGCCCGGGTGCGCTCCATCTTCACCCCGAACGTGCGCTTCACCGAGGTCGTGGAGGACGGCTTCGCGGGCGGCAACGTGATCCCGGCCGAGTTCACGCCCAACGTCGAGGGCTTCCAGGCCGCGCCCGGCGACTTCGACACGATCCGGTCCAATATCGTCAAGGCCAACGCCGTCGGCCGCTTCGTGGCCAAGGACTTCTCCGGCGCGATGGTCTGGGGCGAACTGGTGCCCGAGGGCGGCGCCGGCCAGCAGCGCCTCGACTACCAGCAGGTGGCGGCGCAGCTCGAGGAGATCCGCCGCCGCTACGAGACCGATCCCGAGGCCTGCCGCCTGGCCGAGCGCGATCCTGCGGCGGCGCCGGCAGCCGGCACCTGCGTGCACGTGATCGGATTCGCCAAGATGGTCGGCGACATCGCCGACGGCGCCCGTTCGGTGATCTGGTTCTTCTTCATCACCATCGCCTTCACCTGGCTGCTGCTGTACCTGTACTCGACCTCGGTCAAGCTGGCTTCGCTCACGGTGGCCTGCGCGCTGGTGGCGGTGGTGTGGATGCTCGGCTGCCTGCGCCTGATGGGCTTCGGCATCGACCCGATGAACATGCTGACGCCGTTCCTGATCTTCGCCATCGCGGTCAGCCACGGCGAACAGATGATCAACCGCTTCCGCGGCGAGCTCTTCTTCGGCGGCATGGAAGACGGCACGGTGGCCGAGTTGCGCACGCGCCATGGCAAGGATCCGCTCGAATCGGCGCGACGCTCGTTCCGGCTCCTGCTGATCCCGGGCGCGGTGGCCCTGGTCGCCGGCTGCATCGGCTTTGCCACCATCATGCTGATCGACATCCGCATGGTGCGCGAACTGGCGGTCACGGCGACCATCGGCGTGGCGCTCACCATCCTGACCGACCTCATCCTGTTGCCGGTGCTGCTGTCGTACACCCGCCTGGCCAACATGGAGCGCAAGCGTGAGTTCCGGCTGCGCCAGCTGACCCAGTTCGACAAGATCTGGGTGTTGCTGTCGCGCTTCGCCAAGCCGGTGCCGGCCGCGATCATCCTCATCATCGGCGTGGTGATCTGGTGGTTCGCCGAGGCGCGCGGCGACCAGGTGATGATCGGCGACGCCCAGGAGGGCGTGGCCGAGTTGCGGCCCGAGGCGCGCTACAACCAGGACGCGCTGGTCATCACGCGCAAGTTCGCGCTCGGCGTGGACATGATCAACATCATCGCCGAAGCGGCGCCGGCGGCCTGCACCCAGAGCTTCAAGGCGATGGAGCTGATCGACCGCTTCGCCTGGCACATGGCCAACGTCGAGGGCGTGCAACAGGTGATCACGCTGCCGGCGGTGGCCAAGATCGTCAATGCGGGCTGGAACGAGGGCAACATCCGCTGGCGCGTGCTGCCGCGCGGCACCGACCAGCTGCGCCAGGCCACCCAGGCCTTCGAGACCGACTCGGGGCTGCTCAACGCCGATTGCAGCGCAATCCCGATCACGATCTTCACCGACGACCATCGGGCCACGACCATCGACCGCGTGGTCGCGGCGGTGATGCAGTTCCGCAAGGACAACAACGCCTACGACGTCAACTTCCGCATCGACATGGAAAAGGCGGTCAACGCGGCGGCCGAGGCCGGCGAAGAGGTCAGCAGCGACCGCGCCAACCTGCGCCTGGCCACCGGCAACCTCGGCGTGATGGCAGCGATCAACGACGAGGTGCGGGCGGTCGAGCACACCATGCTGTACTGGCTGTACGGCGCGGTGTTCTTCATGTGCCTGCTGAGTTTCCGCGACCCGCGCGCGGCGCTGTGCATCGTGCTGCCGCTGGTGCTGGTGACCGAGCTCGGGCACTCGCTGATGGTCCACCTGGGCATCGGCATGAAGGTCAATACGCTGACGGTGGTGGCGCTGGGCGTCGGCATCGGCGTCGATTACGGGATCTACATCTACGCCCGCATGGCGGAAGCCATGGGCCAGGGCAAGACGGTCAGCGAGTCGTATTTCATCGCGCTCAAGACCACCGGCATCGCGATCTTCTACACCGCGCTGACCCTGGCGGTGGGCGTGGGCATGTGGATCTTCTCGGCGCTCAAGTTCCAGGCCGACATGGGCACGATGCTGACCTTCATGTTCATCGTCAACATGATCGCGGCGATCATCTTCCTGCCCGCGCTTTGCCGCTGGCTGATGCGGCCGACCGAAGTCGACAACTGGCAGCCGCCCAAGGTCACCGCCTGAGCGGGCGGACGGACCGGGGCAGGGACCGGAACGCGCCGCAGGGCGCGTTCCGGCTTTCAGGCAGGCGCATTGCCGGCCGCGGTGTTCAGTCCAGCGGCAGCGGCAGCGGACGTCGCCGCACGATCGCGCGCAGCGCGATCAGCATGACCCCGCCCAGCACCATCAGGCCGCCGACCACGAGTTTCGGCCCCGGCCGGTCGCCCCAGGCCAGCACGCCCAGCGCGATCGCGATGATCGGCGTCAGCAGCAGGTAGGGCGTGATCTGCGACACGGGGTGGCGCTGCACCAGCCAGAACAGCAGGCCATGACCCACCAGCGAGGCGATGAGGCCGGAGTAGGCCACTGCGCCCCAATGCCCCCAGCCCGCCGCGGCGATCGCCTCGACCTGCCCCTGTTCGAATGCCGCGGACAGGACCAGCAGGAAGGGTATGCCGAGCACGGCGGTCCAGGCCTGCAGTTCGAACGGTCCGATATTGCGCAGGCCGCGCATCAGCACCGTGCCCAGCGCCAGCGCGAGGGCCGCGAACAGTGTCGTCAGCAGCGCAGCCGGCGCATCGAGCACCAGCGGATCGAAGCCCAGCACCAGCACGCCCCCGAATGCCAGGCCGATGCCGGCCCCGGTGCGCCAGCCGATGCGCTCGCCGAGCAGCCACACCGCGAGCAGCGCGCTCATCGGCACGTAGCTCTGCAGCGCGATCGCCACCGACGAAATGTCGCCGGCCTGGCGCAGGGCCATGAAGTTCAGGCCGAAGTGCAGCGCGCCGTTGAGCAGGCACACGGCGACGAGGCGCGGCCATTGGCCCTGCGGCAGCCGCCGCAGCAGCGGCAGCAGGCAAAGCAGCACCACGCACAGCCGCAGCGCGGTGTACACGAAGGGCGGAAAGTGCTGCAGCGCGTAGGCCGAGGCGAGGAAGTTGCCGCCCCAGGCCAGGCAGATCGCCAGGACCAGGAGCAAGTGGCTCAGGGGCATCGGAGGGGCCGGCGCCTGCAAGACGCCCTGTAGGAGCGCATCTCATGCGCGACCGCGGCACTGCGTACTCGCCGCACCACCGGTTCCGGCGTCACCGGTCGCGCATGAGATGCGCTCCTACAGGGCCGTCGCAGCCTCAATAGGCGATGCCGTAGCGCCGCATCGCCTTGCTCACCAGCCAGATCGGCCCGATCAGCAGGTACTGCAGGTCGGTCAGGAACGACGGCCGCTTGCCTTCGATCTCATGGCCGACGAACTGCGCGATCCAGGCCAGCACGAACACGCCCACCGCGGACCACAGCAGGACGCTGGCGCCTAGCCGCGCGTAGAGCGCCTGGGTCAGGAAGGCGAAGGCGACGAACACCAGCAGCGCCGCGAAGGCCAGCACCCGCGACAGGCGCATGTAATACGAGAATGCCCCGACCATGGCCAGCGCGGCCCACAATCCCGGCTTGCCGATCGAGGCCGGCACCGGCACCACCCACAGCAGCGCGACCACGGTCCACACGATCAAGGGCACGCAGATCCAGTGGATGCGCTGGTTGGTGGCGTTGCGATGGTCCTCGCTGTAGTTGCCCAGCAGGCGGTCGACGTCGCGACGGCGATCGACGTAGGCGGGCTCGGTGGCGGAAGGAACGGACATGGCGGTGCTCCAGACGTGCGCGCGCATTATGACGCGCCGCGCCGAAATCTGCCGCCGCCGCCGTCCTGTAGGAGCTGGGGCCAACGTACATGGAGCGGCTTCAGCCGCGACCGAGGCCAATCGCGCGCAGAGCGCGCTCCTACGGAGCCCGGCCTTGTAGGAGCGCGCTCTGCGCGCGATTGGCCTCGGTCGCGGCTGAAGCCGCTCCTACAGGAAGGGCACGACTTACTCCAGGCGCAGGTCGGCCAAGCGCCACAGGGCCTCGGCATAGCGTGCCGCGGTCCCCTCGATGACGTGGGTGGGCAGCCGGGGTCCAGGCGCCTGCTTGTTCCAGTCCAGGGTCTCGAGATAGTCGCGCACGAACTGCTTGTCGTAGCTTGGCGGGCTGGTCCCGGGCTGGTACTGGTCGGCGGGCCAGAAGCGCGAGGAATCCGGCGTGAGCATCTCGTCCATCACGCGCAGCGTGCCGTCATCGTCGATCCCGAACTCGAGCTTGGTGTCGGCGATCAGGATGCCGCGGGTCGCGGCGTATGCGGCCGCGTGGCGGTAGATCGCCAGCGTGGCCTCGCGCACGCGCTCGGCGAGCTCGCCGCCGATCGTCGCCGCCATGGCGTCGAAGCCGATGTTCTCGTCATGCGAGCCGGCGGCCGCCTTGGTCGAGGGCGTGAAGATCGGTTCGGGCAGGCGCTCGGCCTGGCGCAGGCCGGCCGGCAGGCGGATGCCGCTGACCTGCCCGCTGGCCTGGTAGTCCTTCCAGCCGGAGCCGATCAGGTACCCGCGCGCGATCGCCTCCACCGGCACGGGGTCGAGCCGCCGCGCCACCACCGCGCGACGCGCATACAGCGCCGGATCGGCATCAGCCGGAAGCACCTGCGCGACCGCGGTGCCGGTGAGATGGTTCGGGACCAGGTGGGCGGTGTGCGCGAACCAGAAGTTCGACATCTGGGTCAGCATCTCGCCCTTGCCCGGGATCGGATCGGGCAACACCACGTCGAATGCGGACAGGCGGTCGGTGGCGACGATCAGCAGGCGCTGGCCGGGCAGGGCATACACGTCGCGCACCTTGCCGCGGTGGATGAGCGCCAGGCCCTCGAGCTCGGACTGCAGCAGGGTAGTGGGCACGAACGCGCTCCAACGCGGGCAGGACGGGCATTCTAGTGGACTGCGACGACGGATCCGGAAGCGCGGCGCCGTCCGCTGCCGGACCCGGCAACCGCTGCGCGTGCGGTGGCCGCGCCCACTACAATCGCCGCTCCCGCGCCGAACCCGCTCGATGCGCAACCTGCCCGCCCTGTCGTTGCCGCGCCCCGCCCCAGCGCCCGCCAACCCGACGGTTTCGGACCGGGCCGAACGGCGCGTCGTGCCGGTGCACGCCGGATGAAGCGCTGGATCGGCAAGGTCGCGGGCGCGCTGTTCGGCTTCGCCGTCACGCGCCATCCGATCGGGATCGCCGTGGGCGCCGCGATCGGCCATGCCTGGGACGAGGGTTGGCTGTCCAACCTGGTGCCCTTCATGGAGCCGCGCGAGGGCGCGCTGGTGGCGCCGCTGTTCGGCCTGGCCGGGGTCATCGCCAAGGCCGACGGGAGCGTGTCCGAGGCCGAGGTCGCCGCGACCGAGAAGCTGATGGCGCGCATGGACCTGTCGAAGCGCAATCGCGCGCACGCGGTCGAGCACTTCGGGCGCGGGCGCAACGGCGGCGTCGATCCGCACCTGGCCGGACGCGAGTTGCGCGCTTTCTGCGGCTTTCGCGGCGAGCTCAAGGTGATGCTGCTCGACGTGCTGGCGGACGTGGCCCTGGCCGACGGCATGCTGGCGCCGGAGGCGCGCGCGGTGCTGCAACGCGCGGCGCGCTCGCTCGACGTGGCCGAGGACACCCTCGAATGGCTGCTGCTGCGCAAGACCGGCCGCGGCGCCCAGGGCGGCGCCGCGGCACCCGATCCTTACGCCGTGCTGGGGCTGACCCCGCAGGCCACCGACGCCCAGGTGCGGCGCGCCTACCGCCGCCTGATCGCCGAGCACCATCCCGACAAGCAGACCGCGCGCGGTGCCGCGCCCGAGGTGATCAAGCTTTCGGAACAGCGGGCCCGCGAAGTCATCGCGGCCTATGAACAGCTGAAGGCGATGCGGGGAATCCGGTAGCCTAGCGGCTGACCCGCTGGTCGCCACGCCTCGCCGCCCGGAGCCCGAACCCGTGTCCCGACCCTGCCTGATCGCCCCGTCGATCCTCTCCGCCGACTTCGCCCGCCTCGGCGAGGAATGCCGCAACGTGCTCGCGGCCGGCGCCGACTGGATCCACTTCGACGTGATGGACAACCACTACGTCCCCAACCTCACCATCGGCCCGCTGGTGTGCGAGGCCCTGCGCAAGCACGGCCTCACCGCGCCGATCGACGTGCACCTGATGGTCAAGCCGGTCGATCGCATCGTGCCGGACTTCGCCAAGGCCGGCGCCTCTCTGATCAGCTTCCACCCCGAGGCCAGCGAGCACGTGCACCGCACGATCCAGCTGATCAGGGACAGCGGCTGCAAGGCCGGGCTGGTGTTCAATCCCGCCACGCCGCTGGACTGGCTCGACCACACCCTGGACCAGCTCGACCTGGTCCTCATCATGTCGGTCAACCCGGGCTTCGGTGGCCAGCGCTTCATCGACGGCGCGCTGGACAAGCTGCGCGCCGTGCGCGAGCGCATCGACCGCAGCGGCCGCGACATCCGCCTCGAGGTCGATGGCGGGGTCAAGGGCGACAACATCGGCGCAATCGCGCGCGCAGGCGCCGACACCTTCGTCGCCGGCTCGGCGATCTTCGGCAGCAGCGACTACGCCGCGACGATCCAGGGCATGCGCGCGGCGGTCGCCGCGCAAGCGAAGTCCTAGGCCGCTATTCGAGGTAGTTCGGTCCGGTGCCCGCCGCGGCGCTGCCGGCGAGCCGCGCCTCCACCACGTAGCGCCACGGCCCGC
>JAGOEZ010000100.1 GCA_017997455.1 Lysobacterales bacterium | reverse complement strand
TTGCGCCCGAGGTCGTCCTCGAAGGCGCGGTCGCGGCGCATGATCTCGAGGAACTGGGCGAGCGCGAGTTCGGATTCACCGTCGATCAGCAGGCGCGTGCCGAGTTGGTGGCGGGCCTTGAGGTTGGCGGGATCGTGCTTGACCAGCACCGCGAGTTCGCCCAGCGGCGGCGCGCCCTTGAGCACGCGCGCGAAGGCCAGGTGCGAGCGCAGCACCTTGGCCGGCGCCGATTCGGCCAGGTTGGCGGGCAGGGCATCGAGGAGCGTCGCGGCCTCGTCGGCCTCGCCCAGTTGCATGAGGGCGGTGGCGAGTTCGAGCTTGAGTTCGTCGCGCGCGGGTTCGGCGGCGATGGCGGCACGCAGGCTGCGCGCCCGCTCGGCCGGATCCAGCGGCGGTGTTTCGACTTGCGCCGCGGCTTCGGCGTCCGGCGGGCCGACGTGCGCCTCGAGGATCTCGCGGATCGCCGATTCGGGCTGCACGCCCATGAAGCCATCGAGCGGCTGGCCGTCCTTGAGCAGCATCACCGTGGGCAGCGAGCGGATGCCGAACAGCGAAGCGAGCTGGCCCTGCTCGTCGGTATTGACCTTGGCCAGCAGCACGCGGCCGCCGTAGGACGCGACGACCGCTTCCAGCACCGGCGTGAGCTGCTTGCAGGGCGCGCACCACGGCGCCCAGAAGTCCACCAGCACCGGGACCTTGGTCGAGGCGAGCAGGACCTTCTGCTCGAAGTCGGCCTGGGTGACGTCGTAGATGTGCGGGGAATCGCTCACGGAAGGCTCCTGCAGGCGTGCGCGTCAATGTGGGGGCGGGCGCGACGCTTGGCAAGCCCGGACGATACGGCAACAACCCGGCGCTTATCGCGCGCAGAGCGCGCTCCTACAGAGCCGGCGTTGTAGGAGCGCGCTCTGCGCGCGATAGGCACTGGTCGCCGCTGAAGCCGCCCCTACAGGCGGCGGCGCCAGGCGTCGGCGACAGGGCGAGGACTCGACCCATCGCCGTCGACTGGTTCAGGGCTGCTTGTAGGCCACGCCGCCCTTCATGACGAAGGACACGTTCTGCACCGCCTTGATGTCGGCGATCGGGTCGCCCTGCACCGCGACGATGTCGGCGTACTTGCCGGCCTCGAGCGTGCCGACGTTGGCGCTGTCGCCCAGCAATTCGGCCGCGCTGCGGGTCGCGGCCTGGATCGCTTCCATCGGCGGCATGCCGGCCTCGACCATCAGCACGAACTCGCGCGCGTTCTGGCCGTGCGGGAACACGCCGGCGTCGGTGCCGAAGGCGATCTTGACCCCGGCCGCGTAGGCGCGCGCGAAGGTCTTCTGGATCTGCGGCCCCACCGCCAGCGCCTTGGGTCGCACGATGTCCGGGTAGTAGCCCGGCTCGCGCGCCTTCTCGCCCACGAACACGCCGGCGCTGATGGTCGGCACGTACCAGGTGCCGTTCTTCTTCATCACGTCGATGGTGGCGTCGCTCATGAAGGTGCCGTGCTCGATCGAGTCGACCCCGCCCTCGGAGGCGCGGCGGATGCCCTCGTCGCCGTGCGCGTGCGCCGCGACCTTGAAGCCGTAGTCGCGCGCGGTGCTGGTGATGGCCTGGATCTCGTCGAGCATGAACTGCGGGTTCTGCCCGTTCTTGGCATAGGACAAGACGCCGCCGGTGGCGGTGATCTTGATCACGTCCGAACCTTCCTTGTAGCGCTGCCTGACCGCCGTGCGCGCCTCCACCGGGCCCGCCACCACGCCGTCCTCCGGACCGGGATAACCCAGGGCCCGGGTCAGCGAGGCATTGATGCCGTTGCGCGGATCGGCGTGGCCGCCAGTGGTGGCGACGGACTTGCCGGCGGCGTAGACCCGCGGGCCGCGCACCAACCCGCGGGCGATGGCATCGCGCAGGCTCAGTGCGATGCCGTCCGCGCTGCCGAGGTCGCGCACCGTGGTGAAGCCGGCCATCAGCGTGCGTTCGGCGAAGCCGGTGCTGCGGTAGGCGTAGTCGGTGGGATTGAGGCGGAAGCCCTCGGAATAGGCCTGCGCGCTGGTCTCGGAGCTCAGGTGCACGTGCATGTCGATCCAGCCCGGCATGCAGGTCTGGCCCGGCAGGTCGATGACCGTGGCGCCGGCGATCTCGGCGCGGCCGGCTTGCACGGACTTCACCCGCTCGCCTTCGATCACGATGCTGCTGGCGCCCAGCGTCTTGCCGGCGACCACGTCGATGAGCGCGTCGCAGCGCACCACGGTGACTGCGGGCGTGGCGGCTGGCGCCTGGGCCGAGGCACCGGCGGCGCAAGAAAGGATGGCAACGGCGAGCAGCGAGGGGGTGGGCTTCACGGGGCGGTGCTCCAAGGGGGTGTGCGCATCATAACCGGCCGCCGCGCCCGCTTGCTTTGCAGCCCTGCTGCGCTGCGGTAGGCTCGTCGGATTCCGCGTTCCTCCCCCCGCCCGCAATGCAAGAAACCTACGATCCAACTGCGGTGGAAGCCGCCGCCCAGGCCTACTGGAACCGCACCCGCGCGTTCGAGGTCAAGGAGGACCCGGGCAAGCCCAAGTACTACTGCCTGTCGATGCTGCCGTACCCCTCCGGTGCGCTGCACATGGGCCACGTGCGCAACTACACCATCGGCGACGTCTTCAGCCGCTACCAGCGCATGCAGGGATTCAACGTGCTGCAGCCGATGGGCTGGGACGCCTTCGGCCTGCCGGCCGAGAACGCGGCGATCAAGAACAACACCGCGCCGGCGAAGTGGACCTACGCCAACATCGACCACATGCGCAGCCAGTTGAAGTCGCTGGGCTACGCCTACGACTGGTCGCGCGAAGTCACCACCTGCAAGCCCGAGTACTACCGCTGGGAACAGCTGATGTTCGTGCGGCTGTTCAAGCAGGGCCTGGTGTACCGGCGCAACGCGGTGGTGAACTGGGATCCGGTCGACCAGACCGTGCTGGCCAACGAGCAGGTCGTCGACGGCCGCGGCTGGCGCTCGGGCGCGGTGGTGGAGAAGCGCGAGATCCCGCAGTGGTTCTTCCGCATCACGGCCTATGCCGATGAACTGCTGCGCGAGCTCGATGCGCTCGAAGGCTGGCCGGATGCGGTCAAGACCATGCAGCGCAACTGGATCGGGCGCTCGGAAGGGCTGGAAATCCGCTTCGACGTGGCCGGCGGCCATGCGCCGATCGAGGTCTACACCACGCGTCCCGACACCCTGATGGGCGTGACCTTCGTCAGCGTCGCGGCGGAGCATCCGCTGGCCACGCTCGCCGCGCAGTCGAATCCCGCGGTGGCGGCCTTCGTGGCCAGCTGCAAGTCCGGCGGCGTGGCCGAGGCCGAACTCGAGACCATGGAGAAGCGCGGTATCGACACCGGACTGCGCGCGATCCATCCGCTGTCGGGCGCGGAAGTGCCGGTGTGGATCGCCAACTTCGTGCTGATGGGCTACGGCACCGGCGCGGTGATGGCGGTGCCGGGGCATGACCAGCGGGATTGGGAGTTCGCGACCAAGTATGGGTTGCCCATTCGCCAGGTCATCGCCCCCGCTGCTTTCCCTTCCCCCTCGAGGGGGGAAGGTGGCGCGCGCAGCGCGACGGATGGGGGTGGGCGGCGCGGCGACCACCCCCATCCCCAACCCTTCCCCCCTCAAGGGGGAAGGGAGCAGGGCGTCGATCTGTCGATCGCTGCGTACGTCGACAAGGGCGTGTGCGTGAACTCCGGCCCGCTGCTCGACGGCAAGGACTACGCCGCCGCCTTCGAGGCCCTCGCGGCGAAGTTCGAGGCCGAAGGCCGCGGCCGCCGCAAGGTCAACTACCGGCTGCGCGACTGGGGCATCTCGCGCCAGCGCTACTGGGGCTGCCCGATCCCGATCATCTATCGCGCCGACGGCACCGCGGTGCCGGTGCCCGAGGACCAGTTGCCGGTGCTGCTGCCCGAGGACGTGCGCTTCGAGGGCGTGAAGTCGCCGATCAAGTCGGATCCGGCGTGGCGCCAGTGCGTCGATCCCGAAACCGGCGCGCCGGCCGAGCGCGAGACCGACACCTTCGACACCTTCGTCGAATCGAGCTGGTACTACGCGCGCTACTGCAGCCCCGGCGCCGACGGCATCCTCGACGAACGCGCCAACTACTGGCTGCCGGTCGACCAGTACATCGGCGGCATCGAGCACGCGGTGATGCACCTGCTGTACTTCCGCTTCTGGCACAAGCTGATGCGCGACGCGGGGCTGGTGCGCAGCAACGAGCCGGCGACCAATCTCCTGTGCCAGGGCATGGTGGTGGCCGAGACCTACTTCCGCGATGACGTGGATGGCGGCAAGACCTGGATCAATCCCGCCGACGTCGACGTCCAGCTCGACGCCAAGGGCAAGATCGTGGGCGCCACGCTCAAGGCTGACGGCCAGGCGGTCGCGATCGGCGCGATCGAGAAGATGTCGAAGTCCAAGAACAACGGCGTCGACCCGCAGGTGATGGTGCAGCAGTACGGCGCCGACACCGTGCGCCTGTTCTCGATGTTCGCCGCGCCGCCGGACCAGTCGCTGGAATGGTCGGAGGCCGGCGTCGAGGGCATGGCGCGCTTCCTGCGCCGGCTGTGGACCCAGGTGCAGCGCCATGTCGCTCGCGGGCCGGCGCCCGCGCTCGATGTTGCCGCGCTTGATGGCGCGCAGAAGGCCATGCGCCGGCAGGTGCACGAGACCATCGCCAAGGTCGGCGACGACATTGGCCGCCGCCGCACCTTCAACACCGCGATCGCGGCGGTGATGGAGTTGATGAACGCGCTGGCGAAGTTCGACGATGTCTCGGCGCAGGGGCGCGCCGTGCTGCAGGAGGCGTGGGAGGCGGTGGTGCTGCTGCTCGATCCCATCACGCCGCACATCTGCCACGTGCTGCGCCAGGGCCTGGGGCATGCCGAGACCCTGCTCGAGGACTTGCCCTATCCGAAGCCCGACCCGGCGGCACTGGTCAAGGACACCTTGCGGCTCGCGGTCCAGGTCAACGGCAAGCTGCGCGGCGAGATCGACGTGCCGATCGGCGCCGAGCGCGCCGCGGTCGAGGCGCTGGCGATGGCCGATGCCGGCGTGCAACGCTTCCTCGCCGGCGCCACGCCGAAGAAGGTGATCGTGGTGCCGGGCAAGATCGTCAACATCGTGCTGTGATTCCGCGAGCCTCGAGGCCAGACCGGATGCGCCCAATCCTGCCTTTCGTCCTGCTCCTGCTCGGCGCCTGCGGCTTCCACCCGCGTGGTGAGATCGTGCTGCCGGCGGCATTGGAGCGCGCCTCGCTCGAGGTCGCCGATCCGTTCAGCCCGGTGGCGCGCGACCTGCGCGACGCGCTGCTGCGCGCCGGGGTCGTGCTGGTCCCGGCCGGCACCGAGGGCGCCGGCGCGATCCGGGTGCCGGTCAACCAGGTCGTGCGCGACACCCTGGTGGTGAGCGCCAACGCCAAGGTCCAGGAGTACGTAGTGCGGCATCGGGTCGAGCTGTCGGCGGCCGACGGCGCCGGCAAATTGCTGTTCGGGCCCGCCGCCATCGAGATCACGCGGCCCTTCACCTTCGACCAGACCCAGGGCCTGGCCGCGGCGCAGGAGGAAGAACTGATCCGCGGCGAGTTGCAGCGCGAGATGGTGCAGCAGATCCTGCGCCGCCTCGAGACCATCGCGGTACGCTAGGCGCGGCCGTCGCTTTTCGCGCGCGACCACGGCTCCCTGCGTTCACGCAGTGCAACGAGCGGCCCCTTCATGGCCTTGAGTCCCGAGAAGTTCGAGCAGCACCTCGCCACGGCGACGGCGCTCAAGCCGGCCTACCTGCTGGCAGGGGACGAGCACCTGCTGCTGTTCGAGGCCGCCGACGCGCTGCGGCGCCGCGCGCGCGAGTTGGGCTACACCGAGCGCGAGGTCTACGAGGCCGAGCCCGGCTTCGACTGGGATGAACTCGCGCGCGCCGGCGCCAGTCTTTCGCTGTTCGCCTCGCGACGCGTCATCGACCTGCGCCTGCCCACCGGGCGCCCGGGAACCGAGGGCGCGGCCGCGATCACGGCGCTGCTGGATTCGCCGCCGCCCGACACGGTGCTGCTCGTCACCAGCCCGACCTGGAGCAAATCGCACGAGACCGCCTGGGTCAACGCGCTCGCGGCCGTGGGGCCGGTGGTGGTGTATTGGCCGCTCAAGCCGCACGAGTTGCCGGACTGGATCGCGCGCCGCGCGACCCGCGCCGGGCTCAAGCTCACGCCCGACGCGGTCGGCCTTCTGGTCGAGCGCATGGAGGGCAACCTGCTGGCCGCGGCGCAGGAGATCGACAAGCTGGTCCTGCTGGCCCAGGGGCGCGCGCTCGACGCCGGCGCGCTCGACGCGCTGGTGGCCGACAGCGCGCGCTTCGACGTGTTCCGGCTGGTCGACGTGGCGCTCGGCGGCGAGACCGCGCGCGCTGTGCGCGTGATCGCCGCGCTGCGCGCCGAGGGCGAGGCGGTGCCCGGACTCATCGGGCCGGTGGCGATGGCGCTGGCGACGCTGGTGCGCGCGGCGGCGGCGATGGAACGCGGCCAGTCGGCCGATGCGGCGCTGCGGGCCGAGCATGTGTGGCAGGCGAAGATCCCGGTCTACCGCGCCGCGCTGCGCCGCGGCGGCTACGCCTACTGGGAGGCGCGCCTGGCCGAAGCGGCGCGTGTCGAGCGCATCGGCAAGGGCCGCGCCGACGGCGACGCCTGGCGCGACTTCGAGCGCCTGCTCGCGGCGATGTCCGACGCGCGCCTGGCGCGCGCGCTGGCGCCGGCCTGAGCCATGCTCGCCGTGTATGCCAATCGCGCGCAGAGCGCGCTCCTACAGGGCGAGCCTTGTAGGAGCGCGCTCTGCGCGCGATTGGCACCGCCAGAACCCGGGTTGCAACGCTTGCGCCCTCCGATGCCGGCCCCGTCGGCGTCGCCATGAAACCCCTCGCGATCCTCGGCGGCACCTTCGACCCGGTCCACATCGGCCACCTGCGCGTGGCCTGGGAAGCGGCCGAGGCGCTGGACGCGGAAGTGCGACTAATGCCCGCGCACGTGCCGCCGCACCGACCGCAGCCGCAGGCCAGCCCCGCGCACCGGGTCGCCATGCTGCGCCTGGCGCTGGCCGGGCAAGCGCGGCTCGCGCTCGACGAACGCGAGTTGTCGCGACCGGGGCCCTCCTACACGGTCGATACGCTGCGGGAACTGCGGCGCGAGATCGGGTTGCAGCGCCCCCTGTTGCTGCTGGTCGGCGCCGACGCCTACGCCGGCCTGCCAGGCTGGCACGACTGGCTGGAATTGTATGCGCTGGCGCACCTCGTGGTCCTGACCCGGCCGGGGCACGCGGTCGAGTGGTCCGGCGTGCTCGCGCTGGAGACGCGCGCGCGCCAGATCGGGTCGGCCACGGCACTGCGCGACGCGCCAGCAGGCCGCGTGCTGGAACTCGCGGTCACGCCGCTGGAACTGTCGGCCAGCCATCTGCGCGCCGAGTTCGCGGCCGGGCGCGAGCCGCGCTACCTCGTGCCGGAGGCCGTGCTCGCCTACATCCAGGCGCACGACCTCTACATCGGCTAGGCGCACTACGCGCCGCGCCTATCCGGCGGGATCGCGCGACCAGTGCCTGATCAGTTCGTCGAGCCACGGCCGCACGGCGGGAGCGACGTCGCGGGCGCGCGCCAAGGCGTGGAACGGCGAGCCAATCCGTTCCAGGTGATCGAGGTCGTCCAGCGCCAGGACCAGGCGCAACACGGGCCCGTTCTCCGCATCCTGCGCCGGGCTCGCATACTCGCGGAATCCGTAGCGCTCGAACATGCGCGCCAGGGTCGGCGGGCTGGTGGTGAAACACAGGCGGATGCCGCGCTCGAGTTGCACGGCATACAGCGCCTGGAACAGCAGGTCGCGCACCACGAAGCGGCGATGCGCGCGTTGCACGGCCAGGTGCGTGCACATGCCCAGGAGCGCGCGCGGCAGGTGCGCGAATTCGCGCAAGGTGTACCAGCCGTCCTGCGCGGTCCAGTCCTGCCCGGAGCCGAAGCCGCAACTGCGGATCGTCCCCACCAGCTCGCCGGCGGCGTCGGCAACCACGATGATGTCCGCGGCGGCGTCAAGGGGGTCCGGCAACCTGCGGGCATGCGCATCGGCATGCACACGCTTCTTCCCCATCTCCGCCACGGTGACCTCGTACCGCAAACGCTCTACAGCCTCGAGGTCGCCCGCGTCGATGGCCAGCCGGGTCACGTAGTGCCCGGGCACATCTCCTCCCGAATCGGATGACATCACGCCTCCCCTTGCCGCCTGCGTTCGTCGTGCCCGGGGTGCCCCCGGACCGAGCCTGGCCGGATTCGCCCACCCGTGGCGTGCCCGGGGACTCGACGGGGTACAACGGATTGCGCGGGCGATTCCCGCCATGCCGCACCGGGCCATGTTGCCGGCCGGCATTTCGCTCGTCCCGATGGGCGGTTCGACCCGCTCCCGGCACGCGAGTTACCGTTCCCACCGGCCTGCGGCGGGATGCCGATCGGCAGCGGTCCGGCCCTTGCAAGGCGTCGAAATCGGTCCATACTCGAATCGGCGCGAATGGCGCGCCGTCCGCCCCGCCGAGGTGCATTGCCACTTGGTCAGCAAATCCCGCGTCGCCGCCGTACCGTCCGCGAAGCCTGCTTCGCGCGCGAAGAAACTTCCCGCCGCAACCGCCAGCCTGCGCCAGCAGGTGCTCGCCGCCCTCGACGAGCTCAAGGCCAAGGACGTCAAGGAAATCGACGTCCGCGACAAGGCCTCCTTCACCGACCTGCTCGTCATCGCCAGCGGCACTTCCAGCCGCCACGTGAAATCCATGGCCGACGAAGTGGTCAAGTTCGCCAAGCGCGCCGGCGTGCTGCCGATCGGCGTCGAGGGGCAGAAGGAGGCCGAATGGGTCCTGGTCGACCTCGGCGACGTGGTGGTCCACGTCATGCTGCCGCGCATCCGCGAGTTCTACGGCCTCGAACGCCTGTGGACCGTGGGCGACTCGCCAGCCGCCGCCAACGACATGGCCT
>JAGOEZ010000099.1 GCA_017997455.1 Lysobacterales bacterium | reverse complement strand
GCCGTGAACCAGCTGCTTCCGACCGGATGGGATTCGAAGTTCGCGGCGATGCGGTCGCCGAACACCAGCGTGCTCCAGACCAGGAACACGAGGTACACCAGATAGAGGTATCCGACCGAAAGCGCGAGGAACTTCTCGATCCCCGCATTGCGCTGGAACAGCAACAGGCCCGTCGCAGCGATCATGCCCAGCGTGCCGACCAGCTTCGGTGCCCCGAACAGGTTGTAGGCGATCTCGCCGGCCGCCGCCCCCATGACCGCAAGGATGACGACCATCAGCAGGAAGTACGCGATCTCGAACAGGAACCAGCCGCGCCCGAGCAGCACCTTGAAGAACGAGCGGTAGTCGTAGGCGCGCGCCAGCCGCGCCAGCTCGAAGCTGATTGCCAGCACCACGCTCCAGACGAGCATGCTCACGACCATTCCCAGCAGTCCGCCCCAGGGACCGGCCGGCAGGAAGAACTCCACCAACTCGCGGCCGGTGGCGTAGCCGCCACCGATGACCGCGGCCTCGAACACGAATCCCGGCAGCAGGTAGGTCTGGAAGAATCGCTTCATCGCCGGCTGCCGCGCAGGAAAGGGGCCACGGTGAGTTCCCGCGTTGAGCGGATCCACACTCGAGCCCCATTCTACGGGGGCGCGGCCTACGGCTGCTGGAATTCGAGCAAGTCGCCGGGCTGGCAGTCGAGCGCGGCGCAGATCGCCTCGAGCGTGGAGAACCGGATCGCCTTGGCCTTGCCGGTCTTGAGGATCGACAGGTTGGCGACGGTGATGTCGACGCGCGCGGCCAGTTCGGTCAGCGTCATGCGCCGCTCGTGCAGCTTCTCGTCGAGGCGGACCAGGATCGGCATGTCAGACGGTGCCCTCTAGGTCTGCGCGCATCCGCGCGCCATGCGCGAACACGCCGGCGAGCACGAAGAACAGCAGCACCGAAAGCCATGGCGCGAACGAGAACGCGTCGATGCGTCCGGGTTCCCATACGACAGCCGCGATCGCGGCGACGACCAGCCGCAGGAGTTCGAGCGCCAGCACGGACCACGCGATCGCGTTCAAGCGTTGCGCGTTCTCGAGGATGAAGGGATCGCCTGCGCGAACGGTGTCGACGATCGCCAGCAGCCGCCGCAGGACCGTGTGCACGATCGCGGCGCCCGCCAGTCCGACCACGACGATCGCGCGCAGGCCCTGCCCCACCATCGGGTGGGATTGCACCATGTCGAAGCCGAGCGGACGTTTCGGCCAGTCGTCGATGAAGAAGCTGAAGACCAGCAGCCCAGCGATGACCAGGGCATAGAGGGCGTTGAGGACGATCAGGCCCTTCATGACGGGGCGGGCGATAGCGAGGGCCTGAGTACTGGTGCGGGTCATCACACGGTCTCCGGATATATCGTTAAACGATACTATACACATTGATAAACGATATGCAATGGGAGCGGATGCCATTGCCCGGTCGCGGAACGGCGCACTTGGTCGAGTCCCGGGCCCCGCCAGCAAGTCGCGTATGCTCTCTCGCCGCTCGACGTTCCGCGGCTGGAGGATGACGCCCATGAAGCACCCGCGCCTCCGGACCCTGGTTACTTGCGCCTTGTGTTGCTGGGCGCTGTGGCAAACGGACGCGCGCGCCTCGACGCAGACCGTGTTCCTCAATGCGCTGAACGCATCGACCTCGGTGCCGACGCCGCTTGCCGCCGACGATGTCCTGTTCGTCGACACGGCGGTGCGCGGCCAGAGCGGCGCGCTCCTCCAGTCGGTGACCTTCACCGTTGCCCAGGGCGTCACCAGCGTGTCGGGACGGGCGACGTGGGCGATTTCCACATCAGCCGGTCCCGGCCCGCGCCTGATCGGCGTGAACTTCGACGTGTTCAACGCCGGCAACGCGCTGGTCCTGAGCGACACCTTCGCGGGCACCCTCAGTGGCGCCGCGAACTCGAGCTTCGCAAGTACGGCACTGGCGCCCGGTACCTACACGCTGCGCGCGTCCGGGACCGGCGTGCGCGAGGCCGTGTACGACCTCGCCCTGGAATTCACCGGCACGCCGCCGTCGGTGCCGGCCGACGAGACCGGGACCCTCCCGCTGCAGGGCGCCAGCATCACCCAGCGGACGGCGTTCTTCACCAACCTGCAGGATGCCCGCACCATTTCGCTGCCGCTGATCTCGCGCGAAACGCTGCTGGTCGACACGCTGGTGACCTCGCAGACCGGAGCACTCGCGCATACCGTGACCTTCACGCCGACCGCGGGCATCGACCGCGTGGCCGCCGACCTGGTGTGGATGACTTCCGAGGCGACCGGCGCCGGACCGCGGCTGATCGGACTCAACGTCGACCTGCTCGATGCCGGTGGCACGCTCATCGCGTCCGATACCTTCAGCGGCACGCTGGCCGGATTCGCGCACTCGACCTTGAACACTCCCATCGGCTCGGGCGCGCACCGGATCGTCGTGACCGGAACGGGTTCACGCGACGCCTCGATGGGCATCGCGCTGTCGGTCGTGGACGATGACGGGATCTTTACCAGCAGCTTCGAGGGATGATGTGAAGGCGGGCCGGTCGCCAAGGACCGCGCTGAGCATCCTGTCCGAACGGCACGCGTTCGCAGGTGGCCCTGGCCTGGTAGCCCTGCGCGAGGTCCCCTTGCCCAGTCTTGCGGACGCCATGTGCAGCGCGTAGTTTCGCGGTCGAGCGTGCCGCCGCGGCGATGCCCAGGGGAAGCGTCCGTGCCTTTGATCTGCCTGTGTCCCGCGCGTGCGGCCACTACTGTTACCGGCCGGTCGGCCGCCCGTATCGTAGTGATCGCCGCCCTGGCCGGATCGCTCGCGGCCTGCAACGAATCGGCGCGCTTGTTCCTTGACCCGAAGAATGCGGCGTCGGTCTCTGAAGTGCTGCGCCGCGAGCTTGATTGCACGTTGACCCTGTTGCGCGTGCAGCGCAGTGACCAGCGGGTGATCGCCAGTGTGTCCGACTATGGCGGCGAATTGCGGCGGCAGGCCGGACTTGGCCCCGGTGGCGGCATTTTTCCCGGCGGTTGCAACGAGGCAGACGCCCTTAGCACCGGCCAGCAGGGCACCGCCATTGGTGTGCGCAGTGATGGTCGCTACTACGGCGTGATGCTCGGCATCAGCGGAGCGCACCGTGGTATCGCGGTCAAGATCAGCGATGGCACCCAGCCCAATCCGCCGGCCACGGCGATCCCGCTGGTGCCCCCGGACGCGACCTCGAGCTTCGCCCAATCCATCGCGTCGGCCGATTTCGATGGCGACACCCTGCTCGACCTCGCGGTCAGCGTGCAGGGCTTTGGTCCCAATGGCGCGGTGCCGCGCCTGTTCGTGCTGAGCGGGGATGGCCAGGGTGGCTTCACCGCCGCCGGCGACTATCCCGCCCCCGAGGGTGCGACTGGCGTGGTCGCGGCGGATTTCGATGGCGATACGGACATCGACCTCGCCGTGAATGGCCTTAGCGTGCTGGAAGTGCGGCGCAACGACGGCAACGGCGGCTTTGCAAGCATCAGCGCGACGATCAACAGCGCAGGGGTGTACGCCCTCGCGGCCGGGCGCATCGACGGCAACGCCACGGTCGACCTCGTCGCGGGCAATGGCGCCGTGCTGCTCGGCCAGGGCAACGGACAATTCTCGCTCGCGACCACGCTGGACTTCGGCGTGCTGACCAGCGCGATCGCGATCGGCGACCTCGACGCCGACGGCGACGCCGACCTCGCCACCCTGCGCCTGGCAGATGCCTCCGACATCACGATACGTACGGTGTTCGTGTTCAATGGCAACGGTAGTGGCCAATTCACCCGCGAAGACTCCGGCTACGCGACCGTCGACGGCCGCCCCGCGCTGCGCATTGCCGAACTCGACGGCGACGCGCAAGCCGACATGTACGCCGGGGCGTTCGGCGTCGGCCTGTATGGCCCGGCGCGCGACGGTGTCGGTCGAGCGCAAGTGCTACTCGGGCTCGGCGCCGGGCGCCTGGCCGCCCCGCAGGCGATCATCGACAGCACGCGCACGCTGGCCGATTTCACCGGCGATGGAAGATCCGATGTGCTGGCCACATCGGGCAACAGCACGCTACGGGTCTGGCCGGGCACGCCCGACGGGCGATTCACGCCCGGACCGAGCAGCGGGGTAGCGTTCAATCCCGGAATGAACTTCCAGTACGACCACCTGCCCGTCGATCTCGACACCGACGGCGACCTCGACCTGCTGGTGATCGCCGCCGAAAGCGGTGGCAGCACCGGGCAGATGCGCTGGCAGCGCCTGCGCAACGACGGCGGCGGCGCCTTCAGCAGTTTCGGCGACGCCGACGTCGTGAACCTCGGCTTGTACGAACCGTCGCGACAGCGCGTGGTCGCGGCGGCGCGCATCGACGCAGGCACGAACGTGGATGTGGTCGGCGTTGGCATCTCGCGCCTGCCCGCCGGCGCAACCAACGCGCAATCGACCCTGTTCCTGCGCCGTGGCAACGGCAACGGCACGCTGCAGGCGCCCGAAACCATCGATGCCACGCTGGGGCTCGCAGTGGCCGTTCTGGCCTTCGATGCGGAAGGTGATGGCGACAACGATCTGGTCGTGCTCGACCGCGGCACGACCTTCGAGACCAGCACCCAGGTGCCCGGTGCACTTTACGTGTACCGCAATGACGGCAGCGGCGGATTCACTCGCGAATCGGCACTCGCTGCGGGCACCTTTCCGCGCGCCATCGCCGCGGGATTTCTGGACGGCGACGCCGTGCCCGACCTGGTCCTGACCTACAACGATGCCGGCGCCGGGAACATCCGCGCGTTCCTTGCCCAGACCGGCGGCGGCTGGCTGGCGCGGCCCGCGGTGGTCGTGCCCGAGAACAACCTTGGTGCGCTGGCGCTGGGCGACTTCGATGGCGACGGCAGGCTCGACGCCGCGACCGGCACCTGCTGCGGCAATGCCGATGCATTCCGCCTGCCGGGCAACGGCAGCGGCGATTTCGGTGCGCCGATCGAGGAGCCCCTGTGGGTTTCGCCCACCCGATTGGCAGCCATCGATCTCGACGCCGACGGTCGCGCCGAACTGATCCAGTGGAGCAACGCTCGCGCCGCGGTGCATCGCACGCCCGCCGCGGATGCGCTGTTCGCCAACGGCTTCGAGTAGTCGAAACCAACGCCGGAAGCCCGATTCCATGCCTCGATCGGCGTATTCGATCGCCTCCAGGAAGTGCGCGGGGACCCCCGGGTGCCAAGGAATCGCAGGTTTCGCTAGAGTGCGGGCGGCGCAGGCCCAGAACCGCGCTACCGATCCGGAGGCCACATGTACAAGTTGGTCAGGCTGGCCGTTTGCATGTCCGCGTTGATGGTGGTCGGAGGCGCGGACGCGCAAGAGGCCACCGAAGCGACGCCGCCGGCGTTCGACGCGGCGCTCGCGCGCAAGGTGGGCGCCGACGAGCACGGCATGCGTCGCTACATCCTCGTTGTGCTCAAGACCGGGCCCACGCGGGTCGCGGACGGCCCCGAGCGCGACGCCATGTTCAGCGGCCACTTCGCCAACATGAATCGGCTGGCGTCCGAGGGCAAACTGGCGCTGGCCGGTCCCTTCGATGGGACCGATGGTTGGCGTGGCCTGTTCATCCTGGCCACCGACGACATTGAGGAAGCGCGCAAGATCATCGCCACCGACCCCGTGATCGTCAACGGCGAATTGGTCGCCGAATACCACAAGTACTACGGCTCGGCGGCGCTGATGCTGGTCGGCGAAACGCACGACAAGGTAGCAAGCAAGAAGTTCTGAGCCTTCGCCCCGCAAAACCGGGGTCCAAAACCGGGGTCAGAGTGCACTTTCCGGGCACGTCGGCCCACATCGCGCCGATCCCAGCCTCGTCGTGGTCCCGGCCAGGCGGTAGTCTCTCGCCCTGTCCACCGGCCCGGGAATCGCCAATGCCACGCTCGCGCATCGCCTTGCTGCTGATCACGACGATCCTCTTCGCGTGCTCGGATCGCCAGCCAACCCCGCCCCCGGTAGTGGCACCGCCGACCGTTGCCGCGCCGACGCTGGCCGAGGTCGAAGCCGAGATCACCCGCGCCTACTACACCCAGCTACCAGAGTGGGCGAGCTACTACGGTGCCAGCGAGGACGCCGCAGGCACGGGCTTTGGCGCCAAGCTCACGGAACGCTCCCCGGCCAGCGAAGTCGCCCGCCGCGCCGCCTTCCGCGCCCTGCTCGCGAAGCTCGATACCGTCGACCTTGCCGCCGCCAGCCCCCGCGACCGCACCGTCCACGCGCTGCTCAAGACCCAGGTGCAAAGCGCGCTGGCACCCGCCAACGTCGTCGACTACGGCGCCATGCTCAGCGACTGGGGCATGTGGTTCGTGCCCTACCCCGTGACCCAGCTCTCCGGGCCGCAGGATGCGATCCCGAAGCTGCTGGAAGGACAGCACGCGATCCGCAACGACGCCGATGCCGAGAACTACCTCGCGCGCCTGCAAGCCTACGGCGCCGCCGTCGACCAGGCCATCGAGACCATCGAACACGACCGCAGCCTCGGCGTGGTGCCGCCCGACTTCGTCATCGACAAGGCGCTCGCCACCATCGCCGAGCGCAGTGCCGGCGATCCGGCCGCGCATCCGCTGGCCACCGGCCTCGCCGCGAAGGCCCTCGAAGCCAAGCTCGAAACACCGGACCAATGGGCCGCGCGCGCCGCCACCCTGGTGCAGGACAGCGTGGTCCCGGCCAACCAGCGCCTGGCCGCGAAGCTGCAATCGCTACGCAGCGAGGCCACGCACGACGCCGGCATCTGGCGCCTGCCGCAGGGCGAAGCCCTGTACCAGGCCATGATCCTGCACATGACCGACACCACGCGCACGCCTCAGGAAATCCACGACATCGGCTTGGCCGAAGTCGCGCGGATCACCGGCGAGATGGATGCGATCCTCGAGCGCGAAGGCTATTCGGAAGGCAGCGTCGGCGAGCGCATGGCCAAGCTCGCCCGCGAGCCGCGATTCGCCTACGCCAACGACGCCGAGGGCAAGGCCAAGCTCCTCGCCTTCATCAATGCCGAACTGGAAGAGATCAACCAGCTGCTGCCGAAGTGGTTCGCCAAGCTGCCGCCGCAATCGGTGGTGGTGCGGCAGATCCCGCCGCAGGCCGAGGGCAGTTCCTCGGGCGGCTACTACGATCCCCCGGCGCTGGACGGTTCGCGCCCGGGCACCTACTGGATCAACCTGCGCGACACCGCGATCTGGCCCTCGTTCAAGCTCAAGACCCTGACCTACCACGAAGCCAATCCCGGCCATCACCTGCAGAACGCGCTCGGCATGTCGCCCGATGCGCCGGTGCTGGCCAGCCTGATGTTCTCCAACGCCTTCGGCGAAGGTTGGGCGCTGTACGCGGAAGCGCTGGCGCACGAGATGGGCATGTACGCCGACGATCCCTGGGGCGACCTCGGCCGCCTGCAGGATGAACTGCATCGCGCCGTGCGGCTGGTGGTCGACACCGGCATGCACGCCAAGCGCTGGAGCCGCGAGCAGGCGATCGAGTACATGGTCGCCACCGAGGGCGGGCACCCGAAGGAGGCCGAGGCGGAGGTCGAACGCTACGCGGTGTGGCCGGGGCAGGCGCTGGGATACAAGATCGGGATGCTGGAGATCCAGCGGCTGCGCGGCGTTGCCGAGAAGGCGCTGGGCGAGCGCTTCGACATCGGCGCGTTCCACCAGGTAGTGCTGGAGGACGGCGGGATTCCGCTGCAGGTGCTCGAGGCCAAGGTGAAGGACTGGATCGCGGCTCAGTAGGAACCCGCGAAACCATCATTCGGGCCCGGCTCCGCGGCCGGCGCGATCGCGGTTGCCGGCGCCTGGGCCTTGCCCGTGAATTGTGGCCCGGTCACGTCGGCATCGCTCCAGCCGCGATCAAGGTCGATTCCCGTCGTGTGCCAGGTGTGCGCGTCGATGCGCACCGGGCCGCGCACACGTTCATGGAAACTGGTTGGCAACAGGTACCGGCCGACCTGCCGGTACTCGAGGAACGTGGTGTCCACATGGGCGCCCTGCGTGGTCTCGAAGCCATTGAGCGTCATGTGCACGCGATACAGGCGCGAGTCGCGCGCATCGATCCACAGCACCACCTGGTCCTGAGCGGACTCCCCGAAGCCAGGCTCCAGGGTCGCCAACACCCGACGAAAACTGCGCCCGCCCTCGCTCGCATCGGCCAGTCGCGCCATCTCGACCGCGCGCCCGTGCACGAACGACGGCCCGAAGTGGAACATCTGGAAGGCGCTGTTCGTCATCGCGGTCGCCCGCAACTTCTGCGGGTCGGTCTCGCGCTCGCCGTTGTAGTAGACGCTGATGCCCGTGGGCATGCGGACGACCTGCTTGGTGCCCAGCGGCCCCTCGTGGCGTACCGCGTAGAGGCCGTCGCGCGGACGGTACCGCTCCTGCGAGGTCACCCGGAAGCCGGCATCGCTCACGATCGGCTGGATGCGCTGGATCAGCGCGTACCAGCGGCCATCGGTCGACAGATTGATGTCGCCCGGATGCTCGCGGATGTCGCCGCCATGGGCGACCAGGCACTGCGCGAACACCTGCTCCGCCGAGAGTCCATCGTCGAACCGCACAGCGGGCCGGGCCTCTGGAAACGACGCGCACCCGGCCAGCAGGAGCATCAGCAGCAGCACTGGAACGTAGACTCTGGCGTCAATCATGGTCGCCACCGGAAACCGGGCTCAGGGGAAGGATCCAGCGTAAGAAACATCGATTGAAGCCTTTGTGAACCGTACTCGGCAGAAAAGGGGCCGTCAGAAAAGGGGCCAGAGTGAATTAGCGTTTGAAGCAACAATTTCAAACGCTAATTCACTCTGGCCCCTTTTTCCTGTTTCGACGTTCTCCAGCGAGGCGTTCCTTGCTACGCTGTACCCAATGCAACGACGACGAGTCCTTGCTGCGGGTTTGAGCGCATGCGCGGCGCTGGCCGCGTTCTGCGCCTGCGGCCTCGTGGGGGCAGCGACCGACGGGGCCTGCGTCCCGGGCCCGAGCGGCAGCGGCCAGGCGACCTTCTACAACTCGCCTGGA
>JAGOEZ010000320.1:1283-2501 GCA_017997455.1 Lysobacterales bacterium | reverse complement strand
GGCCGGCCCAGGAGCCGGTCGCGGACTGCGCCGCCGACGAGGTACACGTGCATCCGATTGCTCCGCAGCCGGGCTTCACCGGCACTTTAGCCGAGCCAGCGTAGACTGCGCCAAGCCGACTCGGGCATGGGGGGCATGCGATGAAGCGACTTGCAGGATTGTGCATGGTGCTGGGGCTCGCGGGCTGCGCCGGCCAGCCGCGCGCGCCGGAAGCGGCCGACACCGGGGCAGCACCGGTCAACGCACAGGCTGCTGCAGCCAGCGCGGCCGACGCCCTCCAGGTCACGCCGGGTCCCGGCCGCGCCGACAACCAGCTCTATACCGAGCTCGGCGGCCTGCCCGCGATCGGGAAGGTGGTGGACGCGACGCTCGCCGTGATCAGCGAGGACCTGCGCATCAACCTGCTGTTCGCCGAGACGGACATGCCGTACCTGCGCGCGCGCCTGGTCGAGCAGATCTGCGAGGCCACCGGCGGGCCGTGCACCTACACCGGGCTGTCGATGGAGGATGCGCATTCGGGGCAGGACGTGTCCGAAGCCGAGTTCGGCTACTTCGTCGAGGATCTCGTCACGGCGATGACCCAGTTGGGCGTGCCCAAGGCCCAGCAGGACGCGTTGCTGGCCGTGCTCGGCCCGATGAAGCCCCAGGTGGTCGGCCAATAACCCGCCGCCCGCGTCGCGCCTGCGCGCAGCAGCCACGCTCGCCCTGCAGGAGCGGCTTCAGCCGCGACTGGGGCCTATCGCGCGCAGAGCGCGCTCCTACAGAGCCGGCTTCGTAGGAGCGCGCTCTGCGCGCGATAGGCCCCAGTCGCGCATGAGATGCGCTCCTACAGAAGCGGCGGCTCAATGGGCCTTGCGGAAGGCGTCCAGGTCGTCCTGCTTGCCGAGGGTATGGCCGAGCACGCGCGGCATGATGGCTTCGACCGGGGTCGGCGCGATGCCGAGCGCGGCGAGGCCATCGGACCCGGGCACCGAATCCAGCGCCAGCGACTTCCAGTTGTCGCTCGAGAAGGGCTTGCCGGGCACGAAGTCCATCGCCAGCGCCTGCAGGCGGCCCAGCGGCTCGGGCAGGCCGATCACCACGCGGCGCAGGCGCAGCAGGTCGCGCGCCTGGACCACGATCTCGCGCAGGCTCATCACGCGTGGACCGCCGAGCTCATAGGTCTGCCCGGCCGTGGCGTCGTCGTCGAGTGCGCGCAGGAAGGCCGCGGCGACATCG
>JAGOEZ010000320.1:0-1183 GCA_017997455.1 Lysobacterales bacterium | reverse complement strand
CCGGCGTTGTAGGCGGCCAGCGCCTGCCACACGCGACCGTCGTAGCGCGCGATCACGTCGGCAAGATGGCGCGTGCCCAGCGCGATGCTCAGGTGCGGCTGGAACAGGTCTGCCGGGCCGGCGTAGCGCAGCTTGAGCTGGCGCGCGAGCGGCTTGCCGGTGGACGGGATCACCTGCATCAGGCCGCGCGCGTCGGCGTGCGAATGCGCATCCACCACCCACGCGGACTCGGAGCGGATCAGCCCCAGCACCAGGCCGGGATCGAGCTTGTTCTGGCGCGCCCGCGCGCGCACGGTGTCGAGGTGGCCGATGGGAAAGCGCAGCGTGTAGTAGCGCAGGTCGTCGGGCGCGAGCAGCGTGAGCGGGCCACGGTCGAGCCAGCCGCGCTCCTGTGCCAGGGCGACGGCGATGCGGCGGTCGACCGGGCTCGCGGTCCGCGCCAGCACCTCCCATTCGCGCCGCGCCGGCGCCGACATGTCCAGCGCATGCAGTTCGAACGCACGCTGCACCACGGGCAGCGCTGCGACCCGCGCGCGCGCCGCCGCGTCGGCATCGACCTCGAGCGGGCAGATCGTGTAGGGCTTGCCCTGGCGATCGGCGGCGAGGAAGCCGTGGAAGCCCGGCTCGGTCGCCAGTGACTCGAAGGCAGCTTGCGCCGCGCCGTCCTGGCCGTCGAGTTCGAGCGCGCGCGCGCGATTCCAGCGCCAGCGCGGGTCGGCCTGCTGCGCGGGGGTCATCGCGGCATGGGCCTCGACCACCGCTTTCCAGTCGGCGCGGGCCACGGCCTCGCGCACGCGCCACTCGCGCAGTCCATCGTCGCCGGCGCCCGCGGGCACCATGGCCAGCCAGCGCGCAGCGTCCGGCGCGTAGTCCGCGGCCTTCCACAGCGCCACTGCCGCGAGCATTTCGCCGCGCTGCGCTTCATCGAAGCGAAAATGTCCCGACAGCGCGGGCCACAGCGCGGTCGCGCGGGCGAGGTCGCGCCGCGCCAGGGCGGCATACGCGATCGCCACGCCCTCGCGCGTGCGGGGCTGGTCGGGCAGGCTCGTCGCCTTGCCCAGCTCCTGGGAGGGATTGGCGAGCAGCGCGGCCCAGCGCAGCGCGTCGGCACGCTCGCCGGCACTGAGATAGGCGGCGAGGTGGCGCACCATGCCGGCCTGGCGCGCGCGCGCCGCCAGTTCGA
>JAGOEZ010000098.1 GCA_017997455.1 Lysobacterales bacterium | reverse complement strand
TGCGCTGGAAGCTGCTCGGCGTGCTGGCGCTGGGCGCCGCGCAGGGCTACATGGGCTGGTACATGGTCAAGAGCGGGCTGGTCGACATCCCGCGCGTGAGCCAGTACCGGCTCGCGGCCCACCTCAGCCTCGCGTTGCTGGTCTACGCCGCGATGCTGTGGCTGGCGTTGCAGCTGCGCTGGCCGGTCACGACAACGGGGCGGCGCCGGCGCGGGATCGTGGCCGCGTTGCTGGCGCTGGTCAGCGCCACCATCGTGATCGGCGCCTTCGTCGCCGGCCTGCGCGCCGGCCTCGCCTACAACACCTTCCCGCTGATGGCCGGGCAATGGGTGCCCGACGGGCTGCTCACGCTGGCGCCGGCGTGGCGCAACCTGTTCGAGAACCCGACCATGGTGCAGTTCGTCCACCGCTGCCTCGCGCTGACCACGCTGGCGCTCATCGGCTTCCTGTGGTTGCGCCTGGCCCGGGCCGGGCTCGACCGCGGCCAGCGGCGCGCGTTGAACGCCCTGCTCGCGATGGGGCTGGTCCAGGTCGCGCTCGGCATCGCGACCCTGCTGTGGGGAGTCCCGGTGCTGCTCGGCACGCTGCACCAGGGCGGCGCGGTGCTGCTGCTGAGCGCGGTGCTGGTGCTTGCGCACCGCGGCGTGCCCGCCCGATAGATTCGGGCCCGCGGCTCAGCCGCCGAGGTGGCGGCGCAGCTGCCCGAACTGCTCGAGCATCCTGCGCGGCTGGTGCGGGCCGGCCAGTGCGGCCACGCCACGTCCCTGCGGATCGACCACGATGATCGAGGTCGTGTGGTCCATGCTGCGCACGCCCAAGTCGTCCACGTGCTCGGCATACATCACGCCAAGCGAGCCCGCGAGGCGCGCCAGTTGGGCGGGATCGCCGGTCACGCCGACCAGTTCCGGATCGAAGTAGTCGAGGTAGGCGCCGATGCGTTCCTGCGTGTCGTTGCCCGGATCGACACTGACGAAGACGAAGCGCGTCGCGGCGGCCGCGGGCTCGTCGGCGACCAGGAGCTCGCGCAGTCCGTGCAGCGACTGCAGCGTGGTCGGGCACACATCCGGGCACTGCAGGTAGCCGAAGTACAGCAGGTTCCACTGTCCGCGCAGCTGCGCCGCGCCGAAGGCCTCGCCGCGCTGGGTGCGCAGCTCGAACTCGGCGACCTCGCGCGGCAGCGGCCACAGGACGGCCTGCAGCTCCGGCGCGGCCGCGGCCCAGCCCGTCTCGCCGCCACGCCGGCGCGCCAGCCAGGTCGCGGCCACGGCCGCGCCGCCGAGACCGGCGAGCAGCAGCGCGCGGCGCCCGAGCGTGGTGGTCGTGGCATGGTTCGACATTGACTGCGGCGCTCCGGATGCAGCGTGCGCGGTTCGCGCGCGATGCCGGCAGGATTGGCCAGCGCCCGGAGCGACGCCTTGATCCAGATCAGCCGGATCGCCGCTTGACGGGCCTGGGGACCGCATCGATAGTCGCGCCTCCCGCCTGCGGGCCCGCGCTCCGGATTCGGCCGTGCCATGGATGCAGCGAACCTGCTGCCGCACATCAACGCATCGCTCAACGCGCTGTCGGCCGTGTTGCTGGTGGCCGGACGCGTGCTGATCGCGCAGCGCCGCATCGCCGCGCACCGGCGCGCGATGCTGGGCGCGCTGGCGGTGTCGGCCGTGTTCCTGGTTTCCTACATCGCCTACCACTACGCGGCGCCGATCTTCGTCTTCCGCGGCCACGGGCCGATCCGCGCGGTGTACTACGCGCTGCTGGTCAGCCACGTGGTGCTGGCCGCGCTGGCCCTGCCGCTGGTGCTGGCGACGGCGTGGTTCGGGCTCAATCGCATCGACGCGCGGCATCGCGCGCTGGCGCGCTGGGTCTGGCCGCTGTGGATGTACGTCTCGATCTCGGGCGTGGTGGTGTACCTGCTCCTGTACCAGGTCTACGCCTGACCCGGCATCGGGCCGGCGCAATCTGGCAAACTGGGCGCTTTCGTCCCTTCGGAACGCCCATGCGCTGCCTGATCGCCTGCCTCGCCCTGCTGTGCTGCGCGCCGGCGCTGGCGCAAACCGCGCCCACGGTCATCGACGACGCCTCGATCCAGGCCGCCGAGGCCCTGCGCGACGACGTCGTCGTGCGCAACGAGGCCTGGATGCTGCTCGAGTCGCTGACCACCGAGGTCGGCCCGCGCCTGGCGGGTTCCGAGGGCGACGTGCGCGCGGTGGCGTGGGCGCAGCAGGCGATGAAGTCGCTGGGCTACGACCGGGTCTGGACCGAGCCCGTCACCTACCCGGTCTGGAAGCGCGGCGCCGAGTCGGCCGAGATCGTGAGCCCACACCCGCAGCGCCTGGTCGTTACCGCGCTGGGCGGCAGCATCGGCACCCCGCGTCGCGGGATCGAGGCCGAGGTGGTCGCCTTCAGCACGCTGCAGGCGCTCAAGGAGGCGCGTCCCGAGGACGTGCGCGGCCGCATCGTGTTCATCGGCAACCGCATGGTGCGCGATCGCGAAGGCGCGGGCTACGGGCCGGCGGTAGAGGCGCGCACGCAAGGCAGTTTCGTCGCGGCGGAGATGGGCGCCAAGGCGATCCTGATCCGTTCGGTCGGCACCGACGACGACCGCCTGCCGCACACCGGCGTGGCCTTGTCGCGGCGCGAAATCCTGGCCCAGCCGGGCGCGGACCGGAAGTACCGCAAGAAGACCCGCTCCGGCCTGCCGATCGTCGCGACCCCGATCCCGGCCGCGGCGATCTCCAATCCCGACGCCGACCTGCTCTCGCGCATGCTCGAGCGCAGCCTGCCGGTGGTGGTGCGACTGGCGCTGGACGTGGGCTTCGATGGCGAGCACACCGGCGCCAACGTGATCGGGGAGATCACCGGCAGCGAGCTGCCCGACGAAGTCATCCTCATCGGCGGGCACCTGGATTCCTGGGACCTCGGCACCGGCGCGATCGACGACGGCGCCGGGGTCGCGATCTCGATCGCGGCCGGGCATGCGATCGGCCGCCTGCCTGTCGCGCCCAAGCGCACCATCCGCGTGGTCGCCTTCGCCAACGAGGAGCAGGGCATCTTCGGCGGCAACGCCTACCACGAGGCGCACAAGGACGAGATCGCGCGCCATGCGCTGACCTTCGAATCGGACTTCGGCGCCGGGCGCATCTGGCGCCTCGACAGCGCGGTCAAGCCCGAGGCGCGCGGCGCGATCGACCAGATCATGCAGGTGCTGGCGCCGCTCAAGGTCTCGCGCGGCCTGCCCTATGCGTATGGCGGTCCCGACGTGGGCCCGATGGCGACGGCCGGCGTCGCGGCGCTCAGCCTGCAGCAGGACGGCACCGAGTACTTCGACCTGCACCACACCGCCAACGACACCCTCGACAAGGTCGACCCCAAGGCGCTCAACCAGAACGTCGCCGTCTACGCCGTCGCCGCCTACCTCGCCGCGCAAGCAGACGGCGATTTCGGCTCCGCCCCGAAAGCCGCCGCGCCCGCGACGCCCTGATCGAAAGCCCGGCGCGGGAGCCGTGCCTTGTGGGAGCGACTGCAGCCGCATGCAGGGCTTATCGCGCGCAGAGCGCGCTCCTACAAGGCCGGCTTTGTAGGAGCGCGCTCTGCGCGCGATAAGCCCTGCACGCGGCGGAAGCCACTCCCACTGGACGGCGGCCAAGGCCGCGCGCATGCCCGGGCCGATAGGGCGGGAAGCGGATTGTTCCTTCGTCCGCTGGCCCGCACCCGCGCCATCCGGTAACTTTCGTCCCCCGCCGCACACCCGTCGCGGCTCGAAAAGGATCGGCATGGAATCGGTCGGCCCGCTCTGGTCCCCGGGCAAGGAGCGCGTGGAGCGCGCCAACCTGTCGCGCTTCCTCAAGTTCGTGCAGTCCGAGTGCGACGAGCAGGTGCAGTCCTGGCCGGACCTCTACGATTTCTCGATCCGCCGTCCCGAGCGCTTCTGGACTGCGGTCTGGGACTTCTGCGGCATCCGCGCCAGCGGCGAGCGCGAGCCGGTGCTCATCGACGCCGACCGCATGCCGGGCGCGCGCTGGTTCCCCAATGTGCGGCTCAACTTCGCCCAGAACCTGCTGCGCCATCGCGACGAGCGCTGCGCGCTCTGGTTCCGTGGCGAGACCGGCCAGACCCAGGAACTGAGCTACGCCGAGCTCGCGGACGCAGTCTCGCGACTGCAACAGGCGCTGGCCGCGGCCGGCGTGCGCACCGGCGACCGCGTGGCCGGATTCCTGCCCAACATCCCCGAGGCCGTGGTCGCGATGCTGGCCACCACCAGCCTCGGCGCGATCTGGTCCTCCTGCTCGCCCGACTTCGGCATCAACGGCGTGGTCGACCGCTTCGGCCAGATCGCGCCGAAGGTGCTGTTCACGGCGGCCAGCTACGCCTACGGCGGCAAGCGCTTCGATTGCCTCGAGCGCGTGGCCGGCATCCTGGGCCAGATCCCGGCGATCGAGCGCGTGGTGGTCGTGCCCTACCTCGACGCGCCCACGCCGGCCGCGGTGGCGGCGGTGCCGCGCGCGGTGGCGCTCGCGGAGTTCGTCGCGCCTCACGCGCCGGCGCCGCTCGAATTCGAGCCGGTGCCCTTCGACCACCCGCTGTACGTGATGTATTCCAGCGGCACCACCGGCGTGCCCAAGTGCATCGTGCACGGCGCCGGCGGCACCCTGATCCAGCACCTCAAGGAACTGGTGCTGCACACCGACCTCAAGCGCGAGGACCGCATCTTCTTCTACACGACGTGTGGATGGATGATGTGGAACTGGCTGGTGTCGAGCCTCGCGGTCGGCGCCACCGTGGTGCTGTACGACGGCTCGCCCTCGCATCCCGACGGCAACGCGCTGTGGGACCTCGCCGACGAGGCCGGCGTGAGCATCTTCGGCACCAGCGCCAAGTGGCTGGCGGCGATCGAGAAGGCGGGGGTCAAGCCGGCGCAGACCCACAAGCTGCTCGCCCTGCGCACCCTGCTTTCGACGGGCTCGCCGCTGGCGCCGGAGAGCTTCGACTACTGCTACCGCGACATCAAGGATCGCCTGATGGTGGCCTCGATCTCCGGCGGCACCGACATCATTTCCTGCTTCGCGCTGGGCAACCCGCTGCTGCCGGTGTACCGCGGCGAGCTGCAGTGCCGCGGCCTGGGCATGAAGGTCGAGATCCTCGACGAGGACGGCAAGCCGGTGCGCGAGCAGCCCGGCGAACTGGCCTGCACCGCGCCCTTCCCCTGCATGCCGGTGGGCTTCTGGAACGATCCCGACGGCGCCAAGTACCACGCGGCCTATTTCGAGAAGGTGCCGAACACCTGGTGCCACGGCGACTACGCGCTGCTGACCGATCACGATGGCGTGGTGATCCTGGGCCGCTCCGACGCGGTGCTCAATCCCGGTGGCGTGCGCATCGGCACCTCCGAGATCTACCGCCAGGTCGAGCGCGTGCCCGAGGTGCTGGAATCGATCTGCGTCGGCCAGGACTGGGACAACGACGTGCGCGTGATCCTGTTCGTGCGCCTGCGCGAGGGCGTGGCGCTCGACGACACCCTGCGCGATCGCATCCGCCGCGCGATCCGCGAGAACACCACGCCACGCCACGTGCCGGCCAAGATCGTGCAGGTGCCCGACATCCCGCGCACCATCTCCGGCAAGATCACCGAACTCGCGGTGCGGAACCTCATCCACGGCAAGCCGGTGAAGAACACCGATGCGCTGGCCAACCCCGCCAGCCTCGACTTCTACCGCAAGCTGCCCGAGCTCCAGCAACCGTAAAGGCCGTTGTAGGAGCGCATCTCATGCGCGACCGCGGACTCCAATCCGCGGAATCGCCCACGGAGGGCGAAGCGACCGGCATTTCCGCGGTCGCGCATGAGATGCGCTCCTACAGAAGCGCCGCGACGCTAGCCGTTGAGGGCGGCATCGAGCTCGGCGCGCAGATCCGCCACGTCCTCCACGCCCACCGACAGGCGCACCAGGTTGTCGTGGATGCCCAGCCGCGCGCGGTTTTCGGGCGGCACCGAGGCGTGGGTCATGATCGCGGGATGGTTGATCAGGCTCTCCACGCCGCCCAGCGATTCGGCCAGCGCGAACAGCTTGCAGCGCTCCATGAAGGACCGCGCCGCCGGCAGGCCGCCCTTGACCAGGATCGAGAGCATGCCGCCGAATCCGGCCATCTGCCGCTTCGCCAGTTCGTGCTGCGGATGCGAGGCCAGGCCCGGATAGATCACCTTCTCGACCTTCGGATGCGTCGCCAACCACGCCGCCAGCTCGCCCGCATTGGCGCAATGCGCCTTCATGCGCAGGTGCAGGGTCTTGAGTCCCCGCAGCGCGAGGAAGCTGTCGAAGGGCCCCTGCACGCCGCCGACCGCGTTCTGCAGGAAGGTCATCTGCTCTTCCAATTCGTTGTCGTCGCCCACCACCAGCATGCCGCCGACCATGTCCGAGTGGCCGTTGAGGTATTTGGTGGCCGAGTGCATGACGAGATGCGCGCCCAGCTCCAGCGGGCGCTGCAGGATCGGCGTGGCGAAGGTGTTGTCGACCGCAAGCCGGATACCGCGCTTGCGCGCGAAGTCGGCCAGCGCGGCGATATCCAGCACTTTGAGCAAGGGGTTGGTCGGCGTCTCGGCCCAAATCAGCTTGGTGTTCGGACGCACCGCGGCTTCGAGCGCGGCGCGGTCGCCAAGGTCCACGAAGCTGAATTCGAGGTTGGCCGAGCGCTTGCGCACGCGCTCGAACAGGCGGTAGGTGCCGCCGTAGACGTCGTCCATGCAGATGACATGGCTGCCACTGTCCAGCGAATCGAGCACGGTGGCGGTGGCGGCCAGGCCCGAGGCGAACGCGTAACCATGGCTGCCGCCTTCGAGCGATGCAACGCAACGCTCGTACGCGAAGCGCGTAGGGTTGTGGCTGCGCGAGTACTCGTAGCCCTGGTGCACGCCGGGGCTGGACTGCACGTAGGTCGAGGTCGCGTAGATCGGCGTCATCACCGCGCCGGTGGACGGATCGGGCGACTGGCCGGCGTGGATGGCGCGGGTGCCGAGGCCCTGCTTGTTGTCAGTGGTCATGGGATCAACGCAGTCCAAGGTACTTGAGGATGTGCTTTGCCAGCGCCTCATCGATCTCGCGATGGCGCGGCACGGGCTGCTTCTGCCCGGTGCGCGGATTCACGTAGATGTCGTGCCGGCCGCCATGCCGGAGTAGCTCGCAGCCGGCCGCCGCGAGCATCCGCAGCAACTGGTCGCGCTTCAAAGCGCGATATCCCGGATCTCGTAGGTGGCCGGAACGTCTTCGAGCAGCAGTTCGCGCCAGGCGTCGCGCAGATTGGCCTCCAGCTCCTCCACGGTCTCGCCCTGGCTCATGATCTCCGGGTGATCGACCAGGCGGCCTAGCCAGAACTGCTCGCCCTTCCAGACCACGGCCTTCAATTGCGGGGTCACGGATCGCTCCTCGGTTGGCGTCGCGCTCATTGTACGCGCCGCCGCAGGTAGTTCAGCAGGTCGATGCGGGTGATGAGGCCCAGGAATCGCTCGCCATCCATCACGATCGCCACATGCCCGCGATCGAACACCGGCAGCAAGGTCTCGATCGGCGCCTTCACGTCGAGGATGTCGAGCTTGGACACCATCGCGGTGGAGACCGGATCGCGGAAACGCGCCTCCTCGCCATACACGTGCATCAGCACGTCGGACTCGTCCACGATGCCGACGATGCGGTCGCCCTCCATCACCGGCAGCTGCGAGATCTCGTACAGCTTCATGCGCTGGTAGGCCACCGTCAGCACGTCGCCCGGCGACACCACCACGGTATCGTGCTGCGAGTACGGCCGCATGATGAGGTCGCGCAGGTCGCCGGTGCTCTCGCGCTTGAGGAAGCCGTTGTCGAGCATCCAGTAGTCGTTGTACATCTTCGACAGGTACTTGTTGCCGGTGTCGCAGACGAAGGCCACCACGCGCTTCGGCACGGTCTGTTCGCGGCAGTACTTCAGCGCCGCCGCCAGCAGCGTGCCCGTGGAGGAACCGCCGAGGATGCCCTCCTTGCGCAGCAGCTCGCGCCCGGCGTGGAAGCTCTCGCCGTCGCTGATCGCGTAGGCCTTCCTGACCCGCGTGAAGTCCGAGATCGGCGGCAGGAAGTCCTCGCCGATGCCCTCCACCATCCACGAGGCGCTCTTGGTCGAGAGCGTGCCCTCGTTGATGTATTGGGCCAGGATCGAACCGACCGGATCGGCGATCACGAGCTCCACGTGCGGCGCCGCGCGCGCGAAGAAGCGCGACAGCCCGGTCATGGTCCCCGAGGAGCCCACGCCGAACACGATCGCGTCGAGCTTGCCCTCCATCTGGCGCCAGATCTCGGGCCCGGTGCTCTCCTCGTGCGCGCGCGGATTGTCCGGATTGCCGAACTGGTTGATGAAGTAGGCCCCCGGCGTGTCCTGCGCGATCTGCGCCGCCAGGTCCTGGTAGTACTGCGGATGGCCCTTGGCCACGTCCGAGCGCGTGAGGATCACCTCGGCGCCCATCGCCTTGAGGTTGAAGATCTTCTCGCGGCTCATCTTGTCCGGCACCACGAGGATCAGCTTGTAGCCCTTCTGCTGCGCCACCAGCGCAAGGCCGATCCCGGTGTTGCCCGCGGTGCCCTCGACCAGCGTGTCGCCGGGCTTGATCCGGCCGGCCTTCTCCGCCGACTCGATCATCGACAGCCCGATGCGGTCCTTGATCGACCCGCCCGGATTCTGGCTCTCGAGCTTGAGGAACAGCTCGCAGCAGCCGGTGTCGAGGCGCTGCACCTGGACGATCGGGGTTTCGCCGATCAGTTCGAGCACGGATTGGTGGACGGGCATGGCGCAATCGTCGGCAAGGAGTGTCGCGAGGGTACAATTTTTTTCGCGTGTTGCCTGCAATGACCCTCTGCAGGAGCGCATCTCATGCGCGACCTCGCAACGCCTCACCCACCATCGACGCCTCGGGGCCTCGGTCGCGCATGAGATGCGCTCCTACAGACGCAGGGAATCCGGTCAACCCGACCGCGCTCACTGTGGCGGCACCGCCGTGCCGGTGTAGAACGGCCCGAAATACTCGTTCGCTCCTCGGTTGTCCTCGTTGCCGGCGTAGCCCAGGCGCTCCGTGAGGCGCACGCGGTCGAAGGGCACGTCGGACCAGGCGCCGATGAAGCGCTTCTGCAGGTCGGGCACGTTGAAGTCGAAGGCGTGCACGATCTCGGTGCCGCGGTA
>JAGOEZ010000097.1 GCA_017997455.1 Lysobacterales bacterium | reverse complement strand
TCCCAGCCTGGCGCGGCGGCGCTTCCTGCAGTACCTGCTCGCGAGCCCGCTCGCCGCCGCCAGCGCGCGCAGCTGGGCCGCAGCACCCGGCACCGGCGCCGAACCCTTCCTGGTGCAGTCGGCCGCCGAGGCCATCGACGTGTTCGACTTCGAGGCGATCGCGCAGGCGCGATTGCCCCCGGCGCACTGGGGCTACCTGGCCACCGGCGTCGATGGCGACGCCACGCTGCAGGCCAATCGCAGCGCGCTGGCGCAATACGCGCTGCGCATGCGACGCATGGTCGACGTGCGCGACGTCGACCTCTCGGTGGACCTGCTGGGCACGCGCTGGGAGACGCCGATCGTGCTTTCGCCGCTCGGCAGCCAGCGTGCCTTCGATGCCGAGGGCGAACTGGCTACCGCGCGTGCCGCGCGCTCGCGCAAGCACCTGCAGTTGCTCTCGACCATGAGTTCGACGGCGGTCGAGGAGGTCAACGCCGCGCGTGGCGAGCCGGTCTGGTACCAGCTCTATCCCACCGACCAGTGGGAGGTGACCAAGGCCGTGGTCGCCCGCGCCCGCGCCGCGCAATGCCCGGCGCTGGTGCTCACCGTGGATCTGGTCGGCGGCTCGAATCGCGTCGCGCTCAAGCGCTGGCGCCGCACCGACACGCGCGACTGCAAGACCTGCCACCAGGACGATCCGGTGACCTCGCTGGCGCAGGCCCTGCGCAAGCCGATGTTCCGCGACCTCGACGTATCGGCGGTGCAGGACCTGACGCCGCCCGGCATCGGCTGGGACTACATCGCCCGGCTGCGCGGGATCTGGCCGCGCAAGCTGCTGCTCAAGGGCCTGGTCAGCGCGGCCGACGCGGAGCTCGCGCTGCAGCATGGCGTCGACGGCATCGTCGTGTCCAACCACGGCGGCCGCGCCGAGGACAGCGGGCGCGGCAGCATCGACAGCCTGGTCGAGGTCGCGCGCGCGGTGCGGGGCCGCGTGCCGCTGCTGGTCGATGGCGGCTTCCGCCGCGGCACCGACATCCTCAAGGCACTGGCGCTGGGCGCGACCGCGGTCTGCGTCGGCCGGCCCTATGCCTGGGGCCTCGCGGCGTTCGGGCAGGCCGGCGTCGAAGCGGTGCTCGACCTGCTGCGGCGCGAGCTGGAGACCGCGATGCGCCAGGCCGGCGCGCGCCGCATCGCCGAACTCCAACCCGACCTCATCGTCGACACCCGCCGCCCGGCCTGAGTCCAGCGCGCAGTGCACGACCCCGCCCTGTAGGAGCGGCTTCAGCCGCGACCACGCAGCACCTCACAAGGCAACGTCGCCTCGAGGCCTATCGCGCGCAGAGCGCGCTCCTACAGAGCCGGCTTTGTAGGAGCGCGCTCTGCGCGCGATAGGCCTGGGTCGCGGCTCCTACAGGGCGAATCCACGACCGACTGCTCAGGGCATGGACAGGCGCAACAGCCGTGCCCGTCCATCGCCGCCGACGGCGATCGCGTACAAACGTGAATAATCGGTCTCCGGCATCGCCGGCACCGGCACGCCCGCGAAGGCCTCGACCAGCGTCGGCACGGTATTGCTGTGCCCGACGATGAGCACCGTTCCATGGTGGCCGGCGGCGCGGATCGAGGCAGCGGTCGCCGCGGCATCGCCCGGCTCGTAGCGCGTCACCGCGATGCCGGTGCGTGCCGCCAGCGGTGCGGCCGTTGCCTGCGTGCGGCGGTACGGCGTGGCGTAGATCGCGGTGACCCCGGCGTCGGCCAGCGCCGCGGACAGGGCCTGGGCATGGGCCTCGCCCTCGGCGGTCAGCACGGGGTCGTCGCCGGCCGCCTTCTGCGCATGGCGAACGATGATGTAGATCGTGTCGCCCGCAGCAGCGGCTGGAGCCGGCGGCGGCGGCATCACCTCCGCCGCGGCGCAGCTTGCCGCGAGCAACATCGACATCGCGGCGATGACTGCGCCGCAGGGATTCCGGAACGTGGACATGGCGACCTCGCGACCCGCTTCGACGCGCCTACGATAGCGCGGCCCGCGCCACCGCATGCCGCGCCGCCGCGGACCTAGCGCGCGCCGCTCTCGACCCGGTTGCGCCCGTTGTGCTTGGCCAGGTACAGCAGGTCGTCGGCGTAGCCCACCAGCAGCGCGGGCTCCGCCACCCGCACGACCTGGGCCACCCCGAAGCTCATGGTGACCTGCAGGCCGGGCTGGATCGAATTCCAGGCATGGCGCTCGAGCGCCACGCGCAGGTCCTCGGCCAGCCGCGCCGCGCCCTCGAGCGGCGTCTCGGGCATCAGCAGCGCGAACTCCTCGCCGCCGTAGCGCGCGATGATGTCGGCGGCACGGCAGTGGCGCCGGATCAGCGCCGCGACGTGGCGCAGCACCTCGTCGCCGATCGCGTGGCCGTGGCTGTCGTTGATGCCCTTGAAATGGTCGAGGTCCGCCAGCACCAGGCTCAGCGGATGGTGGTGGCGCTGCGCGCGCGCGACCTCCTCGGCCAGGCGTTCGTCGAAATGGCGCCGGTTGGGCAAGCCGGTCAGCACGTCCTCGCGGCTCTGGCGCGTGAGCAGCGCGGTCGCGGCGGCGAGATCCTCGACCAGCTTCTCGCGCTCCCGCGCCACCCGCTCGAGCTCTGCGGTGCGCTCGGCGACCCGCCGCTCGAGGCCGACGCGATAGCCGTCGAGCTGCTCGAACGCGGCCGCATCCGCGAGCGCCGGCGCCGCGGCGCGCGCCACTTCCAGGAGCAGGTTCTTGTCGGCCGGCGAGTAGAAGTCGGGCGACGAGTGCTGCAGGCTGATGATGCCCAGCAATTGGCCCTGGCGCCGCACCGGCACCACCAGCACCGAGCCCGGGGTCTCGCCCGGGGCGAGCACGGCGCGCTCGCGCAGCGCCTGCGGCGCGGCGTCCCAGCGGTCGATCAGGATCGCCTCGCCGGTGGCGCGGACCCATCCGGCCAGTCCACGCTGCGCCGGCACCGAAAAGGGCTCGTGGCGGCGACCATGTTCTTCCTGCAGGCGCACGTCGAAGACCTCGCGTCCGGCGTCGTAGGTGGCGATGTAGAACAGGTCGAAGCGGAACAGGGTCGCGATCTGGTCATAGACATGCTGCGCCAGTTCGTCGATGCGCTTGGCCCCGCTGAACTGCTGGCCGGCCGCGGTCGCGCGGTCGAGCGCCGCGACCCGGTCCTCGAGCTGGGTGCGCGCGTGGCCGATCGCGTGCGCCATCAGCACCTGCGCCACCAGCAGGCCGAAGAACAGCAGGAACACCGGCGCCGGCTCGCGCTGGTAGAGCAGCGCCGCGAGCACGCCCACCGGCACGAAGATCAGGTCGCCAAGGACATAGAACGGCGTGAGGATGCGGCGCAGGTCGCGGCCGTCCAGCCAGTAGTACACGACCATCATCCCGACGTTCACCGCCTGCATGGCCAGTGCCGCGGCGGCGATCGGCACCAGCGTGGCGAGGTCCAGCGCGGCCAGCGGCAACGCGCCATCCGCGGCGAGGTACGCCGCGCCGGCGGCGAGCGTCATCGCCAGCGTCATGCAGGCGTTGTGCACGGCGCGCTGCGCGGCGACCGCGAGCGAGCCCTGGCTGTAGAGCCGGCTGACGAACGGCCACAGCAGCGACGAACTCGCATTGACGATCGCCGCGACCACCGGCTCGAAGGTCAGCAGCACCGCGACCTGCGGCACCCGCTCCATCGACATCAGGCCGATGTAGGGCACGCCGAGGCCGAAGTGCCACACGAAGAGCTGGAAGGCCACGCACGCCGCGTACAACCACGCGGACGGCCACGCCGGGGCGGCGGGCAGCAGCGCATGCAGCGCGAATCCGGCTGCGGCCAGCAGCAGGAGGTTGTAGGCCCAGTGCCTGGCTTCGCGCGCGCTCATCGCGGCCCACGCCACGGCGGTTGCCTCCGCACCGCGGCGTCCGGGTCCCCTCCTGTTGGCTCGGTCACCGGCGGATGTTAGGCCCAAACGCCTTGCCCGACACGCGCCGTGGCTGGCCATGCCGTCCTCGCCCGCACTCCCGCTTCGCGACGGCTAATCCGGCGGACCGCCCGGCTCCCGGCGCCTGCGCAGCGCGACGAATGCCGTGACCACCAGCGCCAGCCCCAGGGCATAACCGAAGACCGCCGCGGTCACTGCCGGCGGCGTGCGGTTGGCCGCTGCGACCACCAGCGCCAGGCCCGGGTTGCGCATCGCGGTGGCGACGGCGCCAGCCGGCCAGACCGGCGCATGCCAGCCCGCGAACGCTCGGCCGCAGGCCAGCGCCGCCAGCGTCAGCACGATTCCGACGACGATGGGCGTCCATCCAAGCGTGGCGATGGCAGGTCCGAGTTCGAGGATGCACACCAGTGCCAGCACCAGCAGCATCCCGTTCGAGAACCGGGCCAATCCCGGTTCGACGCGCGCCGCGGCGCCCGGGTAGCGGGCGCGAAACGCGGCGCCGATGGCCAGCGGCAGCAGCTGGGCGACCAGCACCTGGCGGCCGATCGCCAGCGGCGAGACTTCGAAGTGGGCCCCGTACACATGATCGAGCACCCAGACGCAGGCCGGCACCGAGACCACCGCGGTGAGGACGATGGCCAGGTGCAGCGTGGGCGCGAAATGCGGCGGACTGCCCGCCTCGATGGCGCGCCGCAAGGCCACCGGTGCGCCCGGCGCGATCGACATCAGCAGGATGCCCAGGGCAACCGGTCCTTCCAGGTCCAGCCATGACACCGCGGCCACCGCTAGCAGTGGCAACGGCACCACCGCCGCGAACACCACGGCCAGCAGGACCGCAGGGCGCCGCAAGGCGGTCACGACGTGCTCGCTGGTGAGGATGAGTCCGAGCGAGAGCATCACCGAGAACACGGCCAGCGGCGCCACCCAGGCGATCCAGCCGCTGATCATCGGTTACGACTTGCGAGGACCGCGCGGTGGCGGCGCGTGCGGTCCACGCGGGCGGTGCCGGATTCGCCGCGGCCCTATTCGGGGCCGCCGGGCGCCTTCCAGTCGCTCAGCGAGTACTTGCCCAGGATCGTGGCCAGTTCGCCCGACGCGCGCAGCTGGTCGATGCCGGCCGAGAACATGTCCGCATAGGTCCGGCCGCGCGGGTCGGCCGGGGTGCAGGCGATGTAGATGTCGTTGACGTCGCCGGTGCTGCCGGCCGGAATGATGCGCCCGGTGAGCTGCAGGCGGCCGATCGCGCTGTTGGCGACGTTGCCGTCCTCGATCAATGCGTCCACCTTGCGGGTGACGATGCGCGAGATCGCGTTGATCACCGCGCGCCCCTGGCTGGACACGACCTGGATGCGCGCCGGATCGTCCTTGTGCTCCTCGATGTAGGCGTCGATCTCGTCGCCGTAGGAATAGCCCTCGATCACGGCCAGGCGCACCGACGCCAGGCTGTCGATGCCGGTGTAGCGCCAGGTGGTGCCCTCGAGGACGAAGAACTGGTTGTCCGAGCGGCCCCAGCTGCTGGCCGGGAAGGCGAAGTCCTCGGCATCCGAGACCATGGCGCCGACCACGCAGTCGTAGGTGCCGGCGCGCACCGCCGCGATCGCGTCGTCCCAGGGCAGGTGCGAGTACTGGATCGTATGGCCGTTGGCCTTGGCGATGGCGTCGGCCAGCTCGATCATGTAGCCCGGTGGGTTGAGCGTCGACGGTCCGTTGTAGGGCAGCCACTCGTCCGAACGGATGCGGATCTCGGCGCCGACTGCAGAGCTCGCGATGGCGAGCGCGGCGAGCGCGGCGAGGGCGGACAGCAGGCGCGACGCGACGTTGGTGCCGGACTTCATGGGGGGTGATTCCTCGTCTTCGATGGCCATCCTATACGACGGCTTCGTTGCAGATTCCATGCCAACATCGCTCAACGGTTGATCCGCCGACCCAGCGCATACAGCGGCGCCCCGGTTGCCAGCAGCAGCAGCCCGGCCACGGCCAATCGCGTCTGCGTGGCGAGGATCCACGCCGCCGCGGCCGCCAGGCACAGCAGGTACAGCGCCGGCAGGAGCGGATACAGCGGCACCCGGAAGCTGCCCTCGCCGCCAACGCCGCGGCGCCTCAGCACGAACAGGGTGGATGCGACCACCACCAGCGTGATCGCGTCGGTGAAGATGATGTAGTTCAGCAACTGCTCGAACGAGCCGAGCATGAAGGCCGGCACCAGCATCGTCAGGCCGAAGAACCACAGGCCGGCGGGCTGCGCCTGGGTCCGCGGGTCGACCTTGAGGAAGATCCGCGGCAGCACGCCGTCCTCGGCCATCGCGTAGTAGCTGCGCGGCATTTGCAGGATGGTCGCGTTCACGAAGCCGGCGGCGGAGAGGAAGATCGCGAGCGAGACCACGGTCGCGCCGGCCGGCCCGAAGCTGGCGCGCGCCAGCGCCGCGGCCACGAGTTCGGACCCGGCCACGCCTTCGAGGCCGAGCGCACGCACGTAGCCGAGATTGATCGTGAGGTACAGCGCGACCACGACCAGCATGCCGACGGTGATCGCGAGCGGCAGGCGGCGCCGCGCATCGCGCACGTCCGCGCCCAGGTTCATGGTCATGTGGTAGCCGCCGTAGGCGTAGAACACCGGGATCAGTGCGCCCAGCAGCGCGTAGTGCGATCCCGCCGCCGCCACGGCCGGCGGTGTCGGCGCGCGCGGCACCAGCAGCAGCGCCGCGCCCGCCAGTCCCGCGATCAGCAGGATCTTGAGCAGCGACAGCACGTTCTGGGTGCGCGAGCCGACCCGGATGCCGAGCGCGTTGAGCGCCAGCAGCGCCAGCATCAGCGTGCAGGCCAGCGTCAATGGCGACAGGCCGGCCGCGGCGGGCCCGAGCAGCGGCAGGAGGTAGTCGGCGCCGATGAAGGCCACGCCCGCCGCGCCCGCGCCCTGCATCAGCGCCTGCGCCCAATTGAGCATGAAGGCCAGCATCGGGTGGTAGGCATCGGCAACCACGCGGTAGTAGCCGCCGGCGCGCGGATGGCGCGAGCCGATCTCGGCGAAGGTCAGCGCCCCCATCAGGCTGATCAACCCGCCGAGGATCCACGCCGCATGGAACAGCGCCTCGCTGCCGGCCTGCTGGGCGACGATCGCCGGCGTGCGGAAGATCCCGATGCCGATGACCAGGCTCACCACCACCATCGCGGTGTCGAAGGTGCCCAGGCGCGCCTCGATCGGCGCCCGGTGGCCGGGCTCAGCCACCCAGCGCCTCGCGCAGCAGGATGGCCAGGCGCCGGAAATCGGGCAGCTCGTTGTAGAGCTGGGCCGAGATCCGGATCAGCTTGCCGCCGGCGCAGGGCCAGGGATACAGCCAGGTCTCGACCCCGCGCTGGCGGAACCAGCCCATCAGCGCCTCGTGGTCGAGGCACGCGACCGGCGAATCGACGGCCGCGGCTGGCAGCGGGACCGAGGCGATCGCGCCGATCATCGACGCCGGCGCCGGTGGCGGCACTTGCAGCGCCTCGCACAGGAGCTCGCGCGCCTGCAGCGCCAGCGCATGATTGCGCGCCATCAAGCCGGGCCAGCCGCCCTCGACCAGGCCGCCCAAGTGGCGCAGGCTCTCGGGGATCGACAGCCACGCACTCGGGTCCGTGGTGCCCGTCCAGTCGAACTCGGCGAGGAAATGCGCACCGGGCTGGTCGGGATCGTGGCCATGGCTGATCGCGCCGGGATGGATCGCGGCCTGGCGATCGCGCCGCACGTGCAGGTAGGCGGCGCCCTTGGGCGCGCACAGCCACTTGTGCGCGTTGCCGACGCTGTAGGCGGCGCCGATGCCGGCCAGCGACAGCGGCACCATGCCCGGCGCATGCGCGCCATCGACCAGCACGTCGACGCCGCGCGCCTGCAGTTCGCGCACCAGGCGCTCGACCGGGAAGACCAGCGCGGTCGGGCTGCTGACGTGGTCGACCAAGGCCAGGCGGGTGCGCGGCGTGACCGCGGCCAGCAGCGGTGAGATTACCTCCTCCTCGCCCGCGATCGGGAACGGCACCGGCGCGACCACCACGCGCGCGCCGCTTCGCGCCGCGACGAAGCGCAGGGTCTTGAGGCAAGCGGCATAGACGTGGCTGGTGGTGAGCAGCTCGTCACCGGGCTCGAAGCGCAGCGAGCGCAGCACGGCATTGATCCCGGCGGTCGCGTTCGGAAGGAACACGAGGTCGGCCGGGTCGGCGTCGACGAAGGCCGCGAGCTCCGCGCGCGCCTGCGCGGTCAGCGCCGGCAGCTCGCGCACCAGGAAGTCCACCGGCTCGCGCTCCATGCGCGCGCGCAACGCCGACTGGTACGCGAGCACGGCGGCCGGGCAGGCGCCGAAGGATCCGTGGTTCAGGTACGTGACCGCCGGATCCAGCGTCCACAGCGCGGCATGGCGATTCTGGCTCACACGGTCCGCCCGGGTCGGAAGCAACGCGGCGAGCGTAGCGGCGATCGGCACCGGGCCGCGAGCGGCTCGCGCGGCCTGCCCGGCCGGGGTGGCGCTCAGCCCGGGCGCGATGCGGGACCAGCGTCCAGCAACGACTGGATCTCGGCCAGCAGCTTGCTGGCGCCGATGCGGAAGCGCTGCGGCGCGGCCCATGCGGGGCCAAGGATGTGGTCGGCCAGGTCGAGATAGACCGCCGCTTCATCCAGGGTCCGGATGCCGCCGGCGGCCTTGAAGCCGCAGCGGCCGCCGCGCGCCTGGATCTCGCGCAGCATGATTGCGGCAGCCTCCGGCGTGGCGTTGACCGCGACCTTGCCGGTCGAGGTCTTGATGAAGTCCGCACCGGCCGCGATCGCGATCGCGCTGGCGCGCGCGACCAGCGCCGGGTCCGCCAGCACGCCGGTCTCGAGGATCGCCTTGAGCACGTAGCGGCCGCCGTGCAGCTCGCGGCAGCGCGCCAACAGCGTCGCGCCGCAGGCTTCGTCGCCGGCCATCAGTGCGCGATAGGGGAACACCACGTCGACCTCGCCGGCCCCGGCCGCCAGCGCGCGACGCACTTCGCGCACCGCGCGCGCGGGATCGCCGGCGCCGTCGGGGAAATTGGCCACGCTGGCGACCGCGACCTGCGCCAGTCCCAGCGCGTCCAGCGACTCGCGCGCGGTCGCGACCAGTTCGGGATGCACGCAGATCGCGGCCGGCGCGCCGTGGCGCGTGCGCGCGGCGGCGCACAGCGCGCGCGCCACGGCGGGACTGTCGTCCTCGCCCAGGCTGGTCAGGTCCATCGTGGCCAGCACCCGGCGGGCCAGTTCGGCGCGATCGCGCATGCAGGACTCCCT
>JAGOEZ010000319.1 GCA_017997455.1 Lysobacterales bacterium | reverse complement strand
TCGATCGCTTCCTTGATGGTGTCCATGTCGACGCCGTTGCCGCTGACCTTGACCGAGAATCGCTGGCCCACGATCAGGCCGTACTCGCCCCAGTTCGAATCCTGGTTCCATTTCTCGTGCACCATGCGCCCGCCCTCGTTGCGCACGCGCTCATAGCCGGAACTGGTTTCCTGGTCCATCTCGACCATGGCCCAGCTCGCCATGCCCATCAGGCCCTTGGCGCTGCCCATGTCGATGATCTCGAGGTCGAGCGAACGGCCACCGCCGTCGCCGTAGCTGGCCTTGGCCTCGGCGATCTGCATGCCCATCGCGGCATTGCGCTCGGCGGAGAAGCTGGTGCGCGGCAGGTCGCCCAGGGTGTTGGGCAGGAAACCCTTCAGCACCGAGGGCTCCAGCGCCTCGACCTTGCCGCCGGCGCCCATCAGCGCGCCCATCATCTGCCCCATCGCGTCGGCCTGTGCCTGCGCGTCGCCGGACTTTTCGGCTGCCTCCATCTTGGTCCCGGCCGTTTCCATTTCCTTGCCCCAGGCCTCGAGCTTGCCCAGGGCGCTGTCGGCATCGACCGTGACCTCGGTCGAATCGCCGCCGGCGTTCGACAGCGACAGCGCCGCGCCGCCGAGCCGTCCGGCCGCGAACATGGCGCCGAGGACGACGCCGAGGATCAGGCTCAGCACCAGCCAGATCACCGCCACCGCCGCGGTGTAGCCGCCGGCGCGATCCTGCGGGCACTTCATGGTGTGCGGCAGGCCGACGTAGAGCAGGTAGATCGACCAGCCCACGCCGACCAGCGCGAGCAGGCCCAGCGCCGGCAGGAGCTGGAAGATGCCGAACAACCACGCCGCGGTGCTGGCGTAGGCCGCGGTCTTGAGCGCCTGCACCGGGTTCTTCTCGCCGCCGAAGCTGCCGGCCAGCGCGTCGATGATGAGCGCCATCAGGAACACGAAGCCGAGCGCGAAGCCGTAGCCGACCACGGCCTGCGCCAGCCCGATGCCGACGCCGGTGCGCACGGTCACGCCGAACATCGAGATCCCGAACAGGGACATGCCGATGAAGCCCGCGATCGGACCGATCGCGGCCAGCACCAGGATCCAGTCGCGATAGATCGAGGCGGTCGTCGCGGGCTCGGCGGCGATCGCCGGCCACTCGTCGTTGGCCCTGAACAGCAGGTTCTTCGCCCGCGCGATCAGCTTGCCGAAGTCCATGGTCGACCCTCGTTCCGGGGCTGCGGGGTGCAGCGACGGGGCGATTGTACGCGCCGCCGCGGCGCTTGCACCGGCACCGCCCCGGCGGCCGCGCTGGCGCGACGACGGGCTGTTAGACTCCGCGCAGTTCCGCCCTGCCCGCGCCATGCCCAGACCCGATCCCGCCGCCGAAAAGCTGGTCCCCGCCAATGCGGAGAACCGCTACGAGGTGACCCGCGCCGACCTGCCGCTGGCCTGTCCGATGCCGGGGATGTCGTTGTGGAACTCGCATCCGCGCGTGTACCTCGCGGTCGAGGCCGGCGGCAACGCCCGCTGCCCCTACTGCGGCGCGGTCTACGTCCTCAAGGACTGACGGCCGGGCGGCGCCCGCGGCCACGACCCGCATGCCGACAGCCCCCAGCACCCAGGCCTTCCTGCCGACCGAGATCGCGGAGGGGCGCCTGACCGTGGTGCAACTGGTGCCCGGGCTCGATTCCGGCGGTGCCGAGCGCTCGACCCTGGAAATCGCCGCGGCGCTGGTGCGCGCCGGACACCGCAGTTTCGTGATCTCGGGCGGCGGGCGCCTCGTGGAGCAGCTCGAGCACGAGGGCAGCCGCCACATCAAGGTCCCGATCGGCAACAAGCGGCCCTGGACCTTGCGCCATATCGCGACCCTGCGCCGGATCTTCGACACGCTCGAACCCGACGTGGCGCACGCGCGCTCGCGCCTGCCGGCGTGGCTGGCGTGGCTGGCGATGCGGCGCATGCCGCTGCCGCCGCGCTTCATCACCACCGTGCACGGACTCAACTCGCCGGGTCGCTACAGCGGGATCCTGTTGAAGGGCGAGCGCGTGATCTGCGTTTCCGAGACCGTGCGCCAGTGGGTCGCGCAGCATTACGCCGGCGTCGAGCCGGACAAGCTCGTCGTGGTGCCGCGCGGTGTCGATCCGGCGGCCTTCCCGCGCGGCCACCGCCCCAGCGCGGAGTGGCGCGCGACCATCGAGCGCCAGCATCCGGCGCTGGCGGGCGTGCCGCTGCTGCTGCTGCCGGCGCGCGGCACCCGGCTCAAGAACCACGCCGACGCGATCGAAGTCCTCGCGCGCCTGCGCGAGGCGCATGGCATCGAGGCCGGGCTGTGGTTGCTGGGCGCGCGCGATCCGGGCCGCGAAGCCTATGTCGCCGAGCTCGAGGCCCACGCCCTGAAGCGCGGCGTCGCTGCGCGCGTGGCGATCACCGAGCCGCGCTCGGACATCGTCGATGCCTACGGCATGGCCGCGGTCGTGCTGCAGGTCTCGGGCAAGCCCGAGTCCTTCGGCCGCACCGTGGTCGAGGCGCT
>JAGOEZ010000318.1 GCA_017997455.1 Lysobacterales bacterium | reverse complement strand
GTACCGGCGAACGACAGGTCTTCGGCATCCCAAGCTGCACCAGCCCGCGACGCAGAGTGGATCTCCGCCAGCGGCGGTGTGCTCTTGTAGGCTTCGGACACTTTTGCTCTTGTTGAGGGCCCGCCGCGCGCTGTCGCCCTTCGCCGTGCGGGATGTGCCATTCTTGAGGCCAGCGCAACCAGGGCGCCGTGAACGCTACCCCGCATGTACATCACCGACGCACGACACTTCCTCGACGACAAGGGCGCCATTGCCCCGCGGCGCGGCCCCGCCAAAGCGATGGCGGACTTCCACGCTGGCGTGATCGCCTACGCCACCGACTACGAGGACACGGGCGTCGTTGCTGCGAACTGCTTCAAGTGCAAGAAGGTGGAGGTCCGGATCGCGCGGGCCCAGGACGATGCGATTGTCTGGTCGTGTCCGCGGTGCAATGCCGAGGGCCGCATTTCGAACTGGCAGGGAACCCTCTGGGATCTCAGCGACCGCCCGGACGCTTCGAACTGAACCATGGTGGCGCCGTGAGTCTTTCCTGCCGTCGCTACCTCGTCGACAAACAGGACGGGATTGTCCGGATGAAGAGCAGCATGTTCGAGCGGCTGGTGCGAGACCCGCTTCACCATTCGATGCCGGAACTGGCAGGTCAGCGCGCGCGCGTGGCCGAAATCATCGTCGAACTACGCGACCGCGTTCCGGTCCAGGTGGTCCGGCGTGTGTACTTCGTCCTGCCATTCGACGATCAAGGTCGGGTCGACATCGAACGCGTCAGGAAGCAGCAGTACGCCCTCGCAGCCTCGGTGATCGATCCCGTGCTGGCCCCCCGGAAAGATCCCGCGGATCTCCACGACGCCGCCGACCGCTTCATCGCGCAAGGCGGCAAGTGGCGTCCGACGGCCGAGCTCGCCCGGTTGATCGACCGCGCCGCCCTCGGAATCGCGGCATAGCAGTGGCGCCGCATACAGGCGGCCGTTTAGACGCTTGTTTCAGGTGTGCAAACGCACTACAATGTGCGTGCGTTCGCACAGACTCTGGAGATTGAATCATGACGGCACATGCAGCAACTGCAGTCCAGCATCTGCCTCCACGGCCAGCGAGGTCGCTTGTCGAGTGGACCAGCGCGATCAACGGGCTGGCGGCGAGGGCAGGGAGCGCGAGCAAGGGCTCCGACCTGGCAGTGCGTGGGGGTACAGGGCAAAACGGAAGAAAAGGCGGCGGTGGGCCGCTGCTGACGGGCGGTGACCTGTTCCCCGTCGCCGGCCAACCCCGGTCCCCCGGCGGTGACGCGTACGGATGCCGCATGGCGCCCGAAGTTGCGGAACATCTGGTCGCCGACGGTCTGGACCCTGACTTCCTGGGCGACATCGCGGGCTTCAGTGGGCTCGAATCGCGCGACGTGCTCGACTTCGCGGGCATCGATCGAACGACGGTCAGCCGCCGCAAGGCCAGTGGTTCTGCGTTGCCGCAGGATGCCGCCGTGAAGGCACTGCAGATCACGGACCTTTTGACCCAGGCCACCGAAGTCTTCGGCTCGCCGGCGCAGGCGTCGACCTGGCTGACGCTGCAGCATCCCTCGCTGGATGGCGAGACCCCGCTCAGACGAGCGCGCACGCCCTGGGGCATGAGCAAGGTGCAGTCGATGCTCGTCGCGCTGCGATACGGCGCAGCCGCTTGAGCATCGCCGTCTTCCGCATCGGCCTGGCCGCCGCGAAGACCGTTGTCGATCAAGCGTACGGTTCGGCACTGGCGCCCGGCCGCTGGCACAGCTTGCGAAAGGGTGATGAATCGCGGCGGGTGATCTACTGCGCAGGGTCGCGCGCGCTGGCGCAACTCGAGAAGCGCGTGCATGCGAACGGCATCGCGCCAGTCGGGCAGGCACTGTTCCGGCTCGACCTGCCCGACGGCCTGGTGGTTCGGACCGCGCAAGCCGCCGGACTGCCGGGCAACTGGCGCGACAGCGAGGCCGTGACGCAAACGTTCGGCGATCGATGGCTGGATGCGGGCGCCGAATTGGCGCTGTGGATCCCGTCCTACGTCGAGCCTGCCGAAAGCAACCTGATCATCAACGCCCTGCATCCGAGGCTTGCGGAGGTCGCGCTCGTGACGGAACGCGACCCGTTCGAGTTCGACCCTCGCCTGGCGTAGCCTTGGCATCGAAGACCGCCGCGACGAAGAGGCGGGAAGTCTCACGAGGGACGCATCGGACCCTACCGATCGGTCCTTGGCGAGCCCCCCGAGCTGGCCGGAAAGTGTTGCCGAGCGCCGGTGGCCTGTGCGCGGTTAGCGTGACACGGCCATCGATCAAGCGGCAGGATCGTTGGCAGCTTCGGGCAGGCCGGCATCGGAACCCAGATAGCCCGTGCTGGCGCGTTCGCGGTTGTGGCCGAGCACCCTGGTGACGCGCTTCCTGGCTGGCTTGTTGCCGTGAGGGCGCTCCGTCCCACCACGCACCGGTGACGGGCCCCCGGCGTCCGCTTCGAAGTGGTCGTTGGCGTACTGATGACGCAGGCCATGCGACACGACGCC
>JAGOEZ010000317.1 GCA_017997455.1 Lysobacterales bacterium | reverse complement strand
CAGGTCATGCGCCGCGTGCGCCGCGCCGGCGTGGTCCATGCGGTGCATCGCGCCACGACCTGAGCGGAACCGCCGTCCGGCTTCTGCCGGGCCGCGTCTGGGCAACTCCCGCACTGCAGGAGCGGCTTTAGCCGCGACCGGTGCCTATCGCGCGCAGAGCGCGCTCCTACAAAGCCGGCCCTGTAGGAGCGCGCTCTGCGCGCGATCGGCACCGGTCGCGGCCGAAGCCGCTCCTATTGCGCGCGCGTCGCACGCGATTGGCATGGACATGCATTGCCGCGTCCACGGCAGGGCGCCGCCCGGGAATCAGGGTGCGTCGTCGGCGTCGCTCGCGGGCGTGCCGGCCGTGGCGCGCTGCACGCGATCGCGGATCGCGTTCCAGGCCGCGTCGGCGGGTGGCGCCTCGATCAGGATGCGGTCGGCGCCTTCGGCATCGAGCTGGCGCAGCGCGGCATAGAGGTGGCGCGCGTACGCCTCCGGATCGGCGGGCAGCGCAAGGCCCTCGCCGCCGGCGGGCAGGGTGCCGATCGCGAGCAGCTGCGCGTGCTCATCCTCGCGCCGGCTGCGGTCGGCGCGCACCATCAGTTCCGCGCGTGCCACCAGTTCGGCCGGCGCGCGCGGCGCGTAGTGCGCGCGCAATGCGCCCGGCACGCGCGGGCTGGAAGGCGCGGCGCCGCTCGCGACCGCGCCGCCCAGCGCGGCGCCGATCGCCTCGACGCCGATCTGCCCCGGGCGCAGGACCCGCGGCAACTCACCGCTGAGGTCCACGATGGTCGACTCGATGCCGACCGCGCACGGGCCGCCATCGAGCACGAGCGCAAGTTCGTCGCCGAACTCCTCGCGCACATGCTGCGCCGTGGTCGGGCTGACATGGCCGTAGCGGTTGGCCGAGGGTGCCGCCAACCCGCCGCCGAAGGCGCGCAGCACGGCCAGCGCGAGCGGATGCGCCGGTATCCGGATCCCGACCGTGTCCTGGCCACCCGTTACCCGGTCCGGGACGCCGGGGTTGCGTCGCAGGATCAGGGTCAGCGGACCCGGCCAGAAGCGCGCAGCGAGCGTGCGCGCGGCTGCAGGAATTTCGCGCGCCCACTGGTCCAGTTGCGCCACGTCGCCCAGGTGCACGATCACCGGATGATCGAGCGGGCGACCCTTGAGCGCATAGATCCGCTGCAGGGCCGCGAGGTTGGCGGCGTCGCCCGCGAGGCCGTAGACGGTCTCGGTCGGCAGTCCGATGACCTCGCCGCGTCGCAGGGCGGTGACGGCGGCATGGGTGTCGGCGCTGGCGTGGTGATCCATGCGGCAATGGTAGCCGCGTCGAAGTAGCGCGTCGTGATCCGTCGCTGCCGCTCTGGCGGCTCGATGCGTGGCCCGCGCATGGCGGCACGGGCTGCCTGGCGGGCTGTGGTCGGGGCGCGGTTGCGCCGCGCCGCCGGCTCCCGATGTCCCGCCCGCGAGGCGGGATCGCGCGGCGACTTGACCACGGTCAAGGCGGGCGCGCGGCGGGCCGGGCAATGTCGCGCCATGCCTGCTCCCCGCACGTCCCGGCGGCGGCGCGTCGCTGCGTCGTCCGACTTCCTCGCGCCCTGGTTCCTCGGCGCCGCGGCCGAGAACGAGGCCACGCTCGAGCGCCTGCTCGTCGCCTTCCTGCGCGACCACGTCTACTGGCGCCGAAATTTCCATCCCGAGGATCCGCCGGTGATCGGCGCGGCGGAGCAACTCGCGCCCGACTACCTCGCCGCGGTCGCGCGCATGGAGCAGGCGCTGCGCGAGCTGTCGGCCAGGCTCAAGCGCTCGGTGCCGCTGTATTCGCCGCGCTACGTCGGCCACATGGCCTCGGACCTGCTGCTGCCCGGCTTGCTGGCGCAGCTGGTGACCACGCTCTACAACCCCAACAACGTCAGCGCCGAGGCGGGCCCGGTGACCGTGGACCTCGAGGTCGAGGTCGGGCAGCAACTCGCGCGCATGGTGGGCTATGCCACCGATTCGCGTCGCGCGCCAGCGGCCTATGGACACCTCACCTCGGGCGGCACCGTGGCCAACTACGAGGCGCTGTGGTTGCACCGGGCCGCGCGCCTCTATCCGCTGGCGGCCGCCGACGCGCTCGGCGCGGAGCCTGCGTTCACCGGTCTCTTCCGCGGCCTCGACGCGTGGCGGCTGGCGAACCTGCCGTGGCCGCGGATCGCGGCGCTGCAGGCGCGGGTCGAGGCACTGCTTGCCCACGCACCCGACGCCGCGGCGTTGCGCGCGCGCCTGGCCGCGGCCCGGGTCGAGCGCCTGGGCATGGCCGGGTTCCTCGCGCGCCACGGCCTCGCAGCGCCGGTCGTGATCGCGCCGCGCACCGCGCACTACTCATGGCCCAAGGCCATGCAGTTGCTGGGCCTGGGCGATGCGCAACTATGGCCGGCCGCGGTCGACGCGCACATGCGCCTCGAACCCGACAGTGTCGCGCGCCTGTTGCGCCAGGCCTGGCGGGCGCGCCAGCCGGTGCTGGCAGTGATCGGCGTGCTCGGCACCACCGAATTCG
>JAGOEZ010000316.1 GCA_017997455.1 Lysobacterales bacterium | reverse complement strand
CATGCGGCCGGAGGACGTGGGCTTCCCCGGCACCCAGCTGGTGCTGGGCAAGCACAGCGGCCGCGCCGCGCTGCGCGACCGCCTCGCCGGCATGGGCCACGGCATCGACGAGGCCGGCATGGATGCGCTGTTCACGGCCTTCAAGCAACTGGCCGACCGCAAGAAGGAAGTATTCGACGCCGATGTCGAGGCCTTGTACCTGGGCGTGGACCCGGCCGCGACCGGTCCCTGGCACCTCGAGTCGCTGCAGGTCTCCACCGGCATCGGCCCCGGCGCGGCGCCGACCGCCAGCGTGGTGCTGCGCGAGGGCAACGGCCAGCGCATGCGCGAGGCGGCCAGCGGCGATGGGCCGGTCGACGCCATTGCCCAAGCCATTGCGCGCGCGACAGGCCTGCGCTTCGAGCTCAAGGATTACCAGGTGCGCAGCATCACCGCCGGCGGCGACGCGCAGGGCCAGGCCAGCGTGCGCCTGCACCACGACGGCCGCGAGTACCGCGGCGGCGCGCTCAGCACCGACGTGATCGAAGCCTCCGCGCGCGCCTTGCTCGAGGCCGCCAACCGCATCGCCTCGACCGAGCGGGCGCGCGCCGCGCGCCTGGCGCCGACCGGAACCTGAACCAGTCCCCGCGACGACCACCCAGCACAGCCAGGCCGCCATGACCGCCCGCACGCTTTTCGACAAGCTCTGGGACGCCCACCTCGTGGAGCAGCCCGACGACGGCCGACCCGCCGTGCTGTACATCGACCTGCACCTCATCCATGAGGTCACCTCGCCGCAGGCCTTCACCGTGCTGCGCGAGCGCGGACTGCGCGTGCGCCAGCCGGCCCGCACCGTCGGCACGCTGGATCATTCGACCCCTACCCTGCCGCCGTCCGCGGACGGCAGCCGCCCCTACGCCAACGCGGCCACCCGTGCCCAGGTCGAGGAACTGGAGCGCAACTGCCGCGAATTCGGCGTCGCGCTGGCGGGTTGGGATTCGCCCGACCGCGGCATCGTGCACGTGATGGCGCCTGAACTGGGCTGGACCCAGCCCGGCATGACCATCGTCTGCGGCGACAGCCACACCGCCACCCACGGCGCCTTCGGCGCGCTGGCCTTCGGCATCGGCAGCACCGAGGTCGGCCACGTGCTGGCGACGCAGTGCCTGCTGCAGCGCAAGCCGAAGACGCTGGCCGTGACCATCGAGGGCCCGCTGGCGCCCGGCGTCGGGGCCAAGGACCTGACCCTGCACGTGATCGGCGCGCTGGGCGTGGATGGCGGAACCGGCCACGTGATCGAGTTCCGCGGCAGCACCGTGCGCGCGCTGTCGATGGAAGGCCGCATGACCCTGTGCAACATGGCGATCGAGGCCGGCGCGCGCGCCGGGTTCATCGCCCCGGATGAAACCACCTTCGAATACCTGCGCGGGCGTGCGCATGCGCCGGCGGGCGCCGCCTTCGAAGCCGCGTGCGCCGAGTGGCGCAAGCTCGCCTCCGATCAGGGCGCGCGCCACGACCGCGAAGTGCGGATCGATGCGCGCGCCGTGCAACCCACCGTCACGTGGGGCACCGATCCCGGCACCGCGATCGCGATCGACGCCGCGATCCCTGCCGCGCGCGACGTGGCCGCGCGCCGCGCACAGGCCTACATGGGCGTGGCCGAGGGCCGTGCCATGGCCGGCACGCCGGTCGACCTGGTCTTCGTCGGCAGCTGCACCAACGGCCGCATCGAGGACCTGCGCGCCGCCGCCGCGATCCTGCGCGGACGGCGCGTCGACCCGCGCGTGCGCATGCTGGTGGTCCCCGGTTCCGAGCGCGTGCGCCGCGAAGCCGAGGCCGAGGGCCTCGACGCCGTGTTCCTTGGCGCAGGCGCCGAGTGGCGCGAACCGGGTTGCTCGATGTGCATCGGCATGAACGGCGACATCGCCCAGCCCGGCCAGCTCGTGGTCAGCACCAGCAATCGCAATTTCGAGGGTCGCCAGGGCAAGGGCGCGCGCACCGTGCTCGCCGGTCCCGCGACCGCGGCGGCCTGCGCGGTGGCGGGCGTCATCACCGATCCACGCCGGTACCTGCCGCAGGAGGCCGCCGCATGAAGCCGATCCACCGGATCGTCTCGCGCAGCTTCGCCCTGCCGCAGGCCAACATCGACACCGACCAGATCATCCCGGCGCGCTTCCTCACCACCACCACGCGCGACGGCCTCGGCCGCCACGCCTTCCACGACTGGCGCCATCGCGCCGACGGCAGCCTCGATCCGGCCGCGCCCCTCAACCAGCGCGACCCGGCGCAGGCGCGCATCCTGGTCGGCGGCCACAACTTCGGCTGCGGATCCTCGCGCGAGCACGCACCGTGGGCGTTGCTCGACTTCGGCGTGGAGGCCGTGATCAGCAGCGCGATCGCCGACATCTTCCGCAACAACGCCCTCAAGAACGGCCTGCTCGCCCTGGTGGTCGAACCGGCGGCGCACGAACGGCTGCTGCAGTCGGCTGGCGAGGCGCTGGAGATCGACGTCGACGCGCAGGCCATCCATCGCCCCGGTGGCGAACACA
>JAGOEZ010000008.1 GCA_017997455.1 Lysobacterales bacterium | reverse complement strand
TCAGCGGCTGCCGCGGCCCAGCCACCAGGCGATGGCGATGCCGCCCAGCAACCAGCCCACCACGTGGCCGACGAACTGGCCCAGCGTGAAGTCGGTCGGGAAGTGGTACCAGTTCCACTGCGGCACGTTGACCGAGAGGAAGGCGAAGAGCCCCATGCCGGTGATCATCAGCACGCGGCCGCCGAAGCCCAGCGAGAGGCTGGCCGCGACCAGCGCCGCGACCAGCGCGGACAGCACGTTGGTCACGAACTCGGTGGCGAGGTTCGGGCCCATGGCCGACGGGTCGTAACCGCCGCTGCGATGGACGATGAAGACGTACGGGCTGGCCTTGGACTTCTCGGCCCAGGCCTTGCTCGCCGCCTCATCGTCCATCTTGTCCGGCGCGATCGACGGCAGGTAGTAGACGCCCTCGGCGCCCAGCCCGGTCTTGATCGCCTCCAGCACGACGTCCTCGTTGGCCGGCTGGCGCATGCCCATGTCGCCCACCGGCAGCACCACGTGCGACACGAAGCCCCATAGGAAAACCACCAGGCCACCCAGCAGGGCGGCGATCAACACGCGCATGGCCCACCTCCACTCCCCGGACTGCGCGCAACGCTAGTCGCGTCGTGGCCGGGTGGCAACCCCGGCGGCGCCTGGTCAGGCAGGCACGCCCGGCCAGAGCGCGCGCCCCAGCGCGAAGCCGGCCGCAACGGCCACCAGGCCGAGGCCGACGTGGACCGCGGTGCCCCACAGGGCGAGATCCAGGCGACCGGCGCGCAGGAATTGCCACAGCTCGATGCCCAGCGCGGAAAACGTCGTCAGCCCGCCGAGGAAACCGGTCAACAACAGGCTGCGCCAGAGCGGCGCGCCGGGTCCCCGGGTGTCCAGCCAGGCCAGCACCAGCCCGCCCAGCAGGCAGCCAGCCACGTTGACCAGCAGCGTGGCCGCGGGGATGCCGTACCAGCCGCGCGCGATGAACAACTGGTTGGTCGCATGGCGCAACATCGCGCCCGCCGCGCCACCGCAGCCCACCACGAGGAAGTGCGGCCAGCTCGAAGCGCTCACGGGCCTTGATCGCCTTGCCGCGCGCCGGCGGCAGCGCGCGCCGCGACGCGCGCAGCGCGCAGCGCGTCCAGCTTCTCGCGCAGGCGGATCTCGAGCCCCTGCTCGGCGGGCTGGTAGTAGCTGCGGTCGCGCAGGATCTCCGGCAAGCATTGTTGGGTCAGCGCCACGCCGCCCTCGATCCCATGGTCGTACTGGTAGCCCTGGCCATAACCGAGTTCCTTCATCAGGCGGGTGGGTGCGTTGCGCAGCGCCATCGGCACCGGCTGGGTGCCATGCTCGCGCACGTCGCCACGCGCCGCCCCTAAGGCGACATAGGCGGCGTTGCTGCGTGGCGCCAGGGCGAGGTAGATCGCCACCTCGGCCAGGGCCAGGTCGCCCTCGGGACTGCCGAGGCGATCCCAGGCCGCCCATGCGTCGACTGCCAGTGCCAGCGCGCGCGGATCAGCCAGGCCAACGTCCTCGATCGCCATGCGCACCAGGCGCCGCGCCAGGTAGTGCGGGTCGCAGCCGCCGTCGAGCATGCGCGTGAACCAGTACAACGCGGCATCCGGATCGGAGCTGCGCACCGATTTGTGGAGCGCGGAAATCTGGTCGTAGAACTGTTCGCCACCCTTGTCGAAGCGGCGGCTGCGGTCGGCCAGCACCTGCGCCAGGGTGGCGGCATCGATGCGGCCCTCGCGCGCGAGGTCGGCCGCGATCTCAAGCAGGGTCAGGCCGCGGCGCACGTCGCCGTCGGCAGCGCGCGCGATCTCGCCCAGCGTGGCCTGGTCGACCACCAGCCCGCGATCGCCGAGGCCGTGCCGGCTGTCGTCCAGCGCCCGCCGCAGTGCCGCCTCGATGGCCGCGGCCGGCACCGCGTCCATGACGTGCACGCGGCAGCGCGACAGCAGCGCGGAATTGAGCTCGAACGAGGGGTTCTCCGTGGTGGCGCCGACCAGGATGAGGGTGCCGCGCTCCACGTGGGGCAGGAAGGCGTCCTGCTGCACCTTGTTGAAGCGATGGACCTCGTCGATGAACAGCACCGTGCGGCGCCCGGCATCCGCGCGCGCCTGCGCCCGCGCCACCGCTTCGCGCACTTCCGGCAGGCCGCACAGGACCGCCGACATCGATTCGAACTCGGCGTCGGCGTAGCGCGCCAGCAGCAGCGCGAGCGTGGTCTTGCCACAGCCCGGCGGCCCCCACAGGATCATCGAGTGCATTTGCCCGGCCTCGATCGCGCGGCGCAAGGCCGTGCCCGGACCCAGCAGCCGCTCCTGGCCCACGATCTCGTCGAGTTCGCGCGGCCGCATGCGCTCTGCCAGCGGACTCATGCCGGCGGGCGGCGCGAACAGGGTGGCGCTGGCAGGCTTGGCGGCGCGGCGGCTCATGCGCCCATGATGCCAGCAGTATCGCGGGAGCGGCTTCAGCCGCGGCCCGGGGAACCGCGGATCGCGGCTGAAGCCGCTCTCCCGGGGGCGAGTCGCGGTGCCGGGGGACCGGCAGGACCTCAGTCCCGGATCGGGAAGGCCTGCGCGGCCTGGACCGGCTCGCCGATCAGGTCCGCACCTTCGGGGACGGTGAAGGTGAATGCGTCGGCCGCGAATGCCGGGTTGCGGATCCAGTCGGCGAAACGGATCTCGTTGCGCTGGCCCAATCCATCGAGCAGGCGCATCGACACCAGTCCCCGGGCCGCGTCGAATCCGAGGTCGCAACGCTCGAACGGGGCTTCAGCCGCGCGGGGCTCGAGGCGCAGCCAGGCGATGCCCTCGGACTCGCCGGCCTCCGACAACCGGTAGTCGCGCTCCAGCAGTGCCAGGTCGGTCAGCACGGTCAAGGGACTCTGCGACTCCTCGGCCGACTGGCTGCGCACCGTCACCTGTTCGAGGTCGAGGTCGTGGACCCAGACATTGCTGCCGTCGGCCACGATCAGTTGCGGATAAGGGGCCTCGTATTCCCAACGGAACTGGCGCGGCGCGCGCAACGCGACCTGCCCCTCCGACCGCTCCTGCAGGATGCCGTTGGCGTCATGCACGACCTGGGTGAAACGGCCCTGCAAGCCGTCGAGGCCGCGGGCGAAGTCATCGAGGCGCTCACGCGCGGGACCGGCGGCGACGGCCGGCAGCGACAGCGGCAGCAGCAGGGCAATGGCGAGGCAACGGGAGATCACGGGGACTTACCGGGGCGGGGATTCGGGCCCATCATGGCGCGCGTTCGCTGAACGCGGCCACCTCGGGAGTGGCGTGCCAGCGCGGCGACTCAGTCGCGCGGCGGCGGCGGCGCCAGCACCGTGCGGTTGCCGTTGTGCTCGGGCGGGCTGACCACGCCCTGCGCCTCCATTTCCTCGATCAGCCGCGCGGCGCGGTTGTAGCCGATCTTCAGGCGCCGCTGCACGCCGGAGATCGACGCGCGCCGGGTCTCGGTCACCACGCGCACGGCCTGGTCGTAGAGTTCATCGAGCTCGCCGCCGCTGCCCTCGGCGCCGGCCTCGGGCAATCCGGTCGGGCCGACGATGGTGCCGTCGCCGAGCGACTGCACGTCGTCGAGCACGCCATCGACGTACTCGGGCCCGCCCTGGTGCGACTTGAGGTGCGCCACCACGCGATGCACCTCCTCGTCGCTGACGAAGGCGCCATGGACGCGCTCGGGCGTGGCGGTGCCGGGCGGCAGGTAGAGCATGTCGCCGTGGCCAAGCAGGGTCTCGGCGCCCGACTGGTCGAGGATCGTGCGCGAGTCGATCTTGCTCGAGACCTGGAACGCGATGCGGGTCGGGATGTTGGCCTTGATCAGGCCGGTGATCACGTCGACCGAGGGCCGCTGGGTGGCGAGGATCAGGTGGATGCCGGCGGCGCGCGCCTTCTGCGCCAGGCGCGCGATCAGTTCCTCGACCTTCTTGCCGACGATCATCATCATGTCGGCGAATTCGTCGATCAGCACCACCAGCAGCGGCAGCGTCTCCAGCGGCTGCGCGCTGGCGCCGGGCTGGTCGGGGCGGGCCACGAACAGCGGGTCGAGCAGCGGCTGCCCCGCTTCCTGCGCGTCCTTGACCTTGCGGTTGAAGCCGGCGAGGTTGCGCACGCCTACCGCCGACATCAGCTTGTAGCGGCGCTCCATCTCGGCCACGCACCAGCGCAGCGCGTTGGCGGCGTCCTTCATGTCGGTGACCACCGGCGCCAGCAGGTGCGGAATGCCCTGGTAGACCGACAGTTCCAGCATCTTGGGATCGATCATCAGGACGCGCACGTCGTTGGCGCTGGCCTTGTACAGCAGGCTCAGGACCATGGCGTTCAGGGCCACGGACTTGCCCGAACCGGTGGTTCCGGCGACCAGCAGGTGCGGCATGCGCGCGAGGTCGACCACCACCGGCCGGCCACCGATGTCCTTGCCCAGCGCCAGGGAGATCGGCGAGCTCGACTTGTCGTATTCCTTCGAACGCAGGATTTCCGACAGGTACACGGTCTCGCGGTTGGCGTTGGGAATTTCCAGCCCGATCACGGTCTTGCCCGGGATCACGTCGACCACGCGCACGCTGACGACCGACAGGCCGCGGGCGATGTCCTTGTCCAGGTTCGAGATCTGGCTGCCGCGCACGCCGGCCGCCGGCTCCATCTCGAAGCGGGTGATCACCGGCCCCGGATAGACGCCGACCACCTGCGCGTCGATGCGGAAATCCTTGAGCTTGAGCTCGACCTGGCGCGACAGCGCCTCGAGGGTCTCGGGCGAATAGCCCTTGACCTGCTGCTTCGGTTCATCGAGCACCGACAGCGGCGGCAGCGAACCGCGCGGCAGCGCGGCGAACAGCGGGATCTGCAGCTCGCGCGAGGCGCGCTCGCTCTTCTCGATCGGCTCGATCTTGGGCTCGATCCGGATCGGCTCGCGCCGGGTCTGGCGCACCACGTCGACCTTGCGCACCTCCTCGCGCTCGCCGCGGGCCTTGCGCCCCGCATTCCACTCGCGCAGGCGCTGCAGCGCGACCACGCTGCCCGCGGCCAGCGCGATCGCCAGGGCGCCGAGCCGGTCCATGACCCGGAACCAGGACACGCCAGCCGCCAGGGTCAACGCCACCAGCGCCAGCGCCAGCAGGAACAGGGTTGCACCGACCTCGCCGAAGCCGGATACCAGCAGCCGCGCGACCAGTTGGCCCAGCACCCCGCCCGCCTGTTCGGGCAAGGTCGAGGTGCTGGTGCCGAAATGCAGGTGCGCGAGGGCGGCGCTGCTGACCAGCAGGGCCACGATGCCGATCAGGCGCAGCGGTGGCTCGATCGCCAGCCCCTGCCCGCGGTCGCCGCGCAGCAGCCGCCATCCGACCACGCCCAGGACCAGCGGGATCAGCCAGGCGGCAATACCGAGGAACACCAGCAGGGTGCTGGCAACCCAGGCGCCGATCGCGCCGCCGAGGTTGCGCACCGGGGCGTCGCCGGCATCGTGCGACCAACCCGGGTCGGCCGGATCGTAGCTGCCCAGGCACAGGGCCAGGTACGCGATCAACGGCAGCAGCAGCAGCACGGCGGCTTCGCGCAGCCGCCTTTCGAGGGTGTTGCCTTCGGCAACCGCTGATACGTCTTTGGCGCTGCGCCCCACCGTGAGATTTTACCTTCTGAACCGTGCGTAACGCTATGAAGCGTTTAGCTTATCAGACCATGTCCTTCAATGCCGGATGGACCAGTTGGCCATTCTCGACGTTGATGCCCCGCACCAGCGGCCGGTTGTCGCGCCAGTCGCCGGAGGCGAGCTTCTGCACGAAGGGCAGGATCGCGGCGCAAATCGCATGCGAGGAAGTCTGTGGCACCGCGCCCGGCATGTTGGTGACCGCGAAATGGGTCACGCCATCGACCACGTAGGTCGGGTCGGCATAGGTCGTGGGACGCGTGGTCTCCGCGCAGCCGCCCTGGTCGACCGAGATGTCGACGATGACCGAACCCGGCTCCATCCCGGCCACCATCGCGCGCGTGATCACGTGCGGCGCCTTGGCCCCGGTCACCAGCACCGCGCCGATCACGAGGTCGGCGCTGGCGATCTCGCGCGCCACCGCTTCCTCGTAGGGATACAGCGTGGTGACGTTGGAACCCAGCGCCATCATCTGCGCCATGCGGTCCTGGCGCTTCTCGAACACCACCACGTTGGCGCCGCCGGAAGCGGCCAGTTCGGCCGAATTGCCGCCCGCCGCGCCGGCGCCCAGCACCACCACCTTGCCGCGCTCGGTCGAGGGCAGGCCGCCGAGCAGCTTGCCCTTGCCCCCGGCCGGCTGGTGCAGCAGGTGGGTGCCGATCTGGATCGCGATGCGGCCGGCGATGATCGACATCGGCGCGAGCAGCGGCAGGTCGCCGTTGTCGAGCTCGACGGTCTCGAAGGCGATGCCGGTGAGGCCGATCTGCAGCAGGCGCTTGGTCAGTTCAGGTTCCGGCGCGAGGTGCAGGTAACAGAAAAGCAGGTGGTCCTTGCGCAGGTGCTGGAGGTCGCCGGCGATCGGTTCCTTCACCTTGACGATCAGCTGGCCCTTCTCGTAGAGGGCCGCGGCATCCGGCGCGATCTTCACGCCCACCCGGGTGTAGTCGCCGTCGCCGAAGCCGCTCTTGAGCCCTGCCCCGGCCTCGACCCAGACTTCGTAACCACGCCGCACCAGGTCGGCGCAGGCGGCCGGCACCAGGGCGACTCGCCCTTCCAGGGTCTTGGTCTCGCGGGGAATTCCGATGCGCATGGCGTCGATCTCCTGACGGATCGCTGCGGGGGGGCGTGCATAAAGAAAACGCCGCAATCGCGGCGCTGGTCATTCGGTGCCCGTTCCGGGTAGCGGCTTGATTCCGGGGCGGGGCCACCCCATCCTGAAACCCTCGCGACTGCAACCCCTCGCGGCACCGTCGGCGCCGTTCGCGCCGCCCTCCCGAAACCACGAGAAGTATACATGACCCAGCACGCCCGCCTCCTGATCCTCGGCTCCGGTCCCGCCGGCTACAGCGCCGCCGTGTACGCCGCGCGCGCCAACCTCAAGCCGGTGCTGGTCACGGGCCTCGAACAGGGCGGCCAGCTCACGACCACCACCGACGTCGACAACTGGCCGGGCGATGTCGAGGGGCTGCAGGGTCCCGAACTGATGGAGCGCATGAAGCGCCATGCCGAGCGCTTCGCCACCCGGATGGTCTTCGACCACATCATCGAGGCCGACCTCTCGGCGCGCCCGTTCCGGCTCAAGGGCGACAGCAGCGAATACACCTGCGACGCGCTGGTCATCACCACCGGCGCCTCCGCCAAGTACCTCGGCCTGCCCTCGGAGCAGGCCTTCCGCGGCAAGGGCGTGTCGGCCTGCGCCACCTGCGACGGCTTCTTCTTCCGCGAGCAGGACGTGGCGGTGATCGGCGGCGGCAATACCGCGGTCGAAGAGGCGCTGTACCTGTCCAACATCTGCCGCACGGTCACCCTGGTGCACCGGCGCGACAAGCTCAAGAGCGAGAAGATCCTGCAGGACAAGTTGTTCGAGCGCGAACGCCAGGGCAAGGTCCGGCTGGTCTGGAACCACACCGTCGACGAGGTGCTGGGCGACGACAGTGGCGTCAACGGGGTGCGCATCGTCAGCACGGCCGACGGCAGCAAGCGCGAACTCGCGGTGACCGGCGTGTTCATCGCCATCGGCCACACCCCGAACACCGGCATCTTCGAGGGCCAGCTCGAGATGAAGAATGGCTACATCCGCATCCGCGCCGGCCTCGACGGCAATGCCACCGCGACCAGCGTGCCGGGCGTCTTCGCCGCTGGCGACGTCGCCGACCAGGTCTACCGCCAGGCCATCACCTCGGCCGGCTTCGGCTGCATGGCCGCGCTCGATGCCGAGAAGTACCTCGACGCCGGCGGGCACTGAAGTCCCGGCACCGCGTCGGATTGGCGCGACCGGCATGATCCGGCTGCACCAGCGCGCTTGCTGCGATCCGGGCCGTCCGCGGCGCCGACGCATACCGCGGCCATGACCACGCTGCGGGTCCTGCCGGACCTCGGCGCGATCCCGCGTGCCGACTGGGACACGCTGGCGCCGGGGCGCAACCCCTTCGTCAGCCACGACTTCCTCGCCGGGCTGGAGCGCCACGGCTGCCTGCGCGAGCGCCTGGGCTGGCGTCCGCACCACCTGGGCCTGTGGGATGGGGATACCCTGGTCGCGGCGGTACCGGCCTACCGCAAGGCCAATTCGCACGGCGAGTTCGTCTTCGACCACGCCTGGGCCGATGCCTACGAGCGGGCCGGTGGCAAGTACTACCCCAAGCTGCTTGCCGCCGTGCCCTACTCGCCGGTGCCCGGGCCGCGCCTGCTGGTCGATCCACGCCACGCCGCGGCGCGCGCGACGCTGGTCGACGCGCTGCGCGACATGGCCGAGGCGGCGCGCTGGTCGGGCGCGCACGTCAACTTCGTCGAAAGCGAGGACGCCCGGGTGCTGCGCGACGCCGGCTGGCTGGAGCGCGAGGACATCCAGTTCCACTGGGCGAACCACGGCTACCCGGACTTCGAGTCCTTCCTCGGCGCCCTGAACTCCAAGCGCCGCAAGGAGATCCGCCGCGAACGCGCGAAGGTGCGGGCGGAAGGCTGGCAGTTCGCGCAGTACGATGGCAGCGGGATCGGCGCTCCGGAACTCGCGGAAGTCCATCGGCTCTATGCAGATACCTTCGAAGCCAAGGGCAACGTGGCCGCGCTGACCCCCGCATTCCTCGCCTCCCTCGCGCCCGCGCTCGGGCCGCGGTTCATCGTGGTCATGGGCACGCGCGCCGATGGCGCGCGCTGCATGGCCTTGTTCCTCGCCAGCGACGAAGTGCTCTATGGCCGCTATTGGGGCAGCGACGCGCTGGCGCCGGGGCTGCACTTCGAGACCTGCTACTACCAAGGCATCGAACTGGCGATCGCGCGCGGCCTGGCGCGCTTCGAGCCTGGCGCGCAGGGCGAGCACAAGGTCGCGCGCGGTTTCCTGCCAGTGCGCACCCGCTCCTTCCACTGGCTGCGCGATCCCGCCCTGCGTACCGCGGTCGCCAGCGCGGTCGCGCGCGAGCGCGCCTGGGTCGCGCGCTACGAGCAATCGGTGCTGGCGCACTCGCCGTACGCGGAGCGCGCGGCATGAAACTCGCGTTGCCCTGGCTTGCGCCCGAAGCCGATGCCCCGTTCCCGCCGGTCAGCCGCGCGCTGGCGCGTCCCAACGGCCTGCTGGCCGCCGGCGGCGGGCTCGAACCGGAACGGCTATTGCGCGCCTACCGGCTCGGGATCTTCCCGTGGTACAGCCCCGGGGAACCGATCCTGTGGTGGTCGCCCGACCCGCGCTGCGTGTTCCACACCGCGGCCATGCACGTGCCGCGACGGCTGCGCGCGTGGCTGCGCAAATGCGACTGGGACATCGCAGCGGACCGCGATTTCGAGGGCGTGATCGACGCCTGCGCCGCGCCGCGCGGCGAGGGCGAAGGGACCTGGATCACCGCCGAGATGCGTGCCGCCTACGTCGCGCTGCACCGCCTCGGGCATGCCCATTCGATCGAGGTGCGCGAAGGGCCGGCGCTGGCCGGCGCCCTCTACGGCGTGGTCCTGGGGCGCATGTTCTACGCCGAATCCATGGTGAGCCGCTTGCCCGGCGGGTCGAAAGTGGCGTTGCTCGCGCTGGCCCGGGCGCTTTCGCATTGGGGGTTTCCGCTGATCGACGCGCAGGTCTCGTCCGCCCACCTGCACACGCTCGGCGCCACCCTGATGCCCCGCGCCGAGTTCCTGGCCAGCGCCCGCGAACTGGCCGCGGCGCCCTTTCCCTCCGGCAACTGGGCCGAACGTTTTCCCCGCATCGCGCCGGCCGAACTCGCCGATGCCGGCGCCGATGCCGCTTCCCGCACCGGCGTCGGCGTGCCACAATCCCGCGCTTCGCGGCCGCCCGGCCGCAGCTGAAGTGCCCCGATGGCCAAAGACGACCAGATCGAAATGGAAGGGACCGTACAGGAAACCCTTCCCAACACCATGTTCCGCGTGAAGCTCGAGAACGGTCACGTGATCACGGCCCACATCTCCGGCCGCATGCGCAAGAACTACATCCGCATCCTCACCGGCGACAAGGTCAAGGTCGAGATGACCCCCTACGACCTAACCAAAGGCCGCATCACCTACCGCATGAAGTGAGGCCAGGATGGCCTCATCCCGGCCAGTGCATGGATGCACGATGAGCCGGGATCCAGGTTGCCGATGGCCTCATCCCCTACAGCCCGTGGCTGGGCATTGATGCGGGATCCCGATGACGCCCCGCACCCCGCCCGCTAGGGGCTGGTACTCGTCGCCACCGCCGTCCGCATCGTCACCGGCGGCGAACGCCCGTTGTTGGTCCACAGCTCGTACATGAACTGGCCGCGGCTCTGCGTGCGCGGCCCGGTTTCCAGCGGCGCGCGGAATGGCGCGCACAAGGCGTTCTCGCTCGGGAAGGCGTAGTCGACGGCCTCGTTGCGCAGGAACTCCACGTACTCGCGCGTCGCCACCTGGTGGCGCAGGCGCACGTTGACCGTGACCGCGCCCGTGGTGCCCGGCGGCAGCGGGATCGCGTAGACCGTGTCGTCGTAGTCGACCAGCACGCCCGAACCCGGACTGGTTTCCGGATACACCTGCCCGACCGGGCGCAGCTCCGGGTCGGCGCCACCACGGAAACCGCGCGGCGGGATGCGGTTGTCCTTGCGGATGCAATCGCTGGTGGCGAAGTGGAAGACCTTGCGCCCCAGCGCATCGCTGATCGCGCATTCGCCGCTGCTGGCATTCCAGATGCCCTGCTGGATTTCGTAGACCTTGGCCTGCGCATCCTCGGTCAGTGTGCCGCTGGCCTCGTCGTAGTCGCCACTGCGCCAGAATGGCGGCCCGGCGCCGATGCTGGCCTCGACCTGCAACCACATGCGCCGCCCCTCGGCGTAACCGGTCGGCAACTTGTGGCCGCTGAGGTTGGTCACGCGCACGCGGGCGGTGAGGGACTGCGCGCCACCGGCGAGCGGATCGAGCGCCAGCGCCAGGTCGGCGCTGCGCAAGGTCAACATGTCGTTCGCGGCTTGCACCGAGCGCGCGAACTCGGCTTCGCGGTTGAGGCCGTCCGGGCCGCCATAGAGCATGCCGATCACGCCGGTGATCCACGCGTTGGCGCCGACCAGTTCATGCACCGGCAGGTTGCCGGTGCGCGAGCCCGGCGCATTCTGCTGGCAGGCCCGCGCAAGCGGGTCGGTGCTGGAGGCCATGTGGCAGGACTGGCAGGTCCGGCCGAAGCGGGCCAGGTCGCCGCGCGGCTCCTCAGGCGCGAATCCGTCGACGAAGATCGGGTCGTTGTAGGCGCTGGCGCGCCATTCGCTGTAGGTGCGCTCGACCGGGAACGGGATGCCGGTGTCGGCCCCGGTTGCGTCCTTGAGCGTCACCGCCGGCCCGCTGGCCAGGATCGGCGTGGTGACGTCGTGGCAACTGCCGCAGAACTCGCCGCGCTTGACGAAGGCAGAATACGCAGCGACGTGCGGTGGTGCGGAGATGCCTTCCTCGGGATAACGATAGGGCCCGATCCGGCACGGGCCGAATCCGCTGCCCTCGCAATCGAGGCTGTCGTCGATGAAAAGATTGCCGCTGTCCCGGCGCACGCCCGCGGGCAAGGTGCCGTTGGCCTGCTGGCGATGGCACAGGTGGCAGCTCACGCCGCCGTAGTCGTTGCCGTTGAATTCGGAGTCGTAGTTCTCGTAGTCGTCGTGGTCGCCGGTGAGGCGGCAGCCGGTCTCGCCGCCCGCGACCACGATGCCCTGGGCATTCTTGCCCGCGCGTCCGGCCAGCCAGCCCGAAGGCGTGTGGCAGCGCAAGCACCAGTCGCCGACGCCCGGCAGGTCGTGGTTGGCGACGTCCAGCGCGGCCCAGAACAACGGGTCGCGGGTCGCGTTGGCCATGATCGAGCCGCTCCAGGTCGAGTGCGGCATGAAGCTGCGGTCGGCGCCGGAGAACCCGCCGTGGCAGTTGAGGCAATCGGTGGAGCCGTCCATCGGCACCGCCAGGCCGGGCTGGGTACCGTGCAGGGTGAAATCAGCCGGACCTCCGGCTGCGACGGCGTTCGCCGCTGTCGCAACGAGGCACGCGGCAAGGATCGTCAAGACGCGCCGACCGGCTCGCGCCGGCAGGCGCAACGCGAACCACCTGCTCACTGAAGGACCGGCGTCTCGAAGCCGTTGGCGAAGATGAAGCCCGACACGTCGATGTCGAACCCGGCGGAGTCCGCGCCGACGTTGCCAGCGGCATCGGTCTGGCGTGCCACGACCGTGCGCAGGCCCGGGCCTGCCAGGGTGGCATTGCAGCTCCAGTTGCCCGCACCGGCGAGGATGGTCGAGCAGGCCTGAACCGCGCCGTCGAACAGGCGCAATTCCGCACTGGCCTCGCCGCCGGTGCCGGTCACCGTCACCGCGATGGACGGAATCGCCGCCGGGCCGGTGATCGCGGGTGCCGCGGGCGCGGTGCGATCGACGACCACCGCCACCGCCGCGCTGGGCGCGCTCAGGTCAGCGCCCAGCGAACCCCGCGCGGCAAGGTTGTAGCTGCCCTCGGCCAGGCCGGCGATGGTGATGAGGTAGTTGCCGCTGGTGCATGCCACGGGGGCGCCCACGTCGCTGGCCCCATTGCGCAGCTGGATGGAATCGCCGCTCTGGCAGGTGCCAGTGAAGATCGGGTCCGCGGCATTGGTGATGTTGTCGATGCTCGAGCGGCCACTGTCGTTGACGAGATCGGGCGCGCTGGGCGTTGCGGCACCGCCGGCCTTCACAGTGGCCACGTCGTAGCTGGCCGGCGTGCCGGCTTCGGTCACGCCCAGCGTGGCGGTGGCGCCATCCACCGGCGCCTGGTTGGCCACGAAGCTGAAGCGCGCCATCACGCCCCAGTTCTGGCTCGCCGCGGCATCCGGCGCGGCCCACTCGATGCCGCTGGCCGTCTGCGTGGCGATCCAGTCGGCGCGCGCGGGATCGCCGTCGGCATAGGCGATCTGCGAGATCGTGGCGCTGGCACCGACGCGGACCGCGAAGCGGTTGAAACCATCGTTGCGCACGACGCGCAGGTTCGGCTCGCTGCCCTGGGTCACGCCGCGCGCGAAGTCGAAGTTCATCAGCGCGTAGTGGTAGCGCCAGCTGCCATTGCCGAGATCGTCGACCCGCACCGCGACCTTCGCGCGCCCCTCGGGCGCCACCAGCTCGACATTGCGGGTGAGGTCGCCCGCGGCGACGCCGGCGTCGATCCAACGGTCCAGCGCCGGTCCGAGGCGGAACGGGCTGCCGTTGGCGGCGGTCCAGCTGGCGCCATTCCAGGATGGCGTGAAGGGCCGGCTGGCCATGGTGTTGTAGATGTTGATGTCGTCGCGAACGATGTACCAGGACTCGAACTGGTAAGTCGCGCCGGGATTCGCGGCCGCATCGAGCGCCGACTCCTTCACGATCAGGCGCTGGTCGTAGCTGGTGTTGCCCGACGGGTTGGATACGCCGTCGCAATTGGTGTCGTAGATCGAGCCGCAGCGGCCCCACAAGCCGGCCGCCGGCAGCAACTCACGCCGCGGCCCGAGGTCGCTGTTGCTGTCGTTGTTGCCGGTGCCGTAGGTATCGCCGCACTGGCGTCCCAGCACGTGGTTGCCGTTGCAGCTCTCGCAGCCGCTCCCCACGTTGGTGGTGAGGAATGCGTGCTTGACGCCCGAACGACCGACCTGGGTGATGCTGCCGTCGGTGTCGAGGCGGTACAGGTTCCAGATAAGGTACGGGTGCTGGTCGGGACTCGCATAGGGCCCGCTCGCCGAGTTGGTGAACTTCTGGTCCCACTCGACGTCCGCGGTGTGGGCCGTGGTGCTGGTGCCGAGCGGATCGCCGGGAATCGTCGCCACGATGCTGCCGTTGGCGATGTTGTTGATCAGGGTCGACGAGGGCGTGTAGACGACGTCGCCGTCGGTGGCGCCGCCGGGGCCGTCGCAGGCCCCGCCGGCAGGCGTCGCGCGGCAACGCGACAGCTGCCCGCTGAAGGCCTGCATGAAGACGTCGGCCTGGTAGCGCGCGCCGCCGCCGCCGGGCACCGACTCGCCCGGCCAGTTCGGGTCGCCGCAGGCATAGGGCTCGCTGCCGCCGGCGCGCGCCGCGACCGCGGTCATCACCTTGAGCTCGGCGATCGCCAGGTCCACGGACTCCGGACGTCCGATCCGCGCGGCCAGCGCCGGCGCGACGCGCAGGTCGGCGCTGCGGATGTAGAACCGCTGGCCGTCGTCGAGGAGCTCGTACATCACGCGGTCGACGTACAGCAGCACCTGCCCATCCTTGCCCATCACATCGATGCGCAGCGCATCGCCCGGGCGCACCACCAGTCGAGGCGCCTCCACCACGATGCGCCCGCGGCCGGTGCTGAACACGATATCGCCAGCCAGGCCGACCTCGCCACCGGCGATGCCGCGCACGCTCTCGCGCCGGGCGTCGACGTCGAAGCGGCTGGCCGCGCCCAGGGGCACCGTGACCGAGCGTTGCGCGGGATCACCGGCGCGCTGCAGGCCGAGGATCCCCAGCAGGTCGTCGTTCCAGATGAATTCCACGCTGCCGCCGCGGGTGGTCACGCGATCCATGCGGCCGTCCCAGCCGCTGAGCTCCTGCGCGCGCAACTGGTCGACGCCGTCGACCGGGTCGGCCGGCGGGGTTGCCGCGAAGGCGTTCGATGCGAGGACCACGGCGACCGTGGCAGAGAGGATCGCCGTTGCGCGCGCCTTCATGGAGCCAACTCCCGCTCGAAAACGATCCGCCATTTTCGCCGCTGGCTGCGTCGGCGCACAAGCCGTCCGGGCGAGACCACGGACCCGCGGCGACGAACGCAGGATCCAGCCACTCGAACGGCGCGGCGTGCCGTCGCGCGCATCGGCGCGAGTCGTCACACGGCATGAACGAATGCAAATGCGGAGCAGACGCGTCCGCCCGGGCGCAGGCATCGCGCGCACCGGGCTGCGGGTGCGCGGTCGCCCCCCCAACGTCGCCGCTAGGCGCCCGGCGCACTCCCCGTGACGACCGCCGGCTCGAAACCGTCGGCGAACAGCGGATCCGGGCGTGGCCCGCCCACGCTCCAGTCGCCGATCGGCACGAACACCGGGCCGGCGCTCTTGCAGACCATCGAGTCCTGGGTGCCCGGCCCCTCGTTGGTGCGATCGCGCACGCCGGCGCGGTAATAGAGCACGACATCGGTGCCGGCGCCGGTGGCGCCATCGAGATCCTCGCCGTTGGCGAGGTTGCCGTGGGCCATCACGCAGTCGCCGAGGCTGTTGGACGCCTGGTCGCCGTACTCGCCGTTCTTGTAGATCGAGCCGATGACGTCGCGCAGGTGGAAGTTGCGTCCCGACTGGTTGGTCGGGGTCTTGTAGTCGTCCCCGCTCGGCAGCAGGCGGTAGCCGCGACCGGTCACCGAATCGACCACCGACCAGTTGCGCTCGGTCGCGCAGGCCGGCGTGGTCGAGGGATCGCAGCGCAGGGTCGCGAACTCGAGCGCCTGCACGGCGTCGTCCTGCAGCACCCGGTCGTTGTCCGCACCCTCGATGTCGAAGTCCAGGCGCCAGTAGTTGTGGTGCCAGTGCGTGGTGCCGTTGCCGGTGCCGTCGCGGTTGCCGAAGCCGAACTGCGGGTCGAAGGAGCCGTCGGCATTGAAGGTGAAGCGCGAGGTGTAGAAGTACCACGCCGCCGAATAGCTGGCGGTCATGGTGACGTGGTCGCCGCCTTCCTCGATCGCGACCCCGGTGAAGCAGTCGCCCGAGCTCCGGCCGGGCAGCTGGAACGGACAGGCACCGTACGAGGTGACCGGTTGCGCCGAGCGGTCGCAACTGGTCGTGGCATTGAAGGCCACCGAGGTCCCCAGCTGGTTGCGCACCGCCGGCTCGGCGACGAAGGGCCCGCCCTCGTCCTTCCAGTCGCGGTAGCAGGTACTGCTGGTGTACTCGGCGAACAGCAGCGGCGAATGCGCGCGCTTGAGCACCAGGCGACCGTTGTAATGCACGTTGCGCAGCTCCAGGCCCGAACCGCGCGGGCCCGAGCTGTTGCCGTAGGCGACCCAGCACAGCTCCCAAACCGGGTTCACGGCCGGCCAGGACAGCTTGACCTCCGGCGCGGTGCAGGTGGGCGAATCCGCGCGCGCCGCCGATGGCGACAACGCAAGCAAGCCGCCCACGGCGACCACAGCCAGGAAATGCTTCATCACTGCCCTATTCTCCCTTGCCCGGTGGATCCGCGATGCCGGTCATGCGCGGATCATAGTCTGGATCGACGATCGTCCCCTGCATCAGGTCGACGATCGCATGGATGACGATGTGGGCGCCGGCGTCGCGGCTGGCGATCACGTGGATGCAGCGCGAATGCAGGTAGCAGGCCGGATTGCCGGGTTCACGGTAGCTGAAGCCGCTGTCGAACTGCAGCTCGGGCGTCACCCGGCCGGCGAAGCGCGGGTCGTCGCGAACCAGCGACACCGCGTATTGCAACTCGTCCGCGGTGGCGCGCAGGGTCAGCCGCGGGTGGTCGATGACCACGAGCTCCGAGCCATCGAGGTTGCTGCGCAGCTCCTGGGTGAGGCCGCGCGAGTAGTTCCAGGCCCAGCGGACGCGCTTGTGCACCGTGCCGCCGTCGAGCTTGAACTCGTCCACGTAGTCGCGGACGACCACGATCGCGTCGCCGTTGGCCAACTGCTCGTGGGGCACGTGCGCCGCCGCGGAACCCGGCGCCAGTTCCGGGCTGCGCACGCCGGCGCAGGCGGCCAGCGCCGCCGCCGCCACGATCGTCGCGCCGAGGCGCGACCACGCCGTCTCCAATCGATCCAGGACCAGCCTCTGCCGGGATCTCATTGCGGCGTGCTCGCCGCCGCCACGACCATCACGGTGGGCGGCGAGCGGCCATAGGCCGGGTCGCTCCACAGGTCGTGGAGGAACTGGCCGCGGCTGCGGTCCGCCGGGCCCACGGTCCAGTCGCGGTTGCACATGTCGTTCTCGCTCGGGATGGCATTCTCGACCGCCTCGTCGCGCAGGAACTCGATGTATTCGCGGCTCGAGGTCTGGTGCTGCAGCGTCGCCGTCACCGTGATCGGCGGCACCGCGCCGGGCGGGAGCGGGATGAGGTACTGGGTGTCGTCGTGGTTCACCAGCACGCCCGAGCCCGGCGCGGTTTCGGGATAGCTGTAGCCCACTGGCGCCAGGGTCGCGCCGACGTAACCGGGTCCGTCCGGCAGGCGGAATCCCTGCGGCGGGATGCGGTTGTCCTTGGTGATGCAGTTGTTGAGCACGAAGTGGAACTGCTTGCGGCCCATGGCGTCGGTGGTGCGGCAGCTGCCGCTGCCGGCGTCCCAGATGCCATGCACGGTCTCGTAGACCTTCAGCTGCGGGTCCGCGGGCAGTTCGCCGGTCGCCGGGTTCCAGGTCCCGCTCTGGAACAGCACGGCCTGGGTCGCGTCGCGCGCGACCAGCTGCAACCAGATGCGCCGTCCCTCGGCATAACCGGTGGGGAGCTTGTGGCCGCTGCGGTTGGTGACCCGCACGCGCGCCGAAAGCGGCGCGTTGCCGCCTGCCCAGGGCTCGAGGTCCACCGCGATATCCGCGGCATGGTCGCTCAGCAGTTCCTGCGCCCAGGCGATGCTGCGGTCGAAGGCGTCGATGCGGTCCAGGCCCACGCCGTACAGCCCCTTCAGCAGCCTGATCGCCCAGACGTTGCCGCCGGCAAACTCGTGCACCGCCAGCGCGCCGCCCGCGCGCGAGCCTTCGGGATTCTGCTGGCAGGCGCGCGCGGCCGGATCGCTGCTGCGCCGCATGTGGCAGTCCTGGCAATCGGTGACGCCGGCGGGCGGCACGGCCGGCATCGAGTCGGGCTCGGCCGAATCGGCGTACAGCACGGCCGCGTAGGCGCTCTGCTTCCATTCGCTGTAGGTGCGGTCCGCGGGGAAGGCCAGCCCGGTATCGGTGCCGTCGGCCAGGATGAGCGTCCGTGCCGGCCCGGTCGGGGTGTCCGGCGAGGAGACGTCGTGGCAGGTGCCGCATTGTTCACTGGACTGCGTGTGGCGCGAGTAGACCCAGGCATGCGGCGGCGCCAGCGGGTCGTTGGCCCCGTAGGCGTAGGGTCCGCGGCGGCAGGGCCCGAAGTAGCCGTCGCACTCGAGGCTGTCGTCGAGCCAGAAGTTGCCGTTGCCCTGCGCCGCGCGCTGTCCCGCCGGCCCGGTCGGCGCCAGGCGGTGGCACAGGTGGCAGGTCACGCCGGCGTAATCGTTCTTCTGGGTGTCGGCGTTGTCGTGGTCGCCCAGCAGCCGGCAACCGTTGGTGCCGTCGACCAAGCCGCCGGCGCCATCCTTGCGCACGCGCCCCGCGAGCCAGCCGGCCGGCGAGTGGCAACGCAGGCAGAAGTCGCCGACGCCCGGCAGGTCGCGGTTGGCCACGTCGAGCGCGGCCCAGAAGATCGGGTCGCGCGCGGCATTGGACATCAGCGAGCCGCTCCAGCTGCTGTGCGGCAGGAAGTTCGCTTCGCCGGGCTCGAAGGCGCCGTGGCAGCTCGCGCAGGCCAGCGGCTCGTCCAGGGTCGCCGCAAGGCCCGGCTGGGTACCCTGCGGCGTGAAGTCGGCGCCGGCCAGCGGCGCCGCGAGCAGCAGCGCCAGGGCACACAGCAAGCGGGCACGACCGCCGGGACGCGTCCACGCGACTCGATCCACGGACTCCAAGCACGCGCTCCCGGACCACGACGGATTCCCGCTGGCCGCGCGATCCGCAGCGGCAGGGGCTGCTGCGCAGCCTAGCATGAAGCCCGCTGCGCGCTCCGCGCCGGCGTGCCGCTCAAGCCACCGATTCGGCGACTTCCTGCGCCTCGATCTCGGTCGCGAGCTGCCCGTCGCGGACCACGAGGTTGACCTTGCCGCCGCCCGCGAGGCGACCGAAGAGCAACTCGTCCGCCAGCGGCCGCTTGACCTGCTCCTGGATCACGCGGCCCATCGGGCGCGCGCCCATCTGCGGGTCGAAGCCGTGCTCGGCCAGCCAGTGCCGGGCCTCGGTCGAGGCCGACAGCGAGACGTGCTTTTCCTGCAGCTGGGCCTCGAGCTCGATCAGGAACTTGTCGACCACGCGCAGGATGTGCTCGAAGTCGAGCGAGCCGAACTGGATCACCGCGTCGAGCCGGTTGCGGAACTCCGGGGTGAAGGTGCGGCGGATCACTTCCATCGCGTCGCTGGAGTGGTCCTGGGTGGTGAAGCCGATCGTGCGCCGCGCCGCCTGCGAAGCGCCGGCGTTGGTGGTCATCACCAGGATCGCGTTCTTGAAGTTGGCCTCGCGGCCGTTGGTGTCGGTCAGCGCGCCGCGATCCATGACCTGCAGCAGGATGTTGAACACGTCCGGGTGCGCCTTCTCGATCTCGTCGAGCAGCAGCACGCAGTGCGGATGCTTGACGATCTGCTCGGTCAGCAGCCCGCCCTGGTCGAAGCCGACGTAGCCCGGCGGTGCGCCGATCAGGCGCGACACCGAGTGCGCCTCCATGTATTCCGACATGTCGAAGCGGATCAGCTCGATGCCGAGCTGCATCGCCAGTTGGCGCGTGACCTCGGTCTTGCCGACGCCGGTGGGGCCGGCGAACAGGAAGCAGCCGATCGGCTTGGCGGGATTGGCCAGGCCCGAGCGCGCCATCTTGATCGCGGATGCCAGGGTGTCGATCGCGCGGTCCTGCCCGAACACCACCATCTTGAGGTTGCGGTCGAGGTTGCGCAGCACGTCGCGATCCGATGCGCTGACGTGCTTGGCCGGGATGCGCGCCATCTTGGCCACGATGTACTCGATCTCGGGCACGTCGACCACGAGCTTGCGCTCGGCCTCGGGCATCAGGCGCTGGCGCGCGCCGGCCTCGTCGATCACGTCGATGGCCTTGTCCGGCAGCAGGCGGTCGCCGATGTGGCGCACCGAGAGGTCGACCGCGGCCTTGAGCGCCTCGGCCGTGTACTCGACCTGGTGGTGCTCCTCGAAGCGGGTCTTGAGCCCGCGCAGGATCTCGATCGATTCGGCGACAGTGGGTTCCACCACGTCGATCTTCTGGAAGCGCCGCGCCAGCGCGCGGTCCTTCTCGAAGATCGCGCGGAACTCCTGGAAGGTGGTCGAGCCGATGCAGCGCAGCTCGCCCGAGGCCAGCACCGGCTTGATGAGGTTCGACGCGTCCATGGTGCCGCCGGATGCCGAGCCGGCGCCGATGATGGTGTGGATCTCGTCGATGAACAGGATCGCGTTGGGCTCCTTCTTGAGCTGCGCCAGCACGCCCTTGAGGCGCTTCTCGAAGTCGCCGCGGTACTTGGTCCCGGCGACCAGCGCGCCGAGGTCGAGTGCGTAGATCGTGCACGGCGCCAGCACGTCCGGCACCTGGCCCTCGACGATGCGCTTGGCCAGTCCCTCGGCCAGCGCGGTCTTGCCCACCCCGGCCTCTCCGACGTAGAGCGGGTTGTTCTTGCGCCGGCGGCACAGCACCTGGATCGTGCGCTCGATCTCGTCGGCGCGGCCGATCAGGGGGTCGATCTTGCCCTGGCGCGCGAGCTCGTTCAGGTTGCTGGCGTATTCCTGCAGCGGGTTGCCGCGCGGCTCGCCGTTGTCCTCGCCCTCCTTGGGCGCCTCGGCCTCGGCCTTGCCCGGGTCCTGGCCGATCTTGGCCACGCCGTGCGAGATGTAATTGACCACGTCCAGGCGCGAAATGTCCTGCTGGCCGAGGAAATAGACCGCGTGCGAGTCCTTCTCGCTGAAGATCGCCACCAGCACGTTGGCGCCGGTCACTTCCTTCCGGCCCGAGGACTGCACGTGGTAGACCGCGCGCTGCAGCACGCGCTGGAAACCGAGCGTGGGCTGGGTGTCGCGCTCGTCGCCGCTCGGCAGCACCGGCACCGTCTCGCCGATGATCGAGCCCAGTTCCGAACCGAGCTTGGTCAGGTCGGCGCCGCAGGCGCGCAGCACCGCCGCCGCGGAGGGATTCTCCAGCAGCGCGAGCAGCAGGTGCTCGACGGTCATGAACTCGTGGCGGCGCTCGCGGGCCTCGCGATAGCACTGTCCGATGGTGAGTTCGAGATCCTTGCTGAACATGGTCGGGTACGCCCCTGTGACTGGACTGCGTGTGTCGCGTGGCCTGCTTCAGCCGCGGGCGACTGCCGCCGCGGTGACGCCTGCGCTCGCGACGCCTGCCACTATGCCTTTTCCATCGTGCACAGCAAGGGATGCTGGTGGCTGCGCGAGAATTCGTTGACCTGCGTGACCTTGGTTTCCGCCACCTCGCGGGTGAACACCCCGCAGATCCCCTTGCCGCGCGTGTGCACGTGCAACATCACCTGCGTGGCCTTCTGGCGCGTCATGGCGAAGAAGGTTTCCAGCACCGCCACTACGAAGTCCATGGGCGTGAAGTCATCGTTGAGCAGGACGACCTGGTACATCGGCGGCCGCGCGGTCTCCGGGCGCGCGGCCTCGACCACGGTGCCGTGCTGGGCTTCGCGTTCGGGCGTCTCGCCGGCGCCTAGCTGCGGGCCTGGGGGAATCATGCGCCCATTATAGGACCGGTCGCGCGGCGCCCGGCGCGAACCCTGCCATGGACGAAAGGCGCGCTGCCGGTGCAACATGCGTTCTTCACGCCGGTGATCTGGGGGCGGGTTCGCGCGCTGCAAGGGCGCGCCCGGCCAGCGCGGCGGGCACCGATCCATGGCCAGCAACCATCCAGCAGTCCCCAACGTGGCGGCCGACGGCGTCTGGCGGCCGGACGCCACCGTCGCCACGATCGTCGAACGCGACGGCCGCTTCCTGTTCGTGGAGGAGCGCGTGCGCGGCCGCCTCGTGATCAACCAGCCCGCCGGGCACCTCGAGCAGGGCGAGGCCCTGGTCGACGCGGCCGCGCGCGAGACCCTGGAGGAGACCGGCTGGATCGTGCGGCCGCAGGCCCTGGTCGGGATCTACCAGTGGACCAGCCGGCACGACGGCGCGTCCTTCCTGCGTTTCACCTTCTGCGCGGACGCGGTCGAGCAGCTCGCCGGCGCGATCCTCGACCGCGGCATCGAGCGAGTGCTGTGGCTGTCGCGCGCCGAACTCGAGGCCCGGCGCGAGCACGCGCGCAGCCCGCTGGTGGCGCGCGGCGTCGACGACTGGCTGGCGGGCCGGCGCATCCCGCTGGATTCCCTGCAGTGCGTGGGCGCGGACTGAGCGTGGGCGCACGCGCGTGGCCCGGGTGACGGCGGCCGGGCCACCGGTGGTGGTCGGCGTGTCCGGCGGCGTGGACTCCTCGGTCGCCGCCCTGCTGCTGGCCCGATCGGGCCGCGACGCCGCCGGGCTCTTCATGCAGAACTGGGAGGAGGACGAGCGCGACGGGCCGTGCCGCGCGGACGCCGATCGCCGCGACGCCCTGGCAGTCTGCGCGCGCCTTGGCCTGCCCTTCCACGTCCGCAACTTCGCGCGCGAGTACTGGGATGGCGTGTTCAGCCATTTCCTCGCCGAGTACCGCGCCGGGCGCACGCCCAACCCGGACGTGCTGTGCAACCGCGAGATCAAGTTCAAGACCTTCCTCGAGCATGCGCTGGCGCTGGGGGCCGAGCGCATCGCTACCGGGCACTACGCCCGCGTCGACCGCCACGAGGGAACCTGCCGCCTCCTGCGGGCCGCCGACGCAGCCAAGGACCAGACCTATTTCCTGCATGCGATCGGGCAGGCCGCGCTGGCCCGGACCGAGTTCCCGATCGGCCACCTGCCCAAGGCCGAGGTGCGGCGGATGGCGCGCGAGGCCGGGCTGCCCACGCACGACAAGAAGGACTCGACCGGCATCTGTTTCATCGGCGAACGCGACTTCCGCGCCTTCCTCTCGCGCTACCTCCCGGCCAGCCCCGGCCCCATCGAGACCCCGCAAGGCGTGGTGGTGGGCGAGCATGCCGGCGCCTGGTACTACACACTGGGCCAACGCGAGGGTCTCGGCATCGGCGGGCGGCGCGGCGCGCCCGAGGGCGCCTGGTACGTGGTCGGCAAGGACGTGGGCCGGAACCTGCTCATCGCCGACCAGGGCGCGGCCAGCCCGCACCTGCGCTGCACGCGGCTGCGCGCCGGCCAGTTGGCCTGGATCAGCGGATCCGCGCCGGCAGCCAGTTTCCGCTGCACCGCGCGCACCCGCCACCGCCAGCCCGACCAGGACTGTGGCGTGGCGATCGAGGCCGGGCAGGCCAGCGTCCGCTTCGACGCGCCGCAACGCGCGGTGACGCCCGGACAGTCGGTCGTCTTCTATTCCGGCGAGGTGTGCCTGGGAGGAGGCATCATCGAAGCCACGGACGCGAGCTACGGTGGCATGGCATGAACAGCGAAGGCATCGTGCTGGGACTCGCAGGCGCCTACCAGGCCGTCGCCCAGGCGCAGTTGCTGGCGCAGGAGGGCCGGGTCGCGCCGGAGATCGCCGAAGCCTGCCTGGCGACGGTGTTCCGCCTCGATGCCGCGAATGCCGCCGCGGTCTATGGCGGCTGCGCCGGCGTGCGCACCGGCCTCGAGTTGTTGCGCGCCGAACTCGAGCGCGACGGCGCGTCGGCATACCTCACCCGGGCCGTGGTGACCGTGCTGCACCTGCAGGGCAGCCTGGGCCGTCGACCGGAGGTGCTCGAGCGCGTCCGTGCCGGCATCGAGGCGGCATCGCGCTCGGCCGACGCGATGGGCGGCGACCACGACACCGTCTACGAGCGGCTCGGCGAACTCTACTCACAGACGCTCAGCACCTTGCGTCCGCGCGTCATGATCCAGGGCAACGGGCTGTACCTCAGCCAGGCGCGGGTCGTGGCCCGGATCCGGGCCCTGCTGCTGGCCGCGGTGCGTTCCGCGGTGCTGTGGCGCCAGAGCGGCGGGCGCCACTGGCACCTGCTGCTGCGCCGGGGCTGGTTGCTGGCCGGCACGCGCAGCCTGCTGGCGCAATCCGCGTGCCCCGCGCCGGCCGATCGGGGATAATGCCGCCCCGGGCAGGCGCGTGCCGGCCCCTTCCCGCCCCGCACAGCCAGCGCCTCGCGCACGGAGTACGCCATGCACGATTCCTTCAAGGTTCGATCCACCCTGGAGGTGGGCGGCAAGCGCTACGCCTACTGGAGCCTGCCCAAGCTCGGTGAGCGCTTCGACATCAAGCGCCTGCCGTACTCGATGCGGATCCTGCTCGAGAACCTGCTGCGCCATGAGGACGGAGTCACGGTCACGGCGCGCGAGATCGAGGCGGTGTGCCGCTGGGAGCCCACCAAGGAGCCCGACACCGAGATCGCCTTCATGCCGGCGCGCGTGGTCCTGCAGGACTTCACCGGCGTGCCCTGCGTGGTCGACCTCGCGGCCATGCGCGACGCCATCGGCGCGCTCGGCGGCGACCCCGACCGGATCAACCCGCTGGTGCCGGCGGAACTGGTGATCGACCACTCGGTCCAGGTCGACGTGTTCGGCCAGCCCAAGGCGCTGGAGGAGAACGTCGCCATCGAGTTCGGGCGCAACCAGGAGCGCTACTCGTTCCTGCGCTGGGGCCAGAAGGCGCTCGACAACTTCAAGGTCGTGCCGCCCAAGACCGGCATCGTGCACCAGGTGAACCTCGAGCACCTGGCGCGCGTGGTGATGGCGGTGGAGAAGGACGGCGAGTGGCAGTTGTTCCCCGACACCGTCTACGGCACCGACTCGCACACCACGATGATCAACGGCATCGGCGTGCTGGGCTGGGGCGTGGGCGGCATCGAGGCCGAGGCCGCGATGCTGGGCCAGCCTTCGTCCATGCTCATTCCGCAGGTCGTGGGCTTCAAGCTCAGCGGCCGCATGCCCGAGGGCGCGACCGCGACCGACCTCGTGCTGACCGTGACCCAGATGCTGCGCAAGCACGGCGTGGTCAACAAGTTCGTCGAATTCTACGGCCCCGGCCTCGACCACCTGCCGCTGGCCGACCGCGCCACCATCGCCAACATGGCGCCCGAGTACGGTGCCACCTGCGGCATCTTCCCGGTCGACGAGGAGGCGCTGAACTACCTGCGCCTGTCGGGCCGCCCGGCCGACCACATCGCGCTGGTGGCGGCGTACGCCAAGGCCCAGGGCCTGTGGCGCGACGCGAATTCACCCGAGGCCGTGTTCAGTTCGACGCTGGAACTCGACATGGGCACGGTGCGGCCTTCGCTCGCAGGTCCCAAGCGGCCGCAGGACCGCGTGCTGCTGGAGAAGGTCGGCGCCAACTTCGCCGAGGCGCTCAAGCCCATGGCGGAAATGCGCGCGGCGAAGACCAAGGCGGCAACGCCAGGCAAGGCCACGGTGACCCGCAACGGCCGCACCTTCGAGCTGGGCGACGGCGCGGTGGTGATCGCCGCGATCACCTCGTGCACCAATACCTCGAACCCGGCGGTGATGCTGGGCGCCGGCCTGCTGGCGCGCAACGCCGTGGCCAAGGGCCTGGGCGCGCAGCCCTGGGTCAAGACCTCGCTCGGCCCAGGCTCGCTGGTGGTCACCGATTACCTCAAGAAGGCCAACGTGCTGGGCGACCTCGAGCAACTCGGGTTCCACGTCGTCGGCTATGGCTGCACGACCTGCATCGGCAATTCCGGGCCGTTGCCGCCGGAAGTTTCCAGGGGCATCGCCGACGGCGACCTGGTGGTGGCCTCGGTGTTGTCGGGCAACCGTAACTTCGAGGGCCGCGTGCATCCCGAGGTCAAGGCCAATTACCTCGCGTCGCCGCCGCTGTGCGTGGCCTATGCCATCGCCGGCACGGTCAACATCGACCTCAGCAAGGACCCGCTGGGCACCGGCAAGGATGGCAAGCCGGTGTACCTGCGCGACATCTGGCCCTCCAACCAGGAGATCGGCGACGTTATCGCCGCCACGGTCGGCCCGGAGATGTTCACCAAGAACTACGCCAACGTCTTCGCCGGCGACAGCCGCTGGAACGCGGTGGCGTCGCCCGATGGCGCCCGCTACCGCTGGGACGACGCATCGACCTACATCAAGAACCCGCCGTATTTCGACGGCATGACGCTGGCGGTCGGCAGGATCGCCGACATCCACGGCGCGCGCGCGCTCGGCGTCTTCGGCGATTCGATCACCACCGACCACATCTCTCCCGCCGGCGACATCAAGGCCAGTTCGCCGGCCGGCAAGTTCCTGATCGAGCGCGGGGTGGAAAAGGCCGACTTCAACTCCTACGGCGCGCGGCGCGGCAACGACGACGTGATGGTGCGCGGCACCTTCGCCAACATCCGGATCAAGAACCTGATGCTGGGTGGCGAGGAAGGCGGCAACACCCTGCACCAGCCCAGCGGCGACAAGCTTTCCATCTACGACGCCGCCATGCGATACAAGGCCGAGGGCGTGCCGCTGGTGGTGCTGGCCGGCAAGGAGTACGGCACCGGCTCGTCGCGCGACTGGGCGGCCAAGGGCACCATGCTGCTCGGGGTCAAGGCCGTGATCGCCGAGAGCTTCGAGCGCATCCACCGCTCCAACCTGGTGGGCATGGGCGTGCTGCCGCTGTCCTTCATGCCGGGCGAGAACGCGCAGACCCTGGGGCTCAAGGGCGACGAGGTGTTCGACTTCGGCACGCTCGACGATGGCGCCTCGCGCAACATCGAGGTCGTCGCCCGCGGCAGCGCCGGCGAGAAACGTTTCCAGGCCAACGTGCTGTTGCTGACGCCCAAGGAAGTCGAGTTCTTCCGCCACGGCGGCATCCTCAAATACGTCCTGCGCCAGCTCGCCGCAGGCGCCAAGGCGGCCTGATCCCGCCGGCGGTCCAGGCCCAGCGTGACCCGCGAACGCCCGGCCCTGCGCCGGGCGTTCGCTTTCGCGGGATCCTCGACCTGGCGCAGTCTCGGCGGTGGCGTAATAGCCGCGCGCACCCCGTGTATTGGAGGAACAGAGGCGGACCAACTCCGGTCCGTCCATACGGGAGCGTGCGATGAACGAGCACGAATCAACTCTCGGCGCGCCTGACACGCCCGACGACCTCAACAGTGGCAAGCGGGATTTCCTCAAGCTCATGGGAGGAGCCTCGATCGGCCTGGGATTGGGCTTGCCGACCCTCGCTGCGGGGGCGCAGTCGCCGCCCACCTGCGATGTCACGGTCATCAGTGGCTCGAACGTGCGCCGGACCTCGGCATACCAGGTGCGATTGCGCGCCGCGCAGGTGCAGCGCGCCGAATTCGAGTGCAGCAGGACCCCAAACGGCGACGAAGCGTCCCTTCCGGCCAACATCAATTCGTTCAGCAAGGGCCTCGCGCACAACGACCTCGGCGAGGTGTCGCCGTCCGCCTACCAGACCCTGGTGTTCGCCCTGAACACCAACTCGCGCGCGGCGCTGGCCACGGTGACGATGGGCACCACGCCCGCCACGCGCCTGATCGCTCCCTTCCACGGCTTCAACTATTCGCTCGCCGGCCCCGACCCCCAGGGCGTGCCCTGCCCACCGCCACCGAATTTCAGCAGTGCCGAGGCGGCTGCGGAGATGGTCGAGCTGTACTGGCTGGCACTGACCCGCGACGTGCCTTACGCGGCCTATGGCAGCGATCCGATGATCGCCGCGGCCTGCGCCGACCTCAATGCGCAGCCCGGCTACCGCGGACCGCGCAGCAATGGCCAGGTCACGCCCGCCAACGTCTTCCGGGGCAATTTCCCGGGCGAACTGGAGGGACCGCTCCTGTCGCAGTTCCTGGTCCGTCCCATTCCGCACGGACCCTACGAGCATGAACAGAGGCTGCGGCCGTTCGTCGCCGGCAACAATTTCCAGGTCTCCTACGCCGACTGGTTGCTGGCCCAGCGGGGAGGAGGTGCCGGTCCGACGCCGGTCGAGTCCACCGCCGTCTACCAGCGCAACGGGCGCGACCTGTCGACCTACCTGCTCAGCGACTACGGGGCCCAGCCCGCCCTGGAAGCGGCCCTCATCCTCAATCGCCTGGGCGCGCCGCCGAACCCCAGCTTGCCGGCACAGGCGCCCAACGAAGCCGGCCTCGTCGGCGGCTTCAACCAGTTCGTGCAACTGCTGGGCGGTGCCCAGGCGCCGGCGATCACGGCCTGCTTCTACCAGAAATGGCAGGTCCACCGGCGCGCGCGGCCGGACGCCTACAGCGGTCGCGTGCAGAACCACCTGAGCGGCCAGGCCAGCTACCCGATTCCGGCCGAATTGCTCAACTCCGCCGCGCTCGCCGCGACCTTCAGTCGGTACGGCAACTACCTGCTGCCCATGGCCTACAAGGTCGGGAATCCGGTCCATCCGTCCTACCCGGCCGGACACGCGTCGAGCGTGGGCGCGACGGTGACCGTGCTCAAGGCGCTGTATCGCGGCGATTTCGTCCTCAGCGGCAACAAGGTCGCCAGCGCGGATGGATCGAGCCTGCTCGACTACGCGGGCCCGCTGACCGTGGAGGGCGAACTCAACAAGCTCGCGGCCAACATCGCCCTGGGCCGCGACACGGCCGGCGTCCACTTCCGCAGTGACAGCGTGGAAGGCCTGCTGCAGGGCGAGCGCGTGGCACTGGCGTTCCTGGCCGAGCTGCGCCCGACCCTGCCGGCGAGTTTCGCCGGATTCACCCTGCGCACCTTCAGCGGCGTGCAAGTGACCGTCTGATCGCGGCACGCGTGGCGGCCACGGGGCCGCCACGCGGATTCAGTCCTCGACGCGCTCGGCGGAATAGCAGCGCCACTCGCCGTCCTCGAGGCGCCAGCCCGTGCGCAGATGCAGGGATTCATTGCGGTCGCCGAGATAACGGCCGCCGCTGACCAGCGCGGTGAATTCCGCGGTCGCGCGATCGCCATGCAGGGTCACGCCGACCGGCCCGACCACGACCTCGATCCGTTCCGCACCCAGCAGTTGCGCGGCCAGGAAGGCGCGCATGCCCGCGCGGTCGAACTGCCCGCGATCGGCGCTGAAATCCTCGCTCAGCAGCGCCACGGCCGCGGCCGGGCGGCGCGCCTCGACCGCGCCCTCCAGCGCGGCCACGCCGGCCCGGACGCGCGCCTCCGGCGTGTCGCCGGCGCAAGCCGCCAACAGGCCGCAAAGGGCCACGGCGGCCAGCCGGCGTATCCGCTTGTCAGTCATGGGGGCCTATGCTCCAATCGGGCGAATCATGCCCCTCGCCCGCCCCGGGACGCGGGTCGCGGCTGGCACCATCCCCGGGGGCGCAGGGAGGGATATTCCGATGAGTGTGGACAAGCCCTGGCTGCAGAGCTACCCGGCCGGCACGCCCGAAACCGTCGACCTGGCCGAGTATGCCTCGGTGGCGGCGGTGCTGGACGCCGCCTGCGAGCGCTTTCGCGCCCGCCCCGCCTTTTCCAACATGGGCCGCACGCTCAGCTACGAGGACGTCGACCGCCTCAGCGGCCACTTCGCCTCGTACCTGCTCAACGTCCTCAAGCTCAAGAAGGGCGACCGGGTGGCGATCATGCTGCCCAACATCCTGCAGTACCCGGTGGCCCTGTTCGGCGTGCTGCGCGCCGGGCTCACCGTGGTCAACACCAACCCCATGTACACCGGGCGCGAGCTCAAGCACCAGCTGGTCGATGCCGGCGCCTCGGTGCTGGTCGTGCTCGACAACTTCGCCCATACCGTGGCCGAGGTCCTGCACGAGACCCCGGTGCGCCAGGTCGTGACCACCGGGCTGGGCGACCTGCTCGGCTTCCCGAAGTCGGCGATCGTCAACTTCGTCGCCCGTTACGTGAAGAAGCTGGTGCCCGACTACCGCATCGACGGCGCCGTGCGCTTCAACGACGCGCTGGCCCAGGGCACCGCCCGCCCCGCCCCGCGCGTGGACATCGGCCACGACGACATCGCCTTCCTCCAGTACACCGGCGGCACCACCGGCGTCGCCAAGGGCGCCATGCTGACCCACCGCAACATGGTGGCGAACATGCAGCAGGTCTCGGCCTGGTACATCCGCCGCCTGAGCCTGGGCGAGGAGGTGATGGTCACGGCGCTGCCGCTCTACCACATCTTCGCGCTGACCTGTAATTGCCTGGTGTTCATGAAGTTCGGCGGGCTCAACGTGCTGATCACCAATCCGCGCGACATGGCCGGATTCGTGCGCGAGATCTCGAAGCTGGGCTTCACCGCGATCACCGGGGTCAATACCCTTTTCAACGGCTTGCTCAACACCCCGGGCTTCGACCAGGTCGACTTCTCGCACCTCAAGATGTCCTTCGGCGGCGGCATGGCCGTGCAGCGCGCGGTGGCCGAGCGCTGGAAGGCGGTCACCGGCGGCACCCTGCTCGAAGGCTACGGCATGACCGAGAGCGCGCCGGTGGCGACCATGAACCCGGTCGACCTCAAGGAATACAACGGCTCGATCGGCCTGCCCGCGCCCTCCACCGAACTGTCGGTGCAGGACGACAACGGGCGCCAGTTGCCGATGGGCGAAGTCGGCGAGCTGTGCATCCGCGGCCCGCAGGTGATGCGCGGCTACTGGCAGCGCGCCGACGAGACCGCCAAGGTCCTGACCGACGATGGCTGGCTGCGGACCGGCGACATGGGCCGCATGGACGAGAAGGGTTTCTTCTACATCGTCGACCGCAAGAAGGACATGATCCTGGTCTCGGGCTTCAACGTGTACCCGAACGAGATCGAGGACGTGATCGCGACCCATCCGGGCGTGCTCGAGGTGGCGGCGGTCGGTGTCCCGGACGACAAGTCCGGCGAGGCGGTGAAGGTCGTGATCGTGAAGAAGGATCCGGCGCTGACGGCGGACGACATCAAGGCCCACTGCCGGACCAATCTCACCGCCTACAAGCAGCCGCGCTTCATCGAGTTCCGCGACGCGCTGCCCAAGACCAACGTCGGCAAGATCCTGCGGCGCGAGCTGCGCGATTCCGCCGCCAAGGCCGCGGGCTGAGCCGCGCACCGCGGCCGGGCGCCCGACCGCGCATGCACGCCGCACAGGCCGGCTACCCGCGACCCTGGGTCGCGCACTACCCGCCCGGCGTCGCCGCCGGGCTCGACCTGGGCGAGCACACCCTGACCAGCCTGCTGGAGGGCGCCTGTCGCGACCATGCCGCGCGCCCGGCGTTCGGCAGCATGGGCCGCACGCTCAGCTACGAGGACGTCGACCGCCTCAGCGGCCACTTCGCCTCGTACCTGCTCAACGTCCTCAAGCTCAAGAAGGGCGACCGGGTGGCGATCATGCTGCCCAACATCCTGCAGTACCCGGTGGCCCTGTTCGGCGTGCTGCGCGCCGGGCTCACCGTGGTCAACACCAACCCCATGTACACCGGGCGCGAGCTCAAGCACCAGCTGGTCGATGCCGGCGCCTCGGTGCTGGTCGTGCTCGACAACTTCGCCCATACCGTGGCCGAGGTCCTGCACGAGACCCCGGTGCGCCAGGTCGTGACCACCGGGCTGGGCGACCTGCTCGGCTTCCCGAAGTCGGCGATCGTCAACTTCGTCGCCCGTTACGTGAAGAAGCTGGTGCCCGACTACCGCATCGACGGCGCCGTGCGCTTCAACGACGCGCTGGCCCAGGGCACCGCCCGCCCCGCGCCGCGCGTGGACATCGGCCACGACGACATCGCCTTCCTCCAGTACACCGGCGGCACCACCGGCGTCGCCAAGGGCGCCATGCTGACCCAGCGCGCCGCGACCGCCGAGGTGCTGTCGCTGCAGGCCTGGTATGGCGGCCAGTTGCGGCCCGGGCAGGAGGTGTTCCTGATCGCCTTGCCGATCTACCACGTCGCCGCGCTTGCCGTCGGCTGCCTGCTCGGCTGGGCGATCGGCGCGCGCCTCGTGCTGGTCGCCAACCCGCGCGACCTGCCAGCGCTGGTGCGCGACTTCGTGCGCGAGCGCCCCACGGTGTTCGGCGGCGTGACCACGCTCTACGATGCCCTGCTGCGCGCGCCCGGCATCGAGCAGGTCGATTTCTCGCGCCTGCGCCTGAGCATGGAAGGCGGCGCGGCCCTGCATCGCGCCACGGCGCAACGCTGGCTCGAGCGGACCGGGTGCACGCTGCTGGAGAGTTACGGGCTCTCGGAGACCTGTGGCGCGATCACCGGCAACCCGCCCGGCCGCGACAACCCGCCCGGCTCGATCGGCCAGCCCCTGCCGGGCGCCGAGGTCCGCATCTGCGATGACGAGGGCCGCGACCGCCCGCCCGGCGAGGTCGGCGAAATCTGCATCCGCGCGCCCCACGTCAGCGCCGGCTACTGGCAGCGCGAGGAGGACACCCGCGCCTCCTGTTTCGGCGACGGCTGGTTCCGCACCGGCGACATCGGCCGCATGGACGAACGCGGCTACATCTACGTGCTCGACCGCAAGAAGGACATGATCCTGGTCTCGGGCTTCAACGTTTATCCCAACGAGATCGAGGACGTCGTCGGCGCCCACCCAGGGGTGCTGGAATCCGCGGCGGTCGGCGTTCCCGACGAGCGCACGGGCGAGGCGATCAAGCTGGTGGTGGTCGCGCGCGACCCGGAACTGACCGAAGACGCGCTGCGGGCGCACTGTCGCACCCAGCTCACCGGCTACAAGCAGCCGCGCTTCATCGAGTTCCGCGACGCGCTGCCCAAGACCAACGTCGGCAAGATCCTGCGGCGCGAACTGCGCGACAGCGCGCCGCGCCCGGCCTGAGGGCCCGCGCGCCGGCGCTCAGCGCGGTCCCGGCTCGACGAGGCCGCGCGCGCGACGGATCGCGCCGCCGCCGAAGCGCCGGTTGATGCGGTCCACCAGGCCGTCGTTGGCGTCGGCATCCGGGGCGTCGAAGAGCCCGCCGGCGTCGGCGCCATCGGCGCGCGCGAGTTCCGACAGCGCGACGCCGAGCAGGCGCAGCCGCGGCGCCCTGGCCTCGCCCCACCAGCGTTCGAGCAGCGCCGCGGTCGCCGCATGCAGGCGCGCGGTCGCACCGGACGGCGGTTCCAGCAGCGTGCGCCGGGTCGAGGTCTCGAAGGGGGGCACGCGCAGCTTGAGCGTCACGACGCGGCCGACCAGGCCATGCGCGCGTGCGCGCTCCGCCACCCGCTCGACCAGGCGCATGAGCAGCGCTTGCGCCGCGTCGAGCGACGCCAGGTCGGTGTCCAGGGTTTCCTCGGCGCCGAGCGAACGCTCGGCCTGGTTCGGCTGCACCGGACGCTCGTCCTCGCCGCGCGCCAGCCGGGCCAAGGCGAGGCCTTGCGCGCCCAGCAGTGCGCGTAGTCGCGAGTCGCCGGCATCGCGCAACTGCGCGACCGTGTGGATGCCTGCCGCCTCGAGCCTGGCCGCGGCGATCGGGCCGACGGTCCACAGCCGGCCGACCGGGAGCGGATCGAGTGTTTCCCGCACGTTCTCCCGCGGGATTTCCAGCAGCCCGTCGGGCTTGGACAGCTCGCTCGCCAGCTTGGCCAGGAACTTGTTGCACGACAGTCCAACCGAGCAACGCAAGCCGGTTGCCGCGAGCACCCCGGCCTTGATCCGAAGCCCGATCTCGCGCGGCGTCCCGAACAGCGTCAGGCTGCGTCCCAGGTCGATGAAAGCCTCGTCCAGGGAAAGCCCCTCGACCTCCGGGCTGACGCTCTCGAAAACGGAGAAAACCTCACGCGAAACAGCAGCATAGGTCTTCATCCTCGGGACCAGGTAGACCCCGTCCGGACACAGCCGGCGAGCCTTCGCTGTCGGCATCGCCGAGCGCACGCCGTAGCGCCGCGCCTCGTAGCTGGCAGTGGACACCACGCCCCGTGGGCCGAGCCCTCCCACGATGACTGGCCGACCCTGCAGTTCGGGGCGGTCGCGCTGCTCGATCGCGGCGTAAAAGGCGTCCATGTCGACGTGCGCGATGGCACGTGCGCGGGGGGCCGCGGCGGCCCCGGTGAACACCATGTCACCGGTTTTTGTCAACTGCCTCTCGCTTTTTGGCTCCGGAGTCGGTAATAACATCAAGTTAACCGGTCGACCCCTGCCTCCATGGATGGTAGCTACTGTCTGCTGCTCGCGCGCGGCCGGTCGAGCAGCATCCCCTGATGAGGTGATTCATGAATACCGTACTGGCGCTGTCGGGCGATACCGGCTCCCGGGTGCTGCGCACCCATTCCGATCCGGATTCGGATTCCCACTGGTGTTTCATGCATGCCGAGCGTGCCGCGCCGATCGCGCGCCGCCCGTGCTTCCACCTGCTCCTGATCAAGGAGATCCGCGAGTTCCAGATGCGGCTCTGCGCCAACATCCGCCAGCAGGCGGAAGCGGGCCTGGCCCCGTTGCTCGGGCACGTCGTACTCGCCTCCGATGCGCCGGTGTTCAACCTCGGCGGCGACCTCGACCTGTTCGCGCGCCTGATCCGCGCCCGCGACCGCCAGCACCTGATGGCCTACGCGCGCAGCTGCGTCGAAGGCGTCTATGCCTTCCATGCCGGCCTCGACGTCGGCCTGCACAGCGTCGCACTGGTCCAGGGCGATGCGCTGGGCGGCGGTTTCGAGGCCGCGCTGTCGTGCAACACGATCGTCGCGGAAACCGGTGTCGGCATGGGACTTCCGGAGGTCCTGTTCGACCTCTTCCCCGGCATGGGCGCCTATTCCTTCCTGTCGCGCCGGGTCGGCCCGACCCAGGCCGAGCGCATGATGCTCAGCGGCAACATCTATTCCAGCGAAGAGCTGTACAAGCTCGGCGTGGTCGACGTGCTGGCCCCGAAGGGTGAAGGCGCGGCCGCGGTCGAGGACGTGATCCGGCGCAACCGCCGCATCCCGCACGCGCGCCGCGCCATGCAGCGCGTCGCCCAGGTCGGCGGTTCGCCGATCACGCTCGACGAGCTGATGCGGATCACCGAGATCTGGGTCGACACCGCGATGCGCCTCGGCGACAAGTCGCTGCGCACCATGGAGCGGCTGGTCCGCGCCCAGACCAAGCGCGCCAACGGCGAGACCGGCGACGAGACCGCGCCCGCGGTCGAGGCGCTCGTGGCCGAGCGCCTGGTCGCCCGCAACTCGTAAGGCTTCAAGGGCCAGCGGCGACCGGCGCGCCAGCCGGTCGGCCTGGCCTGCGGCACCGGATGGGCGACCGCTCAGGGGCGGTCGCCCACTCCGCCGC
>JAGOEZ010000007.1:26895-35074 GCA_017997455.1 Lysobacterales bacterium | reverse complement strand
TGGTGGACGCGCGGAAACCAGGCGACCCTGAGCGAGATGGCGCTCGGCCAATCCGGGTCCGAACCGGTGCGGATCGCGTCCTGCGTGATTTCGCGCTGAGCGCCGGTCGGCCGCGCGAGGGTCCTGAGCAATACGCGCGGACGGCAAGCTGCCGCAAGGAGCCACGCATGGGACACGCTGCCGACACCACGTCCACCATCATTCCCTGCCTGCGCTACCGCGACGCGCCAGCCGCGATCGACTGGCTGTGCAGGGCCTTTGGGTTCGCGCGCCGCGCGGTGTATGCCGACGGCGCCACCGTGCACCACGCCCAGCTCAGCTTCGGCAACGGCATGGTCATGCTGGGCTCGGCCGAGAACGCCAGCGAATTCGGCCGCCGCATGGTGCAACCCGACGAGCTCGGCCTGCGCGAGACCCAGTGCCCCTGCGTGATCGTCGCCGATGCCGATGCGCACTACGCGCAGGCCAAGGCGGCGGGGGCCGCCATCGTCGACGACATCCGCGACCAGGACTACGGCGGCCGCGGCTATTCCTGCCGCGACCCCGAAGGCCACCTGTGGTGGTTCGGCAGCTACGATCCCTGGAAGGACCCCGGGATAGCGCAATAGGGGGCGGTTGGGCCGCGGGTGGGGCCTATCGCGCGCAGAGCGCGCTCCTACGAAGCCGGCGTTGTAGGAGCGCGCTCTGCGCGCGATAGGACCCACTCGCGACCAAAGGCGCTCCTGCAGGGCGACCACGGCGCCCTGCGATCAATCCCGATCGATGCGCGAAGTCCGCCGCGTATCCGGCATCGACACGTACACCAGCAGCGAACAGGCGATGCACGCCGTGACGTACCAGTAGAACCCGGCCTCGTTGCCCGCCTGCTTGAACCACAGCGCGACGTACTCCGCGGTCCCGCCGAACAGCGAGACCGTGATCGCATACGGCAGCCCCACGCCCAGCGCGCGCACCTCGACCGGGAACAGTTCGGCCTTCACCACCGCGTTGATCGACGAATAGCCGCTGACCACCGCCAGCGCCAGCAGGATCAGCGCCAGCGCCTCCCAGGGGCCCTGCGCCGATTCCAGCCGCGACATCAGCGGCACGGTGCCCAACGTGCCGGCGACGCCGAACGCGACCAGGATCGGACGCCGGCCGATGCGGTCGGAGAGCGCGCCGACCACGGGCTGCAGCAGCATGAATCCCACCAACGACGCGGCCGACACCAGCGTGGCCATGTCCTTGGCGAAACCCACCGTGTTGACCAGGAACTTCTGCATGTAGACCGTGAAGGTATAAAAGGCGAGCGTCCCGCCCATGGTCAGGCCGGCGACCGTGGCAAGCTCGCGTGGATGGCGCAGCAGTTCGCGCAGGCGGCCGCGGCGGCGATCGCCGCTTGCGGCATGCCGCGCAAACGATTCGGTCTCGACCATGGTGCGGCGCAGCCACAGGGCGCCGAGCGCACCCAGCGCGCCGATCACGAAGGGGATGCGCCAACCCCAGGCGTGGAGCTGCTCCGTGGTGAGCAGCCAGCGCTGCAGCACGATCAGCACCAGCAAGGCGAGCAACTGGCCGCAGATGTTGGTGACGTAGAGCCAGCTCGACCAGAAGCCGCGCCACTCGCGCGTGGCGACTTCGCTCATGTAGGTGGCCGAGGTGCCGTACTCGCCGCCCACGCTCAATCCCTGCAACAGGCGCGCCGCCACCAGCAGCGCCGGCGCGGCGACGCCGATGCTGGCGTAACCCGGCGTGATCGCGATCAGCAGCGAGCCGCCGCACATCATCAGCACCGAGAGCACCAGTGCCGCCTTGCGGCCATGGCGATCGGCATAGGCGCCGAGCAGCCAGCCGCCGAGCGGCCGCACCAGGAAGCCGACCGCGAACACCGCCGCGGTGCTGAGCAGTTGCGCCGTGAGGTCGCCCTCCGGAAAGAAGGCCGGCGCGAAGTACAGCGCGAAGGCCGCGTAGGCGTACCAGTCGTACCACTCGATCAGGTTGCCGATCGAGCCGCTGACGATCGAGCGCAGGCGCGCGGCGGGACTGAGCGCGGAGTCCGGCCGGGGCAGTCCGCTCATTCGAGCGCGGGCCAGCCGCTGGCGTCGAGGGTCTCGCGATAAGCGTGCCAGGTGGCATACGCCAGCCACGGCATCACGACCGCGAGGCCGACGAATGCGGTCAGGAATCCGAGCGCGGTCAGCAGCACGATCAGCAGCGCCCACAGCAGCATGACCGGCTTGTTGCGCAGCACCGCGTTGATGCTCGAGACGCAGGCCGTGACCATGTCCACGTCGCGGTCGGCGATCATCGGCAGCGAGACCGCGGCGGTGGCGAAGGTCAGCGCCGCGAACACCGAGCCCACGGCCGAGCCGACGGCGAGGAACTCGAGCAGTCCGCCCAGGTTGCCGGCCTGCACCGGCAGGAAGGCGTTGACCATCATCCCGGCGCGCGACCACAGCAGCAGGATCACCAGTTGCGCCAGCGCGAACACGCCGGCCTGCCCCACCACGCGGCGGGCGAGGGTGAAGGAGTGGCGCAGTGTCGGTCGGCGACCCGCGCCCAGCTCGCGACTCACGCAGTACAGCCCGACCGCGATCAGCGGCGCCACGAACACGAAGCCCGAGAGCAGGGCGGCGAGCAGCGCGAAACGGCCGAGCGACCATGCCAGCAGCGAGATGGCGGCGCTCATCAGCATGATCGCGCCGCCGAAGACCAGGCTCAGCCCCGGCGCGCGCCGCAGGTCCTGCCAGCCCAGGCGCAGCCAGCGCCACGGCGCGTCGAGGCGCAGCGCGGCGCAGGGCACGACGAACGGGCGTGCGGTCGCGGTGGGCGCGGGTTCGCGCAGGGGATCCATGCGGAGACGTTCGAAGCGCGGTTGGGGCGAGCTTGCCACCTGCCGCTGCCAGCGTCACCTGTGGACCCGGGATCTCCTCGGCATGCGGGCTACCGCACCTGGATCACGCCGGGCCGTGGCCGATGGGTCGCGCTACCATGGCGCGTCGTCGATCGGGGTCGGACGGGATGGGCATCGAGGACGCGCGACCGCGTCGAATCGTCATCGTCGGCGGCGGCACCGCCGGCTGGATGGCGGCGAGCCTGATGGCCCGGCGCTGGGCCGGTCGCGCGGTCGAGATCAGCGTGCTGGAGTCGCCCGAGATCGGCATCGTCGGCGTCGGCGAGGGCTCGACGCCGCAGTTGCGCGGCTTCTTCGATGCGCTGGGCATCGCCGAATCGGAGTGGATGCCGCGCTGCAACGCGACGTGGAAGACCGCGATCGAATCGCGCGGCTGGTCGACGCGGCCCGGATTCGCGTCCTACTACCACCCCTTCAAGAACGACCTCGACGACCGCAGCGCGCCGGCGTACTACTTCAACACGGTCATGCGTCGGCGCGGCGCCAACGTGCCCGCGCATCCCGATCGCTACTTCATCAACACCGCGCTGGCGCAACGCCGGCTGGCGCCGCTGCCAGCCGACAGCTTCCCGTTCCGGGTGTTCTACGGATACCACTTCGACGCGATGCTGATCGGCGCCTTCCTGCGCGAGTGGTCCGCGCGGCAGGGCGTGCGCCACCTCGAGGGCACGGTGTCGCGGATCGAGCAGGCCGAGGGTGGCGACATCCGCGCGCTGCACACCCAGGACGGGCGCCGGATCGAGGCCGATTTCTACGTTGATTGCACCGGTTTCCGCTCCCTGCTGCTGCAGCAGACGCTGGGCGTGCGCTTCCTGCCCTTCGCCAGCAACCTGTTCAACGATTCCGCCGTGGCGATGCCCACGCCGCACGATGGCGCGAGAATCGCGCCCCAGACCACGGCGACCGCGCTGCGCTGCGGCTGGGCCTGGCGCATCCCGCTCACCAACCGGATCGGCAATGGCTACGTCTACAGCTCGCGCTATCTCTCGCGCGACGAGGCCGAAGCCGAGCTGCGCGCGCACCTGGGCCTGGGCGATGCCGACGTGCCGGCGCGCCATCTCGCCATGAAGGTGGGGCGGGTGGAGACGCCGTGGGCTCGCAACTGCCTGGCGGTCGGCCTCTCGCAGGGCTTCATCGAGCCGCTGGAGGCCACCGCCCTGCACCTGGTGCAGGAGACCGTGGAGCGCTTCATCGAGGCCTACGGCGCGGCCGGCTTCGGCGACGCGCATCGCGCGGCCTTCAACGCCGAGATCAACGGCCGTTTCGAAGGCGTGCGCGACTACATCGTGTGCCGCTACCGGGTGAACTCGCGCACCGATACCGCGTACTGGCGCGACGCGGCGGGCCACGACCACCTGTCGGACTCGCTGCGCAGCCTGCTCCAGTGCTGGTACGCAGGCGAGGACCTCGTGGCCGAGATCGAGCGCCAGGGCATCGGCCAGTACTTCGGCGTGCTGTCGTGGCATTGCCTGCTCGGCGGCTACGGCGTCTATCCCGACCCGGCGCGCCTGCGTCCACCGGGCGAGCGCGAGCGCCGCTTCGACGTCGCCAAGATCGACGACTTCATCGCGCGCTGCACGCTCAACTTCCCGGACCACGACGCGGCGCTGGCCGGTCTTGCCAGCGCCGCTGCGCCAACCGGGCCGGCGCCGCAGTAGATCGCGCGGCATGCGGGCCGCGCGACCGGCGGGCGCGATCGAGAATCAGGCGTCCGGCACGATTGCCGGCGGCTGCCAGCTGCCCTGGCCGGGCGGTAGCACCGACGGCGCTTCGGTCTTCGGCCAATAGAGCCGCATGACCATGTAGATCGGGCCGTCCGGCGCCGGCAGCCAGTTCGACTCCAGGTCCTTGCCCGGCGACTCGTGGGAAACGCGCAGCGTGAGCGAGCCGTCGGCGTTCTTCTTCATACCCGGCAGCATCGGTGAATTGATCAGGTAGCGGTTGATCGGGTTCTCGATCAGCAGCTGGGTCTTGCCGTCGTACATCGTCACCGACCAGAACGCGTTGACCGGCGGGAACTCGCCGTCCTTGAACGTGATCGTGTACGAGTGCTTGCTGCCATCGAGCGGCTCGCCCTTCGAATCGGAACGCGCCATGGGGTAGGTCGCCTCGACCGCGTCGTTGGCGTAGATGCCGGCCTTGGCGGCGACCGCGCGCAGGAGGAAATCGCCGTTGTAGAAGGCGCGGTCGCCGGCGACCGCGGCGATCGCCCAGCCATTGACCTCCGTTCCCACGGTCTTGAGCTTGTCCTCGATCGCCGCGAAGCCTTCCTTGATGCCGAGTCCGATCTCGGCCTTGTGCTCGGCCGAAAGGTCCTTGAACTCGAAGCTGCGCCCCGGGCCTATGCCGACGCTGGCGAACCGCGCCCGCAGTTCCTTCTCGGCCGCGACTTCGGGTGCGAACTGGAGCAGGAAATCGAGATAGCGCGGGAACTCGGTCTTGAAGGCCTCGTCGGAGAACGCCAGCCAGTCGACGGCGGGTGGGGCGGGCGGCGCCGGCTGGCCGAGGAAGGCCGACAGCGGCTGCGCGGTATAGCCGGCCTGCACCGCGCGGACGTTATCGATGTCGTCGGGGCCGAAGAGCTGGGTCCGGAATATCACCAGCCCGAACTGGGTCTCGTTGCGGAACACCTGGCGGATCCCCGCGGGCGCCTCGCTGCCGGTCCAGCCGGGTCCGGCGATCAGGTAGCAACCGGCTTCGTTGCCGGTGGCGCGGCTGCCGATGTAGGCATAGTTGAAGGAGTACATGTCGGCGAACTGCACCGAGTAATAGCGCTCCCTGGGCACCGCCGGCACGCACACCACCATCGGCTCGGCGCGAAGGTCGAGCTGCATCATCGAGTAGGGCGTGTCGCTGTTGGGCGTGACGATCGCGGTGTCCTTGTAGGTGAATACCTGCGATTCGTTGAGGATCTGGTTGAAACCGCCCTTGTACTGCGAGGACGCCTTGTCGATGTTGAACTCGTGCAGCGCCTTGTAGGCGGCGATCATCGGGAAGGCATAGATGTACGCCTCCTTGGCGATGGCGCGGGTTTCGGCCAGGCCTGGCGCAGGCACACCGCGAGCCTCGTCCTGTTGCACGGCTTGGGAGACAGTGTCGTCCTTGCCGCCGCAGCCGGCGAGCAGCGCCAGGGCCAAGGGGATTGCGTGCACGGACGTGCGACGGTTCGGCATGGGGCGGTCTCCTGGTCGGGTCGATGTGCGGGCGACTGCGTTGGCGGCTGGCAGGGTGCCAAGGCAAGGATAATTGACGCTGCGCCGTGTAGCGACCGCCCGGACGCGGGCTGGTCCCCGGCGAGGGTGTACCGTGACGATCCACTGGAGCTTGCCATGACCTCGCCGACCGCCCTTGCGACCCCTTCCCCCCCTGTTGCGGAGGCGACGCCGGCCCAAGCCGGGGTCCCGCTGCGCGACTGGTTCGCCGGGCAGGCGCTGGTGGGCTTGATCCCTTCGCCCGCGCGGCCCGGCGTGCTGCCGCTGTCCGCGCCCGACATGGCCCGCTTGGCATACCAGTATGCAGACGCGATGATGCGCCAGCGCGGGGCCTGACCCGCCGGTTGGGAGCACCGCGTCGATGCCGGGATGGATTTTCGACCTGCCGCTGTGGATCGTGGGGCCGGTGCTGGTGCTGGCGACGGTGGCGTACGCCCTGGCTGGCCTGTGGCTGGTGCGGCGCAGGGTCCTGCCGCGGCTGCAGATCAGCGACCGGGATTCGGAGTTCAGCGGCTCGCTGATGCAGGCGGTGATGGTCTTCTACGGCCTCGCCGTCGCGTTGATCGCCGTGAGCGTGTGGCAGAACCACGCCGACGTATCGCGGACGGTCTCGCAGGAGGCGACGGCCATCGCCGCGTTGTACAGCGACGTGAGCGGCTTTCCCGAACCGGTGCGGCCGGTCCTCCAGCAGGAATTGCGCGACTACGTGCGCTACATCATCGACGAGGCCTGGCCGCTGCAACGGCGCGGCGAGGTTCCGGCCGGTGACGTCGCCATGATGGATCGCCTCGAGGCCACGCTGGTCGCGTTCGAGCCGGCGACCGCTGGCCAGACCCTGCTCCACGCCGAGGCCCTGCGCGCTTTGAACCTGACGATCGAGGCGCAACGCCTGCGGCTCGATGCGGTCGGCACCAGCCTGCCCACGGTCATGTGGCTGGTGATCGTGGCAGGCGCCGCCATAGGCCTCGGTTCCACGTTCTTCTTCCGGGTCGAGGACGCGCGCCTGCACGCGATCCAGGTCGGCATGCTGGCGATGTTCATCGCACTGGTCGTCTTCATGATTTTCGCCTTCGATCGCCCGTTCCGCGGCGACCTCGGCGTGTCGCCGGAATCCTACGAGTTGATCCACGAGCAGCTCATGCGGCGCTGACCAAGCTGTGCCGCCCGTCGTGGTTAGAGGCCATCGGGCGCATAATCGACAATCGCTGGTACCCCCACAATTCCTGACCCGAACCGGAGGCGATCATGGCAAGTCGTGCATTGCGGAAAATCGTTGCGTTGAGCGCCGGCACGCTAGTTCTGGCGCCGTCGCTCGCGATGGCCGAGTGCGGTTACATCTACGAGAACACCGAGAGCTTCCGCGACAAGGGCATCTATCCGGCCCAGGTCCTGCTGATCGACGGCGAGACCCCGAAGTCGTTCGAAAACGGCTTCAAGATCACGCCCGGCCAGCACACGGTCAAGGTCGCCGAGATGATCCCGGAAGGCGAACTCGGGATCAGCGGGATCCCGAACAACCGCGATACCGAGAAGAGCGTGACCATGAACTTCGACGCCGGCAAGGCCTACGTCATGGCGTCCCAGGTCGCACCCAACGCGCAAGGTGGCAGCGCGGCCGACCTCAAGGACATCTGGGACATCACGATGTTCGTGCTGAAGAAGGACTGCAAGTAGGCCGCATCGCAACTGGACCTCGCAGCCATCGGGTGCCGCCGCAGAGCGGTCCCCGATGCCTGCGGGCCGGCTGTGGCAACCGCCGTCCCCGCGATTCGGCGCCCTAGAGCGCCGGCAGGATCTGCTCGATCAGGAGCTCTGCGGTCAGCCGGTGCGGTTGCGGCACGTCGAAGTTCGCGGTGGTGATGACCACCACCACGCGCTGCTCGGGAAATACCTGCACCGAGTTGCCGCCGCTGCCGTTCATGGCGTACGAATTCCACATGGTTCCGGCGACCGGGAACTGCATCCGCCACCACAGGTAGCCGTACTCGACGCCCTCGTCGACCTGTGCATGCGCCTGGGTCGAGCGTCGTACCCACGCCGATGGCACCAGCGTCTTGCCATCGACCTTGCCGTC
>JAGOEZ010000007.1:0-26795 GCA_017997455.1 Lysobacterales bacterium | reverse complement strand
CGACCGGGAACTGCATCCGCCACCACAGGTAGCCGTACTCGACGCCCTCGTCGACCTGTGCATGCGCCTGGGTCGAGCGTCGTACCCACGCCGATGGCACCAGCGTCTTGCCATCGACCTTGCCGTCGTCGAGATAGAGCTGGCCGAGCCGGTACAGGTCGCGCGTGCGCAGGCCCAGGCCGCCGCCGGCCTGGGCCAGTCCCAGCGGTGAGTACTGCCATTGCGCGCCCTCGATCCCCAGTGGCGCGAACAGCCGCCGCTGCGCGTAGGCATCGAGTCGCTCGCCCACCGCGCCCTCGATCACGGCGCCCAGCGTGGTCACGCCGGCAGTGCAGTAACGGAAGCTGCGGCCGTGCGGCGAGTCGGCGGGCTTGGGCATCCAGGCCGGGAAACCCTGGATCGGCAGGTCGATCGTGAACTGCACCCAGTCCTCGACCAGGTACATGCGTTCCTCATTGCCGCGCGAGTACGAATTCTCGTCATGGCATTCCAGCAGCGAGGACATCGTCATCAGGTCCTCGATCGTGATCCGCGCCTTGCGCGGATCGTCGTTGGCGATCGGGTGCGCCAGCTTGAGGTAGGGCAGGATGGGAGCCTCGACGCCTGGCAGCTTGCCGTCCTCGATCGCGAGCCCGACCAGCATGCCGGCGATGGTTTTGGTGGCCGAGCGCGTGTTGCGCCGCGCCTCGGCGCCAGCCTCGTCGAAGTAGTGTTCGTAGAGCACGCGGCCATCGCGGGCCACCAGCACGCTGGTGATCTTCTGGTATGCGCCGCCTTCGATCGCGCGCGTCACGCCATCGAAGGTCGATCCCGCGGGATCGGCGGCGGTCACGCCGCCGGTGCAGCCCAGCAATGCGGCGAGGCAAACGCGCTGCGACAGGGACATGGTCGGCTCCGTCAGGTACGGCGCCACGCTAGCAAGCCGCGCCGACCCGGCCTTGTAGGTTCGAAACCTTGCACCCGCGACTGGCCCAGGCGCGGTATTGCGAGGGTGTGCAGCGGAAGGCGCGCCGGAACGCATGGCAGAAGTGGCCCTGGTCCGCGTAGCCGCAGCGCGCCGCGATCGCGGTCAGGTTTGCGCCGCCGTCGTGCAGCAGCGCCAGCGCGCGTTCGAGGCGGCAGCGGCGCAGGTAGGCCGCCGGTGCACAACCGTAGCGGCGCTGGAAGGCCCGCGCGAGGTAGACCGGGTGCACGTCGGCGACGCGCGCCAGTTCGGTGATGTCCGGCGTGCGCGTCCACTCGTCGGCGAGGCGCTCGCGCGCGCGTTCCAACCAGGCCGGTCCGTCGCCGTGGTCGATGCGCGCATCGATCGTGGCTTCGTCAAGCATCAGCTCGAAGTCGGTCTGCGCCGCGAGCGGCGAGGCCGTGTCCCAGCACTGCAGTTCGCGCCACAGGCGCAGCGCGCGTGCCATCGCGGCGTGGCCCAGGCGCCGCGCGTGCCCGGGCAGTCGGCGCACATCGTTCGCCGCTTGCCATTGCGCCCGCGGCCACGACAGGGTGAAGAAGCGCCCGTCGAGTCCACGGAAGCAGTCGCGGTGCGTGGTGTCGGGTGGGTTGAGCACCAGCGCCGCGTCGTCGCACACCGGCGGCATGCCGCACGCGGAACTGACGTAGCGGCCGCCCAGCAGCAGGAGCACGTGGGCATCGTCATGGGTGTGGCGCCCTACCGCATGCTCGGGGATGGTCGGTCGCATTTCGGCCAGCGCGAGCGCGCCGACCTGGCGGCGCGCCTGGTAGTGGCCGAGGAAGTGGCCGTGGGCCATCCGTGTCGTGGCGAAGTCCACTAGTGGGCCTCGTCCGTGCCGGCTTCATCGGCCGGCGCCTCGCCGGCCTCGGCCGCCGTGATCGGCACGTAATCGGAGCGCCGGAACGGCGTCCCGCGCTTGACCACCAGGACCACGTCGCGCAGTGCGCCGATGTCGGCCACCGGATCGGATGCGACGAAGACGAGATTGGCCAGCTTGCCGGCTTCGATCGAACCCATGTCCGCTTCGCGGCCCAGCGCTCGGGCGCCAATCAGGGTGGCCGAGCGGATCGCTTCCAGCGGCTGCATGCCCGCGCGGGTCACGAAGATCTCCATCTCGCGCTGCACGGCAGGGTACGGCTGGTCGACCGGCGCGAAGGCATCGGTCCCGATGGCGATCTCCACGCCCATCCGGTGCGCTTCCGCGGTCAGGCGCTCGGCCAGGCGCGCCGAGCAGTAGGTCGGCGGGCCTTGGCCTTCGGGCATTTCGGCGCGCATGCGCTCGATGGTCTCGTAGACGTAGTTGGTCGCGTCGAGGATCACGCCGCGGTCCTTCATGCGCGCGTAGACCTCGCGCACCGCTTCCGGGATGCCCTGCACGAAGCGCGCCTCGTCGACCGGTGCGCGGTCGTGGTACGCGGGCGGAATGGCCTGGCCCTGGTAGGCGATCATGCACACGTGCGACATGGTGTCGACGCCGGCGCTGGCCACCTCCAGCGGCGAGGCCGGGAACACCGCCGCGTGCGCCCAGACCCTGAGGCCCTGCTGGTGCGCTTCGCGTGCAATCGCGCCGACGGTCACCGCGTCGAGGCCGGCATAGACCTTGATCGCCGTCGCGCCCGCCCCGCGCGCCAGCGTGACCGCCTCGCGCAGGTCGGTGTCGGCGGTCACCGCGCGCAGCCATGGCACCGTTCCCGCGGTTTCGCCCCGCGCCGCGGCAACCACGCGCGGATCGTGGAAGAAGTCCGGGCCGGCGAACAGCGCGGGAAAGACGATGTCGGGCGCGGCCAGTTCACCGACGCGCGCGGCGCGCGCGAGGTCCGCGACCGCGCGCGTGTCGTCGGCCATGCTGCGCACCGCGGTGACGCCGCCGTAGAGGCTGCGCCGCAGCATCGCCGCCGCGCGCCTGGGTTCCGGGGGCGTGGCCAGGTGCACGTGCGCGTTGACCAGGCCCGGCACGACATGGCGCCCGCGCATGTCGATCATTTCAGCACCGGCGTCGGCGGACAGCTCCGCGGCGGGCACCACGGCCTCGATGCGCTCGCCCCGCACCACGATCGCGACGTCGCGCCGCGCGGGCGCGCCGGTGCCGTCGACCAGGGTGGCGCCGGCGTAGATCGTGCGCTTGGGCTCGACCGGTATTGCGTCGCCCGCCGTCGCGGGCGGGAAGCAGGCAATGCAACACAGCGCGCCGAGGAGTCGGCAGGCGCCGTGGAAGGTAGTCGAACTCACATGCCGCCTCGAGCGTCGCTGGACGACGCGACTCTAGCGGGAACCCCGTCGCACCGGTCAATCGCGTATCGCGGGTGCGGATACCTGTTCTGGGGTTCCCTAGGCAGTCCGGCGCGGGATCTTGCGCAGCAAGTCCATGGCCCAGCTCAGGGCCACGCAGGCCAGCGCCGGCAACAGCCAGGCGGCGGCCGGGCTGCTGGACGCGGCGACGCTGGCCGCGAGCGGTCGCCAGAGCGTCCCGCCGTAGACCGCGAGCGCGAACAGGCCGCCCAGCACCAGCGCCGCGACCAGCCCGCGCATCAGGTTCTGTTCCAGGCGCAGGTCCAGCGCCGCGCGGCGCTCGGCCAGGCGCAGGGCGCGCTCGGCGACGCGCTGCGCGAAGTCCGCAGGCAAGGCATCCGGGATGGGCTCGCGCAATACGCGCATGACCGGGCGGTAGCCGGCCGCCTGCGGATCGTCGCGGCCCGGCGCCAGGCCCTGGCGTACCTGCTGCAGCGCGCGCTCCTGCGCCTGCCATTCGCGCTCGTCGCGATCGGGTTCATTGGGTCGGTTCATGCCGCGACTCCCAGTCGTGCTTCGAGGCAGGCGCGCAGGCGCTGCCGGCTGCGGAACAGGTGGCTCTTGATGGTGCCCTCGGAGAGGCCGGTGATGACGGCGATCTCGGCGATCGGGGCTTCATCGAGGTGGTACAGGGTCAATACGGTGCGCTGCAAGGGCGGCAGCGCATCCATCGCCGCGCGGAGGTGGACGGCGCGCTCGGCGTCGCTGGTCGCCGCTTCGAGGTCGAAGGCGTCGCTGACCGAGTCCAGCGCCGCGTTGCCGTCCTCGTCCTGCGCCGGTTCGGCGATCGCGATCCGCTTGCGCTCCAGGTGGCGCTTGGCCATCGAATAGGCGACCTGGCCGATCCAGGACTTCAGCGCGCTCTCGCCGCGATACTGGTGCAGGCACTGGTGCACGCGCAGGAACACCTCCTGGCACAGGTCGCGGGCGTCCTCGGGGTGCCGCACCATGCGTTGCACGACGTGCCAGCACAGGCCCTGGTACTGGCGCACCAGCCGCTCGAAGGCGCCGGCCTCGCGCGCGAGCACGGCGGCGACCAGGGCCCGGTCGTCGTCCAGGGTCTCGTTCATGGCGTGGCGGCATCCATCGGGAGCAGGGATACGCCCAGGGCGCCGTCGGTTGCAAGTCCCGGGGCTGCAACCGGGGCGGCGGTGGCCGTATCCCTTGCCTCGAACCCCACACCCCGGCCAGGAGGCCCCCATGAACTTCGAAATGCTGATCCCGATTTCCCTCTTCATCTGCATCGCCTACGCGATCAAGTCCGTGGTCGACGCGCGGGTGCGCCGGCAGATGGTCGATTCCAACGGTTCGCAGGACCTGGTGCGCTCGATCCTGGAGGGCGACGAACTGCGCCGCCGCCACGGCTCGCTGCGCTGGGGCATCACCCTGGTGGTGCTGGCGCTGGGCTTCGCGGCGGTCGAGTACAGCGGCGCGCGCGACATCACCCCGGGCGTGATCGCGATCCTGCTGGGCGCGACTGGGCTGGGCAACCTCGCCTACTACGCAATGGCGCGCAAGCTGGGCTAGTCGCTGGCCGGTGTACGCGCGGGCGGCTGCGGCCGCCCGCGCGGGTCAATCGGCGGCCACCGGCGAGCCCGTGGCTGCGTAGCGGGCGAGCCGCGCGACCTGGGTGCCGAGCACCTGGTCGACGATCGGCGCAATGCCATCGAGCTTGAAGCGCGCGTCGCCGCTGACGAGATAGCTGAACTTGATCCGGGTGCCTTCGGGCCCGGCTTCGAGCACGAATTCCATCACCCCGCTGACGCCCCATTCCTGCAGCGGTCCCAGCGCGCCGACCAGGCGCAGGCGCTGGTCGCGCTGGGCCCAGACCACCCGCGCGTGCTCGACGCTGTTGCCCTGCCAGCGCTCGCAGAAACATTCGCCAGCGGCCAGCACGATGCGCATGTTGCGCGCCTCGCCCGACCAGGTGTGCTCGGGATCCCACCAGCGCCCGACCCGGCCCAGGGCCCTCCACACCGTTGCAGGCGAGGCCGCGACGGTGACTTCGTGCGTGACCTTGAAACCGGTCGGGCTGGCGCCCTCGACCACGGCCGATGCCCCGCTCGCGACGCACAGGCCGACCAGGAACAAAACGCTGCGGAACATGGCGATCTCCCGTCGCGGAACTCCGGGCGGACTGTGCCCAAACGGCAGGGCCAGATCAATTCGACGCCCGGCGGCCCGGTGCGCGCCCGTCAGTAAGGACGGGCCGACCCGAGGCTGCGCCGCGCGCTCGCACCGGCCTTGAAGGCCTCGTCGGGCGGAAACTCCTCGCGCCTCGGCAAGGCGGCAGCCGCCAGCGTGTTCGGCAACTTGGGGGTCGAGCGGTCGCGCGCGGCAGCGCGCTGCACGGCCTTGTGCGATGCGCGCCAAAGCTCGCCCGGGTGGTAGAAGGAGGGGCTGCGGGTCCACATCGGGTTGCCGGCCTTGACCGCGCCGGCGATGCCCTTGCGTCCCGGCGCGGGGCCCGAGTACAGCGGCACCCACAGGCCCTGCTTCGCGTCCGCCTCGAGGCAGACGTAGAACTGCGGCGTCGACGCCGATTCGTCCTCCGCGCAGGTGAACTGCGCACCGTTGCCCAGCAGTTCATCGGGATCGAGGTTCAGGACCAGTCCTGGCGCGTGCACATGGGGCATTCGGGACAGCTCCGTGGTTCGGGATCGGCGCGGGAACGCGCGTCCGGCGTGGTCGGGCAGCCGCGCCCGGGGCCGACCACCATACATCCTGCCGCCGGCAGTTCGCGGCCCGGCGCCCGGGGCGCAACTACGGCAGGTCGCATGCGCATGCGGGATCGACGACAATGCGCGTTCGTATTCGCCGTCGACCCGACTTGATGAAAACCCCGAAGGGCCTGCAGCCGTTGATCGACGACGGCATGATCGATGAAGTGGTGCGCCCGCTCAAGAGCGGCAAGGAAGCCTCGGTCTACGTGGTGCGCTGCGGCGCCGAGGTCCGCTGCGCCAAGGTCTACAAGGACATGGCGCAGCGCAGCTTCCAGGCGCGGGTGCAGTACCAGGAAGGCCGCAAGGTGCGCGGCAGCCGCCAGGCGCGCGCGATCGCCAAGGGCAGCAAGTACGGTCGCCGCGAGCTCGAGACCGAGTGGAAGAACACCGAGGTCGACGCGCTGTATCGCCTGGCCGAGGCCGGCGTGCGCGTGCCGCGGCCGTACGGGTATTTCCACGGCGTGCTGCTGATGGCATTGGTCACCGACGAGGCTGGGCACAGCGCGCCGCGCCTGGGCGAGGTCGAACTCGCGCCCGACGACGCGCGCCGCTTCCACGTCGAGCTGGTCCGCGACGTGGTGCGCATGCTCTGCATCGGGCTGATCCATGGCGACCTGTCCGAATACAACGTGCTGGTCGCGCCCGAGGGCCCGGTCATCATCGACCTGCCGCAGGTGGTCAGCGCTGCTGGCAACAACGCCGCGCGCGCCATGCTGCTGCGCGACGTGCACAACCTGCGCGACAGCCTGGCGCGCTTCGCGCCCGAACTCGCCGCCACCCACTACGGCGAGGAGATGTGGCTGCTGTACGAGAAGGGCGAACTGCAGCCCGACACCGTCTTGACCGGCCAGTTCACCTTCGACCAGCACGACGCCGACGTGGGCGCCGTGATGATGTCGATCGAGGACGCGCGCCAGGAGGCGCTGATCCGCGAGCAGGGGCGGGCGGAGGCTGCCGCCGCCGAGGATTGAGCGGCGCGTTGGTGTTTGCCGCGGCAGCGAGCTGGGTTGCGATTGCAGTGGTGGCCAATGCGGAGCAAACGGATGCCCTGATCTTCCTGTCTCGTCCCTGCCGTCAACGGACCCCGTTCTTCTCGTCCATCAGCGCCTTGATCACGGGCACCGGCGCCGAACCGAAGGACAGGAACTCGTTGTTGAATGCTTTGATCGAGAACTGGTCGCCGAGGCGCGCGCGCTCCTGTTGCTGCAGCTGCCAGATCGCGGCATAGCCGGCAAAATACGAAGTCATCTGGACCGAGGACTGGGTGGCGCGCTGCCACTTCTGGCTGGCCTCGGCCTCCTGCTGGAACGCCTCGCGCAACAGCAGGTCCATCATCTGCTCACGGGTCATGCCCTCGGTGTGGATGGCGTAGTCGAGGATGGTGTTGCATACCGCGCGCAGGTTCCACTTCATCCAGAACAGCCACATCTCGTCGGTGCCGCCGCCGTAACCCGCGTCGAGCATCATCCGCTCGCTGTACACCGCCCAGCCCTCGATCATCGCGCCGTCGCCGAACACGCTCTTGACCAGGCTCTTGCTCTTGTTGGCGTGCATCAGCTGGGTGTAGTGGCCGGGGATCGCCTCGTGGATGTTGAGGATCTGCAGCATCCAGTCGTTGTACTCGCGCAGGAACGACTCGGCCTGCCCGGGCGTGAAGTCGTCGAGCGGGGTCACGTTGTAGTAGGTGTCGCGGGTCGGGTCGTAGGGGCCCGGCGCGTCGACCGAGGCGAGCGCGCCGAAGCCGCGCTGGTAGAGCGGCGTCTCGCGCACCTTGAGCGGACGGGTCGGGTCCTGGTCGAGCAGGTCCTTCTCGCGCACGAAGCGCTCGAGTTCGGGGATCTGGGCGCGGACGGTGGTGACCCAGTCTTCCTTCCTGACGTGCTTCAGGCTGAGATGGTCGAGCAGGGTGCGGATCATCACCAGGCGGTCGGCCGGCGGCTCCTGTTCGGGGAAGTACCTGGGCCACAGGGTGGTCGCGCGCTTGGCCATCTCGTCGTGGAGCCAGGCCTTCTCGGCCAGCGCGCGCTCGTAGATCGACCTGGCAGTGAAGCCGGTGTTGTTGTCGAGCAGGAACTTCTGCTCGTAGAGCTCGCGACCGATGCGGAACGAGCGCACTGCCTTGTAGTTCCCGTCGGACGCCTTGCCATCCGCGGGGCGCAGGCCTTCCAGGAATGCGATGTAGCCCATGATCGCGGCGTGCGCGGCACGAGTGCGCCGCTCGAACTCGGCCTTCTCGGGGTCGGTGAGCGCGGAGGCCCTGGCTTTCGCGATCAGCGGGTCGCCGAAGGTCGCGAGCGCCCCCCTGTTCTGGACCATGGCGAGCTCGGTGTGCTCGAGCGACGGCGTCGCGACGTTCGCCTGGGCGGCGGCGTAGTACGCCGGCACGCTGGCCAGGCGATCGCTCACCGCGCGCAAGCGCTGCTCGAGCGGCGCGTACTCGGTGTTGAGCAGCACTTCGAACGGGCCCGCGACGTTGTAGTTGGACGGCTGCCACTGCCAGGCGCGGAAGGTCTCGAGGTACCACCGGCCCTGGGCGAGCATGGCGCGGATCATCTCGAGGTCGCTGCGGTTGCCGGCCGAGAGCTTCTTCAGGTCGAAGTCCCCGAGTCGCGCGTTCCACGTGGCGTAGAACGCCGCCTCCCTGTCCCGTGCCGCCTGGTCGTAGGGCTCGAGCACGGCGGCGTGGTCGTAGACGCCCGTGTAGATCGCGTAGCTCGGGTTCTGGCGCCAGAACGCGGGCATGAACTCGGCGACCAGTTCCTCGAAGCGCTGGTCTTCGGTGGGCTGCGGTTGGTCCGCGACGGTCGATGCAGGGGGCGCGGTGTTGCAGCCCGACGCGAACACGGCGCCCGCGGCGAGGAGCAGGGTGCAGACGATTCGGGTGATGCTGGGGTGCACGGCGGGCTCCTCGGTCTCGCGTCGGCGGACTACGAGGATATCCGACGGCGTTCGAGCCCGGTCAACGGGATGGGAGGCGTGCCGACGATCGCGCTTCGGGATCTGCAGTTGCTGCGGGTTTCCACCACAGCGCGGGATTTCGGGCTGCCGTCGCTCGCTACTCGAAGCCGCTGGCGAAGATCAGCGGCGTGAGCGCGACGATCGGGATGCAGTTCGAGAATTCGGACACCACCAGCGCATTGCCGCCGCCGGGGGCGGGTGCGCGCAGGCGGGTCAGCGCGGTCAGGAAGCGTCCCGGGGGAAGGAAGGGCGTGGTGCGGGTGAAACTCGCCATGCCGCCGGCGTCGGTCGTGATGTTGGTGCTGATCACCGGCACCTGGCCCTGCGCCAGCACGCCCTTGCCGCCGCCCGAGCCGCTGGGGTCGCAGGCTTCGCTGAGGTAGTAGTGCACCTCGATGTTGCCGGTCGACGGCGTGGTCGAGAGGGTGCCGGTGATGGTCCCCGTCAGCGTCGCGACATCGAAGCTCGCCGACACCAGCGTCGGCGTATTGAGCAGGGTGTTGGGTCCGGTGTCGCCGTCGCCCGGGTCATTGGGCGTCACGCCAGTGGGCGAGAGGTCCAGTTCCAGCGCCGCATTGCCATCGACCGATGCCGCGAGCACGTCCACCCAGGCAGGGCCATCGACGCGGATACCGGCGCCGCCATTGGCGCTGATCGACGCCGAGTTTCCGGTATTGAAGGGGTAGACGCGCGCAACGGTCGCGGTGCCGGACGGTCCCTCGATGCGGATCCCGTCGCCACCGTTGCCCAGCGCGACGCCGCCGACCCCGATCCCGATGCCATTGCCCGCCAGCGCATGCACGCCGATCGCGCCAGCGTCGATGCGGATGCCGCTGCCGGTATTGCCGGCGATCAGGTTCTCCACCACCTGGGTCGACGACGTGCCCGCGGCGAGGCGAACGCCGTCGCCCGCATTCGGCAGCATCGCCGTGCCCTGCGCGTTCAGGCCGATGTAGTTGTTGCGGATCCGATGGTCGATCGCCGGCTGCGTGGCGACCGGCGAGGCGATCTGGATCGCATGCGAGCCGCCGGCCGCGATCACGTTGCGCGCGAGCGGTGTCGGCGACGTGGCGCCACCGTCGCCAAGGACCTGCTCGCCGACGATGTTGAACGTGCTGCCGCGCCCGAAGGCCAGCGTCGGTCGCCCCAGCGCAATCCCGTTGCCTGCAGCCATCATGCCGCTGGCGTCGGTGCCGATATGGTTGCCGAGGATCCGCACCCCGCCGCTGATGCAGGCCAGATCGAGCGGGCAGGCGGTTTCGCCGACCGAGATGGCCGCGCCCTGCCAGCGATTGATCACCAGGCCACGAAAGATCGATCCGGCGCCCCCACAGCCCGGCACCCCGGGAACCCGCGAACGCAGCACGAATCCATCCGCCGGACCGGCCAGGCTGCCGTCGATCTCGATGCGCAGTACCGCGTTGCTGCCTTGCAACAGCGAGTTCTCCACCGAGCCGGGCTGCGACAGGCCGTTGAACTCGATCGCGATGTCGATCACCGGCAGCGGCGACAGGGGCTGGATCGCATGCGGCCCCGTGCCGGGGATGCTGAAAACCACCTGGTGCGGCGCGCAGGCGCTCGGACCGGTGACCTGCGCGGCGTTGGCATCGAGCATTGCCTGGCGCAGGCTGCCCGGTCCGCTGTCGGCGGTATTGCTGACCACGAAAGTCGTCGCGGGCGCGGCGGGGGCAAGCGCGAAGGCGACGATGATCGCGGCGAATCGCAGCAAACCTCGCATCGGTCGCTCCTGCCGGGGCTCGCCGGATGTCGCCGGCACGAAGCGCCGGCACGCGACGCAGTCTGCGCCCGCAATCGCGACAAGGCAAAGACCCGCATTCGTCGCAAGTAGCGGCGCTCGCCCCAGCCGACGGGGTCAGGGGGCCCTTTCTCCGAGGCGCTCGAAGTGGCGCTGCGAGGAGGGGCTCCTGCGCGCGGGACTCCGATGCCCGCCCAAACCGACGCTTGCGCGACCGCTGGCCGCCCGCGAGACTGGCCGAAGAGGGCGTTTGAATTTCCTATCCCTCGCCGGGAAGCCCGCAATTGTCCTTGCTCGATGAACTACAGCGTCGCAAGGTATTCCGCGTAGCGACAGGCTACGTCATCGTCGCCTGGGTCCTGCTCCAGGTTGTCGATACGATTTTCCCTGCGTTTGGCCTCGATGCTGCCGCGTTCCGCATGCTGGTGATCACGCTGGTCATCGGCCTGATCCCGACCGTGATACTGGCATGGGCCTTCGAGCTGACCGGAGGGGGCCTGGTTCCGGAGCGCAGCGCCGGCGAATCGCCGGTCGACAAACCGCCGGGTGAACTGCCGGCTGCCCTCGCTGCGCAGCCACTCTCGGTCACGGCGGTCCTGCGCAGGCCGCGCTTTGCGGTGCCCTTGGCGCTTGCGGCGCTGATGGCCGCGGGCACGATCACCATGCTGTCGATGCAACTGTCGGCGACTCGCACGGCACGGCACGAGCTCCTGCCACGGATCGAAGCGCTGGTCGCGGACGATGATCGGGACCGGGCCTATGCACTGGCGCTGGAGGCCGAACGCCACCTCCCGGGAGATCCCTTGCTCGAACGCCTGTTCTCGACCATCTCCGTCCGCATGTCCTTCGTCAGCGAGCCGGCGGGCGCCGAGGTCCACTACCGGCGTTACGGCGACTCGCAGGGCGACTGGCAGTTGCTCGGCACCACGCCGATCGCCGACGTTCGACTGCCGCGCGCGGTCCTGCACTGGCGCTTCGGCAAGCCCGGCCACGAGACCGCGGAGCGCGCCGGCGACTCCTTCGACGGCACCTACCAGGTTCAACTTGCCAAGGGCGAGCCAGTGGATGGCGCGGTCCGTATTCCCACGGCCAGCCGCTACTTCCTCCTGACCGGCTACCCGATGTCCCGGTACACCGTGCCGGAGTTCGCGGCACAACGCATCGAGGTGACGAACGAGGACTACCTCGAGTTCGTGCGCAGCGGTGGCTATGAGAACGAAACGTACTGGTCGCGGCTGCGATTCGTCCGCGATGGCCAGCAGCGACACTGGAAGGCAGCGGTCAGTGGATTTCGGGATTCCACCGGGCGCTTGGGTCCCGCCACCTGGGAGGGCGGCACCTACCCGGACGGCACTGCGCGGCTGCCGGTGTCGGGGATCAGCTGGTTCGAGGCTGCGGCGTACGCTCGCTACCGTGGCAAGCAGTTGCCGACGATCTACCACTGGAGCTCGATGACGATCTTCCCGTCGAACGAGGAAGCGAGGACGGATTCGAGGGAGCATACCAATGACCTGTTCCGGTCCGAGATCGTGGCGAAGAGCAACTTCGCCGGAAACGGGCCCGCTGCAGTGGGCAGCTACGAGGCCATGTCGCCATTCGGTACCCACGACGCCCTGGGCAATGTGCGCGAGTGGTGCTGGAACGCGACCAGCGATGACGCGGGCAGCGATCGCTACGTACTCGGCGGCTCGTGGCAGGACCCGACCTATCTATATACCTACGGTGTAGCCAGGTCGCCCTGGGACAGGTCGGCGGTCAACGGGGTTCGCCTGGTCAGCTACGACGAGGATTCCGACTCGGTTGCGGGGTTCCTCGACCCCGTTGCACTTCCGGCGCGGGAAAGCCTGGCGCCCGTATCCGAGGAAGTCTTCGAGGTTTTCCGCGACCTCTACGATTACGACCGCACGCCGCTCGATGGCAAGGTCGAGTCCGTGCAGGCCGAAGCAGGCCCATGGACGCGGGAGACCGTCAGCTTCGATGCGACCTACGGCGACGAGCGTGTGCTCGCACACGTCTACTTGCCGAAGAACATCGAGCCGCCTTACCAGGTGGTGGCCTATTACCCGTCGTCCGACGCCATCTTTCGCCACAGCAGCGACGAGTTCGAAGTCGGCTTCATCGACTTCATCGTCAAGAGTGGTCGCGCCGTCGTGGTCCCCGTGCTCTGGGGAACCTACGAACGCAATGCGGGTATCGACTCGACCTGGCCTGACAATACGCGCGAGTACAGCGGCAACGTCGTCCGATGGATCCAGGATTTCCGCCGCACGGTCGACTATCTCGAAACGCGCCCGGACATGGACCTGGGGCGACTCGGTTTCTACGGCTTCAGCTGGGGCGGATGGAACGGGCCGATCGTGCTGGCGCTGGACGACCGGTTCAAGGCCGGCGTGTTCCTGTCCGGCGGCATTCCACCGACACTGGCACGCCCGGAGGCGAGCTCGGCAAGCTACGCCTCCCGCGTGACGCAGCCCACGCTCATGATCAGCGGCGAGCACGATGTCATCCGGCCTGTCGCCACCTACCAGGCGCCGATGTTCGCCTCCCTGGGTACGCCGGATCACCTGAAGCGGCACGCAATCCTGGACGGCGGGCACCTGCCGCCCCGGGAGCAGGTCGTCGCCGAGTCCCTGGCATGGTTCGATCGCTACCTGGGGCCGGTCGAGTGAGGTAGTGGGGGGCCAGGGCGGCGCGATTGGCCGAAGGCAATGACGCGGTCTGCGCATCGCCAGACTCCTTTGATGTTGCCTGGAGGGATCCCGCCGCGCGTCGCGGCCGCCGGCCCGAAAAGGTAACCTCGCGGGCATCGTTCCCTCACTGTTCGCGTCCATGCCCACGGTCCTGTCGATCAGGCAACTCAGCAAGACCTACGCCTCCGGCCTGCAGGCGCTCAAGCCGGTCGACCTCGACATAGAGCGCGGCGAGATCTTCGCCCTGCTGGGCCCCAACGGCGCCGGCAAGACCACGCTGATCAGCATCGTGTGCGGAATCGTCACCGCCAGCGGCGGCAGCGTCACGGTCGACGGCCACGACAGTGTGCGCGACTACCGCGCGGCGCGCTCGCGCATCGGCCTGGTGCCGCAAGAGCTGGCCACCGACATGTTCGAGACCCCGTGGGCCACGGTGAACCTCAGCCGCGGCCTGTTCGGGCGTCCGCCGGACCCGGCGCTGGTCGAGCGCACGCTGCGCGACCTCTCGCTGTGGGACAAGCGCAGGGACCGCATCCAGACCCTGTCCGGCGGCATGAAGCGGCGCGTGATGATCGCCAAGGCGCTGGCGCACGAACCCGACATCCTGTTCCTCGACGAGCCGACCGCGGGCGTGGACGTGGAATTGCGCCGCGACATGTGGGCGCTGGTGCGCGCGCTGCGCGACCGCGGCACCACCATCATCCTGACCACGCACTACATCGACGAGGCCGAGGAGATGGCCGATCGCATCGGCGTGATCGACAAGGGCGCGCTGGTGCTGGTCGAGGAGAAGACCCGCCTGATGCGCAAGCTCGGCCGCAAGCAGCTCACCCTGCACCTGCCGCAGCCGCTGGCGGAGGTGCCCGCCGGACTGTCCGGGTGGAACCTCGCGCTGGCCGAGGGCGGCACCCTGCTCGAATACGAGTTCCACGCCAGCGACGAGCGGGTCGGGATACCCGCGTTGCTGCGGCGCCTGGAGGAACTGGGCATCGGCTTCACCGACCTCAACACGCGCCAGAGCTCGCTCGAGGACATCTTCGTCGGCCTGGTGAGCGAGCGCGCCAAGGCGACGGCATGAGCGACGACGTGAGCGAACGCATGAGCGCAGCCTTCGTGGTGCCGCTGTTCAACCGCCGCGCGGTGTGGGCGATCTACCGCTTCGAGCTGGCGCGCTTCGGGCGCACGCTGTTCACCAGCCTGCTGACGCCGGTGATCACCACCTCGCTCTACTTCGTGGTTTTCGGCGCCGCGATCGGCGGGCGCATGGGCGAGGTCGGCGGCGTCAGCTACGGCGCCTTCATCGTGCCCGGCTTGATCATGCTGTCGCTGTTCACCGAGAGCATCGGCAATGCCTCGTTCGGGATCCACTTCCCGAAGTGGACCGGGACGATCTACGAGGTGCTGTCGGCGCCGGTATCGGCCTTCGAGCTGGTCCTCGCCTACGTGGGCGCGGCGGCGACCAAGTCGGTGGTGCTGGGCCTGGTGATCCTGGGCACCGCCAGCCTGTTCGTGCCGATGCGGATCGAGCATCCCTTGTGGATGGTCGCTTTCCTGGTCCTGACCGCGACGACCTTCTGCCTGTTCGGCTTCATCCTCGGCATCTGGGCCAAGGGCTGGGAGCAGCTGCAGATCATCCCGATGCTGATCGTGACGCCGCTGACCTTCCTCGGCGGGGCCTTCTACTCGATCGACATGCTGCCGCCGGGCTGGCGCACCTTCAGCCTGTTCAACCCGATCGTGTACCTGATCAGCGGCTTCCGCTGGAGCTTCTACGGCCAGGCCGACGTGGCCGTGGGCATCAGCCTGGCCGCGACCCTGGGTTTCTTCGCCTTGTGCCTGGTCGTGGTGTGGTGGATCTTCCGCACCGGCTACCGGCTCAAGAATTGAGGCGCCGCAAGGCCCCGTGCCGCCAAGGCCACCGTCGAGGACCGCCATGACCACAAGCACCTTGAGCACCGCGATCCTGTTCTGTGCCTGCCTCGTCGGCGCTGCGGCGTCGCGGGCCGCGGAGCCTGAAGCCCCGGCCTGCGAATCCACCGCTACCGGCGACCTGCGCCTGCATGCGCTCGAGAGCAGGATCTTCGGCAACACGCGCACGATCCGCGTGTTGCTGCCGCCGGGCTACGATGCGGTCGAAAACGCGCAGAAGCGCTATCCGGTCCTGTACCTGCTCGACGGCCAGAACCTCTTCGACACCTGCACCAACGAGTTCAACCACCAGGAGTGGGGCGTCGACGAAACGGTGCAGCGCCTGGTCGGCGAGGGGCGTATCGCGCCGCTGATCGTGGTCGGCATCGACCACGCCGGCAAGGACCGCGGCCACGAGTACCTGCCGTACCGGGATCTCGTCGGCAACCCGGACATGCCCGAGCCGGCTGGCAAGCGCTTCCCGGATTTCCTCGCCGGCGAGGTCTTGCCGTTGGTGGATGGCAAGTACCGCACGCTGCAAGGGCTGCCGCACACCGGCATCGGCGGCTCGTCCTACGGCGGCGCGGCCGCGCTCTATGCCCTGATGGCCCGGCCCTTCATCTTCGGCCACGGCCTGATCGAGAGCCCGACGATGTGGATCGGCATGGGCCAGCTGGTGCGCGACACCAGCCCACTGGTGGCGATGCCCAGGCGCGTGTTCGTCGCGTTCGGCGGCAAGGAATCCGAGGATGCGGCAGGCAGCGCGTTGATGATCGGGCTCGTGCGCCAGGTCGAGACGAACTTCAGGGCGGCCGGCCACGGCGAGCGCAGCTTCCGCCTCGTCATCGAGCCGGAGGCGCGGCATTCGGAGCCCGACTGGGCACGGCGCCTGCCCGGCGCACTCGAATTCCTCTACGGGGAGTGACCAGCCGCCGCGCGCGTCAACGCGGCCGCTGGTGCGCTTCGATCCAGGCCGGCAGCAGCGCCAGCGATTCGATCAATTCGCAGTCGTCCGGCCCCAGCGGCCGCTCGCCGGTATATCCATGCGTGACGCAAACGAGCCTGCAGCCGGCAGCGCGCGCCGCCTCGACGTCGCTGATCGAGTCGCCCACCATCAGCGCCTCGGCCGGCAGGGCGCCGAGCTGGTCGCAGGCGTACAGGAGCGGCGCCGGATGCGGCTTGCCCTCGCGCAGGCGATTGCCGCCCACCACCAGTTGCAGGTAGTGCGCAAGGCCGCTGCGCTGCAGGATGCGCTCGGCGAAGCGCTGCAGGGCGTTGCTCACCACCGCCAGCCGGTAGCCGCTCGATGCGAGCTGGCGCAGGCAGTCCGCGGCACCCGGGAACGGCGTCGACCAGGTTGCCAGTTGCCGCTCGTAAGCCTGCAGGTATTGTTGGACCACGCGCTCGGCCAGCGCGGGATCGTCCGTGCCCGCCACCGCCAGCGCGCGTTGCACCAGGACCTGCGGACCCCGGCCGATCCAGCCCCGGACCTGGGCCTGCTCGAAGGTCGGCAACTGGTGCTCGGCCAGCGCGCTGTTGAGCGCGACGGTGATGTCCGGCGCGGTGTGCACCAGCGTGCCATCGAGGTCGAACAACACGACCCTGAGCGTGCCGGCACCCATGGCCGCGCGTCTCAGGCGGCCATCGCCCGCCGCTTGCGATCCAGCAACTGCAGGATCATCGGGGTGAAGATCAGCTCCATCGCGAGGCCCATCTTGCCGCCCGGCGCGACGATGGTGTTGGGCCGGCTCATGAACGAGTCGTGCAGCATCGACAGGAGGTAGGGGAAGTCGATGCCGCGCGGCTTGGCGAAGCGGATCACGATGAAGCTCTCGTCGGGCGTGGGGATGTAGCGCGCCACGAAGGGATTGGAGGTATCCACCGTCGGCACGCGCTGGAAGTTGACGTGGGTCTGCGAGAACTGCGGGCAGATGTGGCTGACATAGTCGGGCATGCGCCGCAGGATCGTGTCGGTGACCGCCTCCTGGCTGTAGCCGCGGGTCTTCTGGTCGCGTTGCAGCTTCTGGATCCATTCCAGGTTGAGGATCGGCACCACCCCGACCAGCAGGTCGGCGTGGCGGCCGACGTCGATGTCGCCGTCGACCACGGCGCCATGCAGGCCCTCGTAGAACAGCAGGTCGGTCGCCGGCGGGACCGGTTCCCAGGCCGTGAAAGTGCCGGGCGGCTGGTTGTACGGCGCGGCCTCGGCATCATCGTGCAGGTACTTGCGGAACCGCCCGGCGCCACGCTGTCCGTACTCGCGGAACAGCGACTCGAGCTCGGCGAACAGGTTGGCTTCGGGACCGAAGTGGCTGAAATGAGGGTTGCCCTGCGCCGCGGCCTCCTTCATCTTCGCGCGCATCTCGAGCCGGTCGTAGCGATGGAAGGCATCGCCCTCGATCATCTGCGCGTTGATGCCTTCGCGCCGGAAGATGTTGGCGAAGCTGCTCATCACGGTGGTGGTGCCGGCGCCGGAAGATCCGGTGACGGCGATGACGGGGTGCTGGATCGACATCGTCGTTTCCTGGGCGGCGTCAGCCGCGGGCCTCGGGGCGGAACAGCGAGCGGTCGTTGAACAGCGGCGACGCGAAGGGCTGGTCGGTGCCGCTGTCGAACTCGCGGTGGTACAGCTCGATGCGCTCGACCTCGCGCTTGGAGCCCAGGATCACCGGCACGCGCTGGTGCAACTCGCGCGGCTGGTCATCGAGCAGGCGCGTGCGCCCGGTGGAGGCGGCGCCGCCGGCCTGCTCGACCAGCATCGCCATGGGATTGGCCTCGTACATCAGGCGCAGGCGACCCTGCTTCTTCGGGTCCTTGTTGTCGCGCGGGTACATGAAGACCCCGCCGCGGACCAGGATCCGGTGCACCTCGGCCACCATCGACGCGATCCAGCGCATGTTGAAATCGCGCCCGCGCGGCCCGGTGCGACCGGCCTTGCACTCCTCGACGTAACGCTGCACCGGCGGCTCCCAGAAGCGCTCGTTCGAGGTGTTGATGGCGAACTCGCTGGTTTCCTCCAGGATCCGCAGGTCGGGGTGGGTGAGGACGAAGTTGCCGATCTCGCGGTCGAGGGTGAAGCCGTGGGTGCCGCGGCCCACGCTGATGACGAGCACCGTCGACGGTCCGTAGATCGCGTAGCCGGCGGCAACCTGGCGCCGGCCCGGCTGCAGATAGTCGGCCTCGACCGGCACCGCGTCGCCGGCGTGCTCGAGCACCGAGAAGATCGTGCCCACCGCGACGTTGAGATCGATGTTCGAGGAACCATCCAGCGGATCGAACAGCAGCAGGTAGCGACCGCGCGCGTATTCGGCCGGTATGTCGAACGGCTGCTCCATCTCCTCGGAGGCCATGCCGGCGACCAGCCCGCCCCATTCGCAATGGCGCAGGATCGCGTCGTTGGTCAGCACGTCGAGGGCCTTCTGCACCTCGCCATGGGTGTTGTGGTTCTCGGTCGCACCGAGATATCCGCCCAGCGCGCCCTTGGCCGCCATGGCGCTGATGGCCTTGATCGCCGCGGCGACGTCGACCAGCAGCGCGGCCAGGTCGCTGGCGTCGGCGGAGCCCTTGAGCTGCTCGATCAGGAACTTCGACAGGGTCGTGCGTCCATTGAGCATGTTGTCACCTGGCCTGGGAAGCGGGAGTTTCGCTGCCGGCCAGTCCGCCGCGGAACACGCGGCTGGCGCGGATGTCGTCGGCCGACAGGATCATCAGCTGCTGGCGGTCGGGCGCAGCCGCGCCCGCGGCGGCCTGCGCGAACAGGCGATTGGCCTGGCGCAGGCGGGCGCGGTCGAGCGCGTTGCGGATCGAGCGCGCATTGGCGAAGTTGGGCTGGCGCATGCGCAGGCCGATGTAATCGCCGATGGCCTCGAGCCCCGCGGCATCGAAGCGGTAGTCCATGCGCGCGGCGAGGAGCTGCGCGATCCGGAGCAGTTCATCCGCGCCGTAGTCGGGGAAGTCGATGTGGTGGGCGATGCGCGAGGCCATGCCCGGGTTGCTGCCGAAGAACGAGGCCATGCGATCCTTGTAGCCGGCCAGGATCACGACCACGTCGTCGCGCTGGTTCTCCATCACCTGGAGCAGGATCTCGATCGACTCCTGCCCGTAGTCGCGCTCGTTCTCGGGCCGGTAGAGGTAGTAGGCCTCGTCGATGAACAGCACGCCGCCCATCGCGCGCTTGAGTACCTCCTTGGTCTTGGGCGCCGTGTGGCCGATGTATTGCCCGACCAGGTCATCGCGCGTCACCGCGACCAGGTGGTTGTGGCGGATGTAGCCCAGCCGGTGCAGGATGCTGGCCATGCGCATTGCGACCGTGGTCTTGCCGGTGCCGGGATTGCCGGTGAAGCACATGTGCAGGCTCGGGGCGCCCGCGCTCAGGCCCTGGCTGTCGCGCGCCTTGTCCACCAGCAGCAGGGCCGCGATCTCGCGGATGCGCGACTTCACCGGCAGCAGCCCGATCAACTCCTGGTCGAGCTGTTCGAACACGGATTCGATGCCGCTCTCCCGATACAGCGCGAGCAGGTCGAGTGCGTCGGGTGCCGCTGCGGCGGGGTTCGGGGCGCTCGTCACGGGTCGGTCCGCGGCCGCGGCCTAGTAACGCTCGCCTTCCGGCCGGTCGGTCGAGTAGGGCTGCACGGTGTAGCGGATGTTGCGGCCCGCCACCTCCTGCCGGACCAGGCCCAGGCCGGGTTCCCTGTCTGGCCGGTTGACCAGGTACGACATCGCCAGGCTCTCGACGCCGCGGCGCGAGTCGAACGCGGTGACGCGGATGTAGTGCTGCGGGAAGGTCTTCCGGCAGGCGTTGATCTCGGCCAGGATGCCGGCCGGGTCCTTGAGGTCGAACATCGGGTTGCCGTACATCTCCCAATAGGTGTTGCGCGGATGCGGATCGTCGGTGTACTCGACGCTCACCGCCCAGCCATGCTTGAGCGCATAGGCGATCTGCGCGCTGATCTGCGCGTCGCTGAGATCGGGCAGGAACGAGAACTGGCCCTGGGTGATGCGGTTGCCGGGATTGCTCATCATGGCGGCGGTACCTTCGCGCCTCAGGCGCTGGCGGTCGCGGTGGGAACGAAGTCGGCGGTATCGGTCGACTCGTAGTTGAAGCTGATGTCCTTCCAGGTATCGAGCGCGGCCTGCAGCGGCTTGCACGATTTGGCCGCCTGCTCGAGGATCTGCGGGCCCTCGCGGAAGTAGTCGCGGCCCTCGTTGCGCGCCAGCACCATCGCTTCCAGCGCGACGCGGTTGGCGGTGGCGCCGGCCTGGATGCCCATCGGATGGCCGATGGTGCCGCCGCCGAACTGCAGCACCACGTCCTCGCCCAGGTAATGCAGCAACTGGTGCATCTGCCCGGCATGGATGCCGCCGGAGGCCACCGGCATCACCCGGTTGAGCGAGGCCCAGTCCTGGTCGAAGAACAGGCCGTGCTCGAGGCTCTGCTCGGTGCGGGTCTCGCGCAGGGTGTCGTAGAAACCGCGGATCATCAGCGGATCGCCCTCGAGCTTGCCGACCACGGTGCCGGCGTGGAGGTGGTCGACGCCGGCCATGCGCATCCACTTGCAGATCACGCGGAAGTTCATGCCGTGGTTCTTCTGCCGCGAGTAGGTCGAGTTCCCGGCCCGGTGCAGGTGCAGGATCATGTCGTTGCGGCGCGCCCACTTGGCCATCGACTGGATCGCGGTGTAGCCGATCACGAGGTCGATCATGATGATGACCGAACCCAGTTCCCGGGCGAATTCGGCGCGCTCGTACATGTCCTCCATGGTGCCGGCGGTGACATTGAGGTAGTGGCCCTTGACCTCGCCGGTGGCGGCCGACGCCTTGTTCACCGCCTCCATCACGTAGAGGAAGCGGTCGCGCCAATGCATGAAGGGCTGCGAGTTGATGTTCTCGTCGTCCTTGACGAAATCGAGGCCGCCCTTGAGCGCCTCGTAGACCACGCGGCCGTAGTTGCGGCCGGACAGACCCAGCTTGGGCTTGGTGGTGGCGCCCAGCAGCGGGCGGCCGAACTTGTCGAGGCGCTCGCGCTCGACCACGATGCCGGTCGCGGGTCCCTGGAAAGTCTTGAGGTAGGCGACCGGGATGCGCATGTCCTCGAGGCGCAGGGCCTTGACGGCCTTGAAGCCGAAGACGTTGCCGATGATCGATGCCGTGAGGTTGGCGATCGACCCAGGCTCGAACAGGTCGAGGTCGTAGGCGATCCAGGCGAAGTACTGCTGCGGCGTGCTGGTGCCCGGACCGGTGCCGGGCACCGCGTCGACGCGATAGGCCTTGGCGCGGTAAAGCTCGCAGTCGGTCAGGCGGTCGGTCCACACCACGGTCCAGGTCGCGGTGGAGGATTCACCCGCGACGGCCGCCGCGGCCTCGTCGGCATCGACGCCGGCCTGCGGCGTGATCCGGAACAACGCGACCACGTCGGTCTCCTTGACCACGTAGTCGGGGTCCCAATAGCCCATCTTCTTGTAGGGGATGACGCCCGACTTGTAGCGCTCGGCGGCCGCGCCGACATCGTGGGCCTGGCCTCTTGACGGTTTGTTCACGGGGTTCCCTGCCTGCGGACGCCGATTGATCGATTGCGGCGGTTCCCGGGGACTGTAGGCAGGCCATTCGATAAGGTAAATTCAGTTCTACTGAATCAGGCATAAGCTTTTACTTATGCTTCGCCGTGTCACCTTCCGGCAACTGCAGATCTTCTGCGCCGTGGCGCGCCAGCGCAGCTTCGTGCGCGCAAGCGAGGAACTGCATCTGAGCCAACCGGCCGTGTCGATGCAGGTCAAGCAGCTCGAGCGGGCGCTGGAACTGGACTTGATCGAGCGCGTCGGCAAGCAGCTCGCGCTGACCGAAGCCGGCCAGCGCTTCCACGAGCACGCCGCGCGCGTCATGGGCGAGCTGCACGACGCGCAGGAGACCGTGAACCACCTCAAGGGCCTGCGCGGCGGCACCGTCACCATCGGCATGGTCAGCACGGCGAAGTACTTCGTGCCGCGGCTGCTCGCCGGCTTCCGCGTCGAGCACCCCGAGGTCGAACTGCGCATCCTCAGCGGCAACCGCGGCAGCCTGCTCGGCTACCTGCGCCGCAACGAGATCGACCTCGCCATCATGGGCCGGCCGCCGCGCGAACTGGCGCTCGTGACCGAGGCCTTCGCCCAGCACCCCTACGTGTTCATCGCGCCGCCGGCGCATCGACTCGCCGGCAGCGCGGGCATCGACCTGTTCGACCTGCGCGACGAGACCCTGCTGGTGCGCGAGCCGGATTCGGGCACGCGCATGCTCAACGACGAGTACTTCCAGAAGTCGTTGTTCCTGCCCCATCGCATGATCGAAATGGGCAGCAACGAGACCATCAAGCAGGCGGTGATGGCCGGCATGGGCGTGTCGCTGATCTCCGGGCACACGCTGGGCCTGGAATTGCGCCACCAGGCGCTGGTGGTGCTCGACGTGCAGGGCATGCCGCTGGTGCGCAACTGGCACGTGGCGCACGCGGCCGACAAGCGCCTGGCGCCGGCGGCGCGCGCGCTGCGCGAGTTCGTGCTCACGCATGGCGGCGACTTCCTGCGCGCCGAGTTCGCCCGGGCCACGGCCCCGGCCTGACCGCGGGCCGCTGGCGGTCGCCCGCGCGACGGCCGGCGGTTGCCGGGACCGGTCGTTCTGGCATGCTTGCCTTCGCACCGCTCCCGCCGAGGTCGTGCCGCTTGGATCCGACCATTCTCGATCGCGTACCGCTGGCGATCGTGTTCGCCGCGACCCTGGCCATCGCGCTGGGCGCGATCGTCGCCGGGTTCCTGCGCGGGCGCCACGACCGCCGCAAGAAGGGCGACGACGACGAGGGCCCGGTCGGCGCGGTGGTGACCGCGACCTCCGGTCTGCTGGCCTTCATGGTCGCGATGACCTTCGCGGGCGCGGCATCGCGCATCGACCTGCGCAAGGGCCAATTGCTCGATGAAGTCAATGCGATCGGCACCGCCTACCTGCGCGCCGCGCTGGTGGCCGAGCCGCAGCGCTCGGAAGTGCGCGGCCTGCTGCGCGAGTACGTGGCGCTGCGCGCAAGCGAGGTCCCGGCGCACGACCGCGCGGCGCGAGCGCAGGCCCTGCTGCGGGTCGTGGGCGAGTCGGAACGGATCCACCGCGCGCTCTGGTCGCAGGCCGAGGCGATCTCGCGCGCCACCGAGCCGACCGAGTACGAGGCCATGCTGGTCGACTCGCTGGGCGAGGTGGTCGAGCGGCACAACAGCCGCGCCGCGGCGATCCTGCACTACCGGGTCGCGCCGGCGATCTGGTATTTCCTGCTGTTCGCGATGGTGCTGGCGATGGCGGCGATGGGCTACGACTTCGGGCTTTCGAAGAGCCGCCACGAGCGCGTCGCCGTGGTGCTCGCGCTCACCACCGCGGCCGTGATCACCCTGGTGGCGGACCTCGACCGGCCTGGCGCCGGCACCGTCAACGTGAGCCAGGTGCCGATGCGCGAGCTGCAGCGCCAGATCGAGGCGATGCCGGACTGAACGACGGCGGCGCCGGATTCAGGGCTCGAAGCCGTCGGCCAGGATCGCGTCGACCAGGGCCAGGCCGGCATCGGTCATGCGAACCGGCGCGCCGCGACCGGTCTGCTGCCACAGCGCGTGCAGGGTGTCGCCCCAGTCGTCGGTGGTGTTGCCGTCGCGCAAGGCCTCGATGTAGTGGCGCGTGAGGGTCTGGTAGTAGAGCGTCGCGTGGACCTGCGCCGTTTGCGCCGGCAGGGGGAAGCGGGCTTCATGCCAGTACTGGCCGTCGGCATAGGTCGCGCCGACCGCCGGGGCGCCGGCGGCCTCGAAGCTGGCGTTGCTGAAGCCCCGCGGCGGGATGCGCGTGTCCTTCTCGATCGTGTCGGCCAGCGCCATGTGCGTGGTGACGCCAGCGGGAAGGCCGGTGGCCGCGGCGGCCTCCGGGCTCAGGCCGACCTGCATCTCGTAGACCGTGGTCGTCGCCTCGTCGAGGTGGGCCTCGATCGGGTCGTAATGCCCGTGCTCGCCGAGGAGTTGGCCCGCCGCGTCCACGAAGCGCAGGTTGAGCCACGCGCGCCGTCCCTCGATATGGCCGGTCGGCAGCTTGTGGCCGGAGTGGTTGGTGACCCGCGCGACCACCTCGTCGCCGTCGATCGCCAGCGCCACGCTGGCCGCGCGCTCGAGCATCGACAGCGCGCGGGCGCGCCCCGCGACGATCGCATCCTGGTCGACCGCGGGATCGCCGGTGGTGTAGGCCGCGATCAGGTCCAGCGACGGCACCGCGGCGCCCGCGAAGTCGTGGACCGCGAGGTCCGCGCGCTCGCGGGCGAAGCTGCAACCGCGCCCGCTGGTGGTCGGCATGTGGCAGTCCTGGCAGGTCGACACCACCGCGCCGCGCGCACCGCCGAAGCGGCCGCCGAGGTCGACCCCGCCCGCGGCGAAGGCCGAGAGTTTCCACTCGGTGTAGGTGCGTTCGAGCGGGAACTGCGCCCACGGATTTTCGTCGGGTGTCGGGGTATCGGGCAGGTTGTAGCGGTAGCTGCCGTCTGGCTGGCGCGAAACCGCGACATTGCCGACGTCGTGGCACGTCCCGCACAAGGCGCTGCGGCGATGGAACGGCGAGGCGATCACCGGGTGCGGCGCGTCGGTCTCGACATAAGGTCCGCGCCGGCGGCCCTGCGGATCGAGCACGAACATCGCGTTGCCGTAGTAGTCGGGAACGTCGACCAGTGCCGCCAGCACGCTTTCGTCCTCGGGCGGGCTGGTCCCGGGCTGGAAGTCCGGATCGACCATGCTGTGGCAGAAATGACAGGTCACGCCTTCCTGGTCGCGCGCGTCGAGCGTGCCGCCACCGGGATCGGCCACGTGGCCGCTGACCACCGCCATCGGCACGTGGCAACGCAGGCAGAAGCTGCCGACGTTGGCCACGTCCTGGTTGGCATTGGTCATCTGGGCGAAGAACAGGGGGTCGCGCCCACCCAGCGCCATCAGGCTGCCGGCCCAGGTCGCATAGGGCTCGACCTCCGGTGCATAGCCGCCGTGGCAGGCGGCGCACTCCGACGCCGGCCGCAGCGCGTCGGCCGGGACATCGCCGACCTGGGTGCCGGAGACATGGAAGTCCCGCTGCGTCAGCGGAACCTGCGACTGTGATATCCCGGCGCCGACCAGCAGCACCAGCGCCATCCACGGGCGTTTGTCGAACATATGCCATTCCCGGCCATGCGCCGCTCGCACGACAGTACGGCCGGGACCCCCTTGCGGCAGTTGATCCAGGTCAAGAGATCGACCTGCGCGGACAGCGGCGCGCCACCTGGCGGCGCGCGCCCATCCCCGGGTTTTCCGTCCCGCTGGCCGCGCCCGGCCCTGGTGGCATCGGATTGACCCGGGTCAAGCCGCGATGGGCGCGAGCCCGATAGGGTGGCGGCCAGAACCATGGGAGCGGGCCATCCATGCCCATGCTGCAGGAAGTGCTGGCCCGGAAGCGCGACGGCGACAAGCTCTCCGCGGCGGAGATCGGGCGTTTCGTGGCGGCCATCGCCGACGGCAGCGCCTGCGATGCGCAGGTCGGCGCCTTCGCGATGGCGGTGCGCCTGCGCGGCATGGATGCCGCGGAAACGCTGGCGCTGACGCTGGCGATGCGCGACAGCGGGTCGGTCCTGGCCTGGGACGCGCCGCCACTCGACGGCCCGGTGGTGGACAAGCACTCGACCGGCGGGGTCGGCGATACCGTGAGCCTGGTGCTCGGGCCTATGCTCGCCGCGTGCGGCGCCTGCGTGCCGATGATCTCCGGGCGCGGGCTCGGCCACACCGGCGGCACGCTCGACAAGCTGGAAGCGATACCCGGCTACGCCGCCGACGTGGGCGTCGAGCGCCTGCAGCGCGTGGTGCGCGAGGCCGGCGTGGCGATCGTCGGCGCCGGACCCGGACTGGCCCCGGCCGATCGCAGGCTGTACGCGATCCGCGACGTCACCGCGACGGTCGACTCGATCCCGCTGATCACCGCGTCGATCCTGGCCAAGAAGCTGGCCGAGAGTCCGCTGGCGCTGGTGCTCGACGTCAAGTGCGGCGGCGGTGCGACGCTGACCGATGCCGCCGCGGCCAGGGCGCTGGCGCACGGCCTGGTCGAGGTCGCGACGCATTGCGGCGTGCGCGCCTGCGCCCTGCTGACCGACATGGACCAGCCGCTCGCGCCGGCGATCGGCAACGCGCCGGAACTGCGCGGCGCGCTGCGCTACCTGCGCGGTGACGAGCGCCCGCCACGCCTGCACGCCGTGACGCTCGCGCTGGGCGCGGCGCTGCTGTGCGCGAGCGGCGTGGACGCGACCGCCATGGCCGCCCATCGACGCCTCGCCGCCGCGCTGGACAGCGGCCGCGCCGCGCAACGCTTCGCGCGCATGGTGGCATTGCTCGGCGGTCCGCCGGACCTGCTCGAGCGGCACGAGGCGCTGGTCGAGCGCGCGCCGCTGGTCCGGCCGGTGGCATCCGCCACCGGCGGCCACGTGGCCGCGATGGATGCGCGCGCACTGGGAC
>JAGOEZ010000315.1 GCA_017997455.1 Lysobacterales bacterium | reverse complement strand
CCGCTGGACGATGTCGCGCCGAACCGCGCCCAGGGTTCGGTGCGGGTCTACGACGCCGCCGCAGCGTGGGCGCAGCAGGCGCCGCTGCAGGATGGCGACGGCGCCCAGAACGAGGTGTTCGGATTCGCGCTCTCGCTAGCCGGGGCCCGCGTGGCCGTGGGCTCGTACCTCGACGACCCGGAGACCAACCTTGACGACGCCGGCACCACCTCGGTGTTCCTGCGGACCCCGACCGGCTGGCAACGCGAGGCGCGCCTGGTGCCGGCGGGCGCGGAGTCCGAGGACCGCTCCGGTATCTCGGTGGCGCTGCGCGACGAGGTGCTTGCCGTGGGTGCGTACTTCGACATCGTCGGAATCGAGTTCAACCAGGGCTCGGTGGCGATCTACTCGCGTGCCGGCGGCGCCTGGGCGCAGACCGCGCAGCTCATCGCGCCCGACGGACAGCGCAACGACTTCCTCGGCTTCTCGCTCGCCTACGATGGCGACACGCTGCTGGTCGGCGCGCCGGGCGACGATACGGCCGACGTCGATGCTGGCGCCGCCTATGTGTTCCGGCGCATCGGCACGCAGTGGGTACTGGAGGCCACGCTGGTCGATCCCGCCGCGCCGGCCGAGGCCTTCGCCGGCATCGCGGTGGCGCTGGCCGGCGATCTCGCCCTGGTGGGCGCGCCCGATGCCGACGTCGGCACGCAGATCCTGCAGGGCGCGGTGCAGGTGTGGCGGCGCGGTCCTTCCGGCTGGACGCAGGTGCAGACGCTGCTGGCCGCCGATGGCGCGGCCTTCGATTTCCTCGGTGGCGCGCTCGCGACCGACGGCCAGCGCATCCTCGCCGGCGCGCCCGGCGTCAGCACGGGCGACATCGAGGGCCACGGCGCGATCCACGAGTTCCTGCGCAGCCCGGACGGAAGTTTCACCGCTGCCGGGCGCCTGCCGGGGCCGCCGCCAGAGGCCGGCGCCGGCTATGGCATCAGCGTTGCGCTGGCCGATGAGCGCGCGCTGGTCGGCGCCTCGGGTGCCAGCGACGGCGGCCGTGCGCAGGCCGGGCAGGCCTGGTTGCTGCGGCGGGACGGCGCGGCCTGGAGCCTGGCCAAGCCGCTGCTGCCGGCGGACCCGTCCGAATTCGCCTTCCATGGCCGCAGCGTCGCGATCGATGGCGCGCGCCTCGCGGTGGGTGCGCCCGAGCGCGCCGGCGTCAATCCGCTGGAGGGCGCCGTCGACCTGTGGGACGACGACGACCGCCTCCTCGCCGACGGCTTCGAGTAGGACTCAGCCGGCGCCGAAGCGCGCGCGCGCGATGCCCAGCCACTCCAGCGCGGTGCCATGGAACAGCCGCGCGCGATCCGGCTCCGGCAGGTCCAGTGCATCGATGCCCGCGCCTGGAGTCTGCTCGCCGAGCGGGAACGGATAGTCGGTGCCCAGCATCACGCGCTCCACGCCGCAGGTGTCGAGCAGGTAGCGCAAGGCGCGCGGATCGGCGACCCAGGAATCGAAGTACAGGCGCGCAAGGTACTCGCGCGGATTGCGGAAATTGTCGGTCGCGACCAGGTCCGGCCGCATGTTGAAGCCGTGCTCGATGCGGCCGATGGTGTACGGAAAACTGCCGCCGCCGTGCGCAAGGCAGACCCGCAGTTCCGGCAGCCGTTCGAGCACGCCGCCGAAGACCAGGCAGCAGGCCGCGCGCGACTGCTCGGCCGGCATGCCGACCAGCCACGGCAGCCAGTACTTGGGCATCGAGGACGTGCCCATCATGTCCCAGGGATGGACCAGGATCGCGGCGCCCAGCTCGCTCGCGGCGGTGAAGAAGTCGAACAGCTCCGGCGCGTCAAGGTTCCAGTCGCCGATGTGCGAGCCGATCTGCACGCCCTGCAGGCCGAGCTGGTCCATGCAGCGTTCCAGTTCCTGGATCGCCAGCCGCGGCGACTGCAGCGGCACCGTGCCGATGCCGGCGTAGTGGCGCGGGTGCGCGCGCACTGTCCCGGCCATGTGCTCGTTGAGCGCCATGTGCAGTTCCAGCGCGTGATGCGGCTTGGCCCAGTAGCTGAACATCACCGGCACCGTGCTGATCACCTGCACCTGGACGCCGAAGCGCGCGTAGTCGGCGATGCGCTCGTCCGGGTCCCAGGTCTTGGGCCAGATCTCGCGGAAGAACTTGCCGTCCTTGTAGATCCGGTGTCGCCCGTCGTCGCCGTGGTGGATCACCGGGAAGCGGGTGTCGCCGTACTTCGCGGCGAGGTCGGGCCAGTCGCGCGGGAGGTAGTGGGCGTGGGTGTCGATCTTGAGCATGGAATCCGGAATCCGGGGACTTAACGCGCAACCAGCCGGCAATCACCGCTCGAGACGCCAACTTTACCCCGGAATCGCACCAGCATTCCCCCTGTAGGAGCGGCTTCAGCCACGACCGATGCCTATCGGGATCGAGGGCGATTCCCGATCGCACCTTTGCCGGCTGCCGACCCGCGGCCGTATTCTCTGCCGATTCGCCGCGATGCAGGGGCCCCGATGCCGCTCTCCTGGAACGAGATCAAGGACCGTGCGCTGCGATTCTC
>JAGOEZ010000096.1 GCA_017997455.1 Lysobacterales bacterium | reverse complement strand
AGCCAGTCCGGACCGCGCGCCGAGGCTGGCCGCGGCGCGGCGCCGACGACGCGTTCCGATTGCGACATGTCCAGCTCTCCGTGGCGCAAGCGCCAATGCCCACGCACCACGGGAAGCATAGGCGCAGCGCGCGCTGCCGGACCTGCCCCTTGGTGCGGGGCACCGCGCGCCCCGTGCCCGGGCCCGCCAAATGACGAGTCGGCTACATTAGCGCTCCCCTGCCCCCGCGTGGACCGCAACGCGTGTTCGATCCCGTCGTATCGATCTGGTCAATGACCATCGCCGCCTGCCTGACGCTGGGCGCGATCCATGTCCTGCTCTGGTCCTCCGACCATCGCGCCACGTCGAGCCTCGCCTTCGTCGCCCTGGTCGCCAGCGTGGCCGGCATGGCCGCGCTCGAGTTGATGATGATGAACACGCGCGACGTGGCGACGTACGTGGTCCTGATGCGTTACACGCACTTGTGCGCGCTGTTTCTTACCGCTTCGATCCTTGCCACGGTGCGCGTGACCTTCGGTGCGCGCTACGACTGGCTGGCCGCGCTGGTGATCGCATTGCGGATCCTGGTCGTGGTCGTGGGCTTCCTGGTCCCGACCAACGCCACCTTCAGCGCGCTGCACGAGTTGCGCCAGGTCGAATTCCTCGGCAGCACGGTCAGCGTGCCGATCGGCACCACCAGCCCGTGGGGCCGCCTGGGCGAATCGAGCAGCGTCCTGATGCTGCTGTATGTCGTCCTGGCCGCCTGGGCGCACGCGCGGACCGGGCTGGAAGCGCGGCGCCAGGCCCTGACGATCGGCGCCGGGCTGGCGTTCTTCGTGCTGGCGGCCGCAGGCATGGCGATCACCGTCAATAACGGCCTGGCACAGATCCCCTACATCATGAGCCTGCCCTCGCTGGGCATCGTCGCGGTCGTGGCGTACGAGATGGCGCGCGCGCTGGGCAGCGTGCGCCGGATTTCCGGCGAATTGCACGAGAGCCAGCAGCGCAACGAACTGGCGGCAAGTGCCGCGGGGCTCGGCCTGTTTTCCTGGAATGTCGACAGCAGGCAGGCCTGGTCCAATGACATCGCGCGGTCCATGCACGGCCTGGGCGCCGACATGCCGCAGGATCCGGCCCGCATCCTCGAACGCGTGCACCCGGAGGACCGCGTTGCCGTGCGCGCGGCGGTGCTGCGCGCCCTGCAGGAGCACGGCGACTTCGAAGTGGTCTATCGCGCAGAAGCCGCTCCGGCACAGTGGCGCTGGATCGAGGCGCGCGGCGCGGTCGAGAGGCTACCCGGCACGCGCGCGCTCCGCGGCGTGTGCCTCGACATGAGCGAGCGGCGTGCCGCCGACGAACGCTTCCGGCGCGTCGTGGAGGCCGCGCCCAATGCCATGCTGCTGGTCGACATGGACGGGCGCATCACGCTGGCCAATGACCAGGCCGGGGCCATGTTCGGCTGCGAGTCGTCGGCGCTGCTCGGCCGCGCCGTCGACGACTTCGCCGCCGGCTTGCCCGCATCGACGCACGCCGCGCACCGACGCCAGTTCGGCGACCAGCCGGAGGCGCGTCGCATGGGCGCTGGGCGCGAACTGCATGCGCGGCGCGCCGACGGCAGCGAGTTCGTGGTCGAGGTGGGATTGAGCCCGATCATCACCCGCGAGGGGCCACAGGTCATGGCCTCGATCGTGGACGTCACCGTGCGGCGACAGGAGGAACTCGAATTGCAGCGCCTGCGCGAGCAGTCGTTCAGCGCGGCCCGGATCAGCCTGGCCGGGCAGCTGGCCTCGACCCTGGCGCACGAGATCAACCAACCGCTGGGCGCGATCCTGCGCAACGCCGAGGCCGCCAGCTTGATGCTCGAGCGGGGCGATGCCGATCCGGCGGAAATCGCCGCCATCCTCGCCGACATCCGCAGCGACGACCAGCGTGCCGGTGCGATCATCGAGCACATGCGCTCGCTGCTGCGCCGCAAGCGCCCCGAACTTGTCCCGGTGCCGCTCGAGGAGCTGGTGGCCAAGGTGGTGGCCCTGGTCCGCCATGATGTCGCGGCGCACCACGTCGCCCTGCAGACCCAGGTCCCGCAAGGTATTGCCGCGGTGCGCGCCGATCCGGTGCAACTGCAGCAGGTGCTGCTCAACCTCGTGTTCAATGGCCTGGACGCGCTGGAGCAGGTTCCGAAAAGTGCCCGGCGCCTGGTGCTGAGCGCGCGCATGCTGGCCGACGGGCAGGTCGAGCTGGTGGTGCGCGACACCGGCACGGGCCTGTCCAAGGAAACCCTGGCGCACGTTTTCGAACCGTTCCATACGACCAAGGCCAACGGCATGGGCATGGGGCTCGCGATCTGCCGCTCGCTGGTCGAATCCATGGGCGGCAGCATCGACGCCAACAACCAGTTCGATGGCGGCGCGGCGTTCCGCATCGTGCTGCCGAGCGCCGGCGCGCCGGCCCCGGGCTGAGCGGCCACGGGGCGGTAGCAGCCAGGCTGCCCGGCTTGGCCACCCCCTAGGGGCAGTTACCGCTTGCCCGCACAGCCGATATCTTGCGGGCATCACCCCCACGCCGGGCCAAACCGCGAACATGTGCGCCCAGGCATCCATCTTGGTCGCGGTCGTCGACGACGATCCGGGCGCGAGCGCCGGCATGGCGCGGCTCCTGCGCACGGTCGGCATGACGGTCGACACCTACGCTTCCGCGGAGGCCTTGCTCGGCTCGGCGCGGCTGGCCGCCTACGACGGGCTGATCCTCGACGTGCGCCTGGGCGGCATGTCCGGCCTGGACCTGCACCGGCAGTTGCTCAAGCGCGAGCTGCGCATGCCCGTGGTCTTCGTCACTGCCCACGACGATCCGCAGACCCGCGGCGATGCCGAGCGCCAGGGCTGCGTCGCCTTCTTCGGCAAGACCGAGTCCGGCAGCCACGTGATCGAGGCGCTGCTAGGCGGCGCCAGCCGTTACCGCAATATCGGCGTACCCCCGGCTCTCCCGACATGAACCCACCCTCGCCACCCGAAGTTGCCCCGGGCACCGACCGCGCATTGCGCGAGCAGGTCATCGCCGCGACCCGGCTGCTGGCCGACGCCGCGCGTCCGCTGCGCGTCCTGCGCACCATCGACTGGCCGATCGAGGCGCGCAAGCGCTTCCTTGCCGCCAAGGGCAAGGTGCTGCCCAGCGTAAGCTACGAGCAGGTCGACGCCAGCCGCAGCCTGCGCAAGGTCGAGCGCGCGCGCCGGATCCGCACCGGCCACGCCACCATCGACGCCTGGCTCACGCGCCATGCGGACGCGATCCAGGCTACCGCGGGCATGCTGCAAGGCGTGGGCACGCCCGACTTCTACCGCCACGGGCGCACGCTGTACGGCGACTCCTCCACGCCGCTCAAGCTGCACCCCGCCACGCCCCTGGACATGGCACGCAGCATCCACCAATCGATCGAGCAGCTGGCCCGCATCCGCGTGGACCTGGCGCCCGCGGCCACCCACACCGCGACCCAGGTGGCGCGGATCATCCGCAAGGAGCTCAGCGCGCGCTTCGGGGCCGACGCCCCCGCGGTGACCCTGGTGCCCACGCTGTCGGCCAACGCGCTGGCGACTTCGAAGGAGATCCGCATCCGGCGCGACGCCCGCTTCACCGATCGCGATGCGCAGCAGCTCCTGCAGCACGAGGCCTGGATCCACGTCGGCACCTCGATCAACGGCCGCCACCAGGACCTGCTGCCGATCCTCGGCGTCAGCTATCCCTACACCACGCGCACCCAGGAAGGGCTGGCGGTGTTCGCCGAGATCATCAGCTCGACCATGGAGCTCGACCGCTTCCGGCGCCTGGCCGACCGCGTGGTCGCGATCCAGATGGCAGCCGACGGCGCCGACTTCCTCGAGGTGTACCGCTGGTTCCTCGAGCGCGTCGGCCAGGCCGAGCAGGCCTACGAGAACACGCGCCGGGTGTACCGCGGCGGCGTGATCACCGGCGGCGCGCCGTTCACCAAGGACGTGAGCTACGTGTTCGGCCTGCTGCAGGTGAGCAACATGGTGCGCGCGATGTTCGCAGCCGGCCGTGCCGACGTGCTGCGCCTGCTGTTCTGCGGCAAGCTCGACGTGCAGGACCTGCCGGTGCTGTGCGAACTGGCCGCGCTGGGCCTGTGCCGCGCGCCGCGCCATCGTCCGCCCTGGGCAACCGACCCGCGCAGCCTGCTGGCCACGCTGGCCTACTCGACCTTCATCAACCAGATCGACCTCGAGCCGCTGACCCGCTATGCCACGCAGTTGGTGGCGGACTCGCCGATCGTCTCGTTCGAGTCGGCCGACGCGGCCTGAGCGGACCTGGCGCCGGCGCGGTATGCAGGCGCGGGACCGGTACTCGCGTTCACGCTGCCGAGCGCACTGCGCCGGCTGGAATTGCCACTTCCAAGGCTGATCGTCCCCATGCAGCCAGTCGACCCCAACCGTGTTGCCGGCCTGAAGGACCAGGACGAATTCTCGCTGGTCCTGGGCGGCCCGCTCTACCAGCTCCTGCGCAAGGCGCGCCTTGAGGGCGACGCCGCGGGCCTGGTTCGCCGCCGCATCAGCGTCATGGTGCTGCTGACCTGGCTGCCACTGCTGCTGCTGTCGATGGTCGAAGGGCACGCCTGGGGCGAGACCCGCTCGCTGTCGTTCCTCGCCGACATCGAGATGCATGCGCGCCTGCTGCTGGCGTTGCCGCTGCTGGTCGTGGCAGAGCTCGTCGTGCACCTGCGCATGCGCCCGGTGGTACGCCAGTTCCTGGACCGCGGGCTGGTGGACGACGCGGCCCTGCCGCGCTTCGAGGCGGCCATCGCCGCGGCCATGAAACTGCGCAACTCGATCGCCGTCGAGCTGCTGCTGATCGCCTTCGTGTTCGTGGTCGGCGTGGCGTTCACCTGGCGCACGCAGAGCATCCTGGAGGTCGCGACCTGGAGTGGCGTCGCGGCGGACGGCAGCTGGCGCCCGTCGCTGGCCGGCTGGTGGCTGGGTTGCGTGAGCATGCCGTTGTTCCAGTTCCTGCTCCTGCGCTGGTATTTCCGCCTGTTCATCTGGGCGCGCTTCCAGTGGCAGGTCTCGCGCATCGACCTCGCATTCATGCCCACGCACCCCGATCGCTGCGGTGGCCTGGGTTTCATCGGCGCGGTGAGCTATGCCTTCGCGCCGGTGTTGTTGGCGCAGGGCACGCTGCTGGCGGGGATGATGGCCAACCGGATCCTGTATGCCGGCGCAAGGCTCCCGGAGTTCAAGCTGGAGCTCATCGGCCTGGTGGGCGTGATGTTGTTCGCGATCCTCGGGCCGATGCTGGCCTTCGCCCCGAAGCTCGCGGCGGCCAAGCGCACCGGCCTGCGCGAATACGGCACCCTGGCGCAGACCTACGTGCGCGATTTCGACCGCAAGTGGCTGCGCGGTGGCGCGCGCGCGAGCGAGGCGCTGGTCGGCAGCCCCGATGTCCAGTCGCTGGCGGACCTGGACAGCAGCTACCAGGTCGTCAAGGAAATGCGCATGGCGCCATTCAACCTGCGCACCGTATTCGAACTGGGCGTGGCGACGCTGCTGCCGGTAGGGCCCTTGCTGCTGACCATGATCTCGCTGGAGGAACTGCTCGACCGGCTGTTGAAGGTCCTGTTCTGACCGGCGTCCGTCGCGAAATGCACCTCGCCGCGGCGTGCCGGTTGCCGATACGACCGCGCTCCCGGATCGGACAGGACAAAAGGCCGCTGGTGCGAGCCGAACCGCGCTATTTCACCTCGCCGACGTGGAGCAGCGCGAATCCCGAGAGCACCACCTGCGGCAGCGCCATGCCGATGACGACGCCGGCCTCCGGCGCGCGGATCTCGGTGACCTGGTCGGTGACGGGGTCGGTCACGTTGGCGAGCAGTTGTCCCGGGGCGACGACGTCGCCCAGCCGCACGACCGGCAGGTAGACCCCACCCTGCCGGGCCGGCACGCGCAGCCAGCGCGACCGCAACAGCATCTTCGACTCCGCGGCGTCCGGCTTTGCGCCGGTCATCCCGAGATGGCTCATCACGTTGTTGACGCCCTCGACGCCGCGCACGATCTCGGGCTCGAGGAAGATGTAGGGCGGTCCCGCCTCGTAGATGATCGCGGGAATGCCGGCCTTCATCGCCTCGCGCCGGATGCTGCCCTCCGGCCCCTCGCCCGCCACCACGATGCCGACGCCGAAATCCCGCGCCAGCTTCAGGGTGCGCGGATCGCTGGTGTCGGCGCGGATCTGCGGCAGGTTGCTGCGGAAATTGGAACCGGTGTGCAGGTCGACCAGGACGGAACAGCTGCGGATCACGCCGTCGAAGACCACGCTCGCCACGATCGAGGCCACGCTGCCATTGAGATTGCCGGGGAACGCGCGGTTGAGGTCGCGCCGATCCGGCATGTTGCGGTTCTTGGTCCGGAAGCCCGAGGCATTGACCGCCGGCAGCACCACCAGCGTGCCCGCCAATTGCTTCGCATCGACGCCGGCGAAGGCGCGCCGCGCGATCTCCACGCTGTTGACCTCGTCGCCGTGGATAGCCGCGGTCACGCAAAGGGTCGGGCCGCTGCGCACGCCGCGCGCCACGAAGACCGGGAAGTCGATGAATGCACCTTCGAAGGTCCGGGTTCCCTCGAAGCTGAAGCGGCGCGACTCGCCCGGCGCGATGCGCTCGTTGCTGATCGTGACCGGGCCCCATTCGTCGGCCTGCGCCGGCAGCACCACGGTCGCGGCGAGCAGCACGTACAGGAGCCGACGCATGTCCATGGTGACCTCATGATGGGGACCGCGGGGAATGCGGCGTGCCGCAATTCTACGCCACGCGCGCGGGCCGGCCTCGACAGCGTGGTCGCAAGCCATTGCGCCCAGAGCGCGCTCGTCCAGCGCCGGCTCCGCAGGCGCGGCTTCGGCCGCTTGCCGGGCCCATCGCGCGCAGAGCGCGCTCCTACAATGGCGGCTCTGTAGGAGCGCGCTCTGCGCGCGATAGGCCTCGCAAGCTGCGACTGCGCCTAGCTCGGGCGATAGACCTCGCCGCCCTGCTCGCGGAACTCGCGCGCCTTCTCCTCCATGCCCTGCTCGAGCGCCGCGGCGTCGGCCGGCAACGCATGCGCCTGCGCGTAGTCGCGCACGTCCTGGGTGATCTTCATCGAGCAGAAGTGCGGGCCGCACATCGAGCAGAAGTGCGCGACCTTGTGCGCGTCCTTGGGCAGGGTCTCGTCGTGGAACTCCTGCGCCTTCTCCGGATCGAGGCCGAGGTTGAACTGGTCCTGCCAGCGGAACTCGAAGCGCGCCTTCGAAAGCGCGTTGTCACGCGCCTGCGCGCCGGGATGGCCCTTGGCGAGGTCGGCCGCGTGGGCGGCGATCTTGTAGGTGACGATGCCGTCGCGCACGTCCTGCTTGTCGGGCAGGCCGAGGTGCTCCTTGGGCGTCACGTAGCACAGCATCGCGGTGCCGAACCAGCCGATCATGGCCGCGCCGATCGCGCTGGTGATGTGGTCGTAGCCCGGCGCGATGTCGGTGGTGAGCGGGCCCAGGGTGTAGAACGGCGCCTCGTGGCACACGCGCAGCTGGCGCTCCATGTTCTCGCGGATGAGCTGCATCGGCACGTGGCCGGGGCCCTCGACCATCACCTGCACGTCGTGCTTCCAGGCGACCTGGGTGAGCTCGCCCAGGGTGTCGAGCTCGGCGAACTGGGCGGCGTCGTTGGCGTCGGCGATCGAGCCCGGGCGCAGGCCGTCGCCGAGCGAGAAGGCCACGTCGTAGGCCTTCATGATCGCGCAGATCTCCTCGAAGTGCGTGTAGAGGAAGCTCTCGCGATGGTGCGACAGGCACCACTTGGCCATGATCGAGCCGCCGCGGCTGACGATGCCGGTGACGCGCTTCGCCGTCAGCGGGATGTAGGGCAGGCGCACGCCGGCGTGGATGGTGAAGTAGTCCACGCCCTGCTCGGCCTGCTCGATGAGCGTGTCGCGGAACAGCTCCCAGGTGAGTTCCTCGGCGCGGCCGTCGACCTTTTCCAGCGCCTGGTAGATCGGCACCGTGCCGATCGGCACCGGCGAATTGCGGATGATCCACTCGCGGGTCTCGTGGATGTGCTTGCCCGTGCTGAGGTCCATCACCGTGTCCGCGCCCCAGCGGATCGACCACACCATCTTCTCGACCTCCTCCGCGATCGAGCTCGTGACCGCCGAGTTGCCGATGTTGGCGTTGATCTTGGTGAGGAAGTTGCGGCCGATGATCATCGGCTCGCTCTCCGGATGGTTGATGTTGCAGGGGATGATCGCGCGCCCGCGCGCGACCTCCGCGCGCACGAACTCCGGCGTGATGACTCGCGGCATCACCGCCCCGAAGGTCTCGCCCGGATGATGCGCGGCCCCCGCGGCAGCGGCTGACTCACGGCGCTGGTTCTCGCGGATCGCGATGTATTCCATCTCCGGCGTGACGATCCCGCGCCGCGCATAGTGCATCTGCGTGACATTGGCGCCGGCCACTGCGCGACGCGGCGCCTGCGTGCGCGGGAAGCGCACCGCCGCCAGCTTCGGGTCGGTCGCGCGACGCCGCCCGAATTCGGAACTGAGGTCCGGCAAGGACTCGCTGTCACCGCGCGCGGCGATCCATTCGGCCCGCAATGGTGCGAGTCCCGCCGTGAGATCGATCCGTGCCGCCGGATCGGTGTAGGGGCCCGAGGTGTCGTACACCGCGAGCGGCGGATTGGCCTCGGCGCCGAAGACGAGCGGCGTATCGGACTGCAGGATCTCGCGCATCGGCACGCCGAAGCCGCCGTCCGCGCTGGCAACCTGCACCTTGCGCGAGCCCGGGATCGGCCGCGTGACCTCGGCCGACAGTTCGGCGGTGCGGCGCAGGAGTTCGTTCGGCAGTGCGTTCACGGGCGGCCTCGTCGCGGGAAAGTGGACGAAGCGGCGGCGCAGCGTGGGCCGCCTGGGGCCCGCGCCGCGAAGCTCCCTACGCCGGGATGAGCCGGATCAGGTTCGAAGGGTCTGTCTCAGCCCGGATTCCCGGGCACCCCCGCTTCGCCGGCGATTGTAGGCTCGTGCCCTGCCCGTCGCCAGCGTCGGCGCGCGTCGCCCGCGGCCTGCAGTCGCGACCGTTGCGGCGACACTTGCGGGCGGGGATTCCAGCGCCGGCCGCGCGCCATGCGGCCATCGCGCCTGCCCTCGCGGGCGGGTCGCGAACGGCGACAAGCATGGGCCTCCTGCGGCACCATGCGGGTCCGGATTCCGACTCCAACGAGCCTGCACCATGCGCATCACCGCGATCCTGCACCCCATCCTCGCGATGCTCCTGCTCGCCGGCGCGCTCGCCGCGGCGCCGGTGGCGTCCGCGGCCGAACCCGCCGCCGCGCCCGCCCCGCGCGCCATCGACGCACGAC
>JAGOEZ010000314.1 GCA_017997455.1 Lysobacterales bacterium | reverse complement strand
GCCTGCAGCGACTGGTTGAGGTTCAGCAGCACGCCGACCATGTGCTGCACCTGCGCCTTGTCGGCGCCACCGGTGCCGACCACGGCCTGCTTGATCTCGCTGGGCGCGTATTCCGCGACTTCGAGGCCGCGCGCCACCACCGCGCAGATCGCCGCGCCGCGCGCCTGGCCGAGCTTGAGCGCCGAATCGGCGTTGCGCGACATGAACACGCGCTCGATCGCGATCTCCTGCGGCTGCCATTGCGCGATGATCTCGCCGAGGGCCTCGAAGATGCGCCGCAGGCGCTGCGGGAACGCGCCCTCGCCGCCGACCTCCAGCGCGGCGTGGAACACGTGCGCGCTGGCGCCGGTGGGACCGGCGTCGACGATGCCGACGCCGGTGCGCACGGAGCCGGGATCGATGCCGAGGATGCGGACGCTGCTCACGCGCGCGGCCGATTTCCCGTTGCGCGCACGCCGCTCACCGGTACGCCTCGACGGGCAGGTCGGCGTTGGAGTACACGTCCTGCACGTCGTCGATGTCCTCGAGCCACTCGAGCAGCCTGGCCACGCTCTGGGCGGTGTCGCCCTCCACCGCCACGTCGTTGCCGGCGCGCATCGTGACCTCGGCCTGGTCGGCGACGAGACCGGCCATGGCGAGCGCGTCCTTGACCGCCGGGAACGCCTCGGGCGTGGTCAGCACGTCGATGCTGCCGTCCTCGGGATAGCTCACCACGTCCTCGGCGCCGGCTTCGAGCGCGGCTTCCATCACGCGGTCCTCGCTCGCGCCCGGCGCGAAGGAGATCACGCCCAGCTTGCGGAACAGGAAGGCGACCGAGCCGTCGGTGCCGAGGTTGCCGCCGAATTTGCTGAAGGCATGGCGCACGTCGGCCACGGTGCGGGTGCGGTTGTCGGTCAGGCAATCGACGATCACGGCAACGCCGCCCGGGGCGTAGCCCTCGTAGCGGATCTCGTCGTAGTGCACGCCCTCGAGCTCGCCGGTGGCCTTCTTGATCGCGCGCTCGATGATGTCCTTGGACATGTTGGCCGCAAGGCCCTTGTCGACCGCGATCCGCAGCCGCGGATTGGTGTTGGGATCACCGCCGCCGGAGCGCGCCGCGACCCCGATCTCGCGGATCACCTTGGTGAAGATCTTGCCGCGCTTGGCGTCCTGCGCGTTCTTGCGGTGCTGGATGTTCGCCCACTTGGAATGACCGGCCATGGAATGTCGTGGTGGAGGCGGAAAATTCGCGGAATTCTAGCATCCGCGGCGACCCGGGCCGCGGCCGGCGGCTCAGGCGAAGCGGCCCTGGCGCAGGAAGCGCGCGGCCATGCGCCCGACCACGGGCGAATAGATGAGCCCGGTGTGCGAGGTCGCGACCAGCGCGTGGTCGCTGAGCCCGGGCAGGCGGGTCTCCTCCACTGCCACGGTGCCATCGCCCGGACCGCGCACGGCACCCGCCAGCGCGCCCAGTCCGAAGGGCGCGTGGCCGGCGATGGCGCCGACCTGGCGCGCGCCCAGCCACGGCGGCACGCCCTCGCGCAGCAGCGATCCGCTGTGGCCGACCAGCCACGGCGCGAGCGGCCAGGCCGAGACCGCGCGCGCGGTCCGGCTGCCCAGCAGCGGCGAACCCAGGCAGACCACGCGTCCCGGCGGCAGTCCGCGCTCGTCGCGCAAGGCCTGCAGCGCGATCAGGCCGCCGAGGCTGTGCCCGACCAGGTGCACGGTGCGCCCGCGCAACGCAGCGACCCGCGCGCGCAGCTCGCCGATGATCGCCTCGGCGCTGCGCGAGAGGCTCGGGTAGCCGTGCACGGAGACTTCGAAGCCCTCGCCGCGCAGCTGGCGCGCGAGCGGCGCCAGCACCAGCGGGCGCATCCACAGGCCGTGCAGCAGGACGACGTGTTCGGCCATCGATCCGGCCCGCTGGCGTTCCGCCTGGCTCAGGCCTTGGCCGGCTTGACCACGCGCACGTGCAGTTCCTGCAACTGCGGCTCCGGCACCAGCGACGGCGCGCCGGTCATCAGGCAGGCGGCGCTCGCGGTCTTGGGGAAGGCGATCACGTCGCGGATCGACTCGGTGCCGACCATCAGCGCCGCGATGCGGTCGATGCCGAAGGCGATGCCGCCGTGCGGCGGCGCGCCGTACTTGAGCGCCTCGAGCAGGAAGCCGAACTTGAGCTCGGCCTCGTCCTTCGAGATCCCGAGCAGGTCGAATACCGCGCTCTGCATCTCGGGCCGGTGGATGCGGATCGAGCCGCCGCCGATCTCGTTGCCGTTGAGGACCATGTCGTAACCACGGCTGACCGCGTTGACCGGGTCGGCGACGAGTTGCGCCACGTCGTCGACCTTGGGCGCGGTGAAGGGGTGGTGCAGCGCCATGTAGCGCCTGGCCGCCGGGTCGTACTCGAACATCGGGAAGTCGACCACCCACAACGGCTTCCATGCGTTCTCGACCAGGCCGAGGTCGCGCCCGAGCTTCAGGCGCAGCGCGCCCATGAATTCGCTCACGGTCCGGTACGGGCCGGCGCCGAAGAAGATCACGTCGCCGGTGGCGGCGCCGGTGGCGGCGAAGATCCCGTCCAG
>JAGOEZ010000313.1 GCA_017997455.1 Lysobacterales bacterium | reverse complement strand
TCGAGGCAGTGGCCGGCGCCGTCATCGCGGTGGCCGCGGTCGCCGCGGTCATGGCCCTGCTCGACGACCGGCTGCCGCCGATGCGGGTGGCGGAGCCGCCCCGTCCGGGGCCCGGGATCGGCCTGCTCGCGAGCTTCTACGGCGCCATCGGCGAGGAAATCCAGCTGCGCCTGTTCCTGGTCACGCTGCTGGCCTGGCTGCTGGTGCGTGGTTCGCGCAGGCGCATCGGCGCACGGCCGGCGATCGGCATCGCGGTCGTGCTGGCGGCGCTGGCTTTCGGCGCCGGCCACCTGCCGGCGGCGGCGCAGTTGTGGCCGCTGGATGCCGTCGTGGTGGCGCGCACGCTGCTGGCCAATGGCGCCGCGGGCCTGGTCTTCGGGGCCCTGTACGCCCGGCGCGGCCTGGAGACGGCGATGGCGTCCCACTTCCTTGCCGATGTCGCACTGCACGTGGCCGGCCCGCTGCTGGCAGGCGCCGCGGCGTCCTGAAAGCGCCATCGCCTTCGGCGCCACGCGGCGGCACACTAGGACTGATGGACTCCCGCATGCGCAAGGCCCCGCGACGTCCGCGCCTATGGCGCCTGAACGGCGCGCGCCACGAGTGGCTCCCGACCGATGCGGTACCGGGACCGCGGCGCGCGCTGCCGCGCCCGATCGGCGAGATCCGGCGCAAGGCCGATGATCGCCGCCTGGCCTGGTTCGGACTGCGCGATGGCGCGCGCGGCGGCGCCTGGAGGATCCAGCCACTGCCGCGCGCCGATGCCGCGACCCGCACGGCGATGCGCGACTTGCGGCAGTTGTTGCGACGGCTGGGGCCGCGCGGCAGCGGCGCAGTCAGCCCGGGCAATGCGCGGACGCATGCGGCTCGCGGCGGCCGCATGCCGCGGCTGTCCGCGCTGCCGTTGCCGCGCGACTACGCGAGTCGCACCGGCCTGCCGCGGCACGCCGAACCCGCCCTGCTGGTCGACGCCGGCCGCGACGCCTTCGGCCGGCGTGCGTGGCTGCAGCCAGCAGCCGCGCGCGACTGGCGGCGGATGCGCGCCGCCGCCGCCGCGGACGGCGTGACGCTGCAGCTGGTGTCCGCATTCCGCCACGCCGCGTACCAGACGCGCCTGTTCGAGCGCAAGCTGGCGCGCGGCGCGACCATCGAGCAGATCCTCGGCGTCAACGCCGCGCCGGGCTACAGCGAGCACCACAGCGGGCGCGCGATCGACGTCACCACGCCCGGTTGCGCGCCCGCCGAGGAGGCCTTCGAGGACACGGACGCCTTCGCCTGGCTGCAGCGCAACGCCGCGCGCCATGGCTTCCGCCTGTCGTACCCGCGCGGCAACCCGCACGGGGTGGTGTACGAGCCCTGGCATTGGTACCACGTCGGCGTCGACGGGACGCCCCGGGCCTGAGCGCGGCCGGACCTGAGCACGGCCACGCGCCGACTCCGGTGCTTTCGCGCGCGCCGCGGCTTCAGCCCTGCGAGCGCTTGACCGCGGCCTCGCGCGGGAAGTCGGCGATGCGCCACAGGTAGAGGCTGGCCAGGGTGCGGAACGGCGCCCAGCGCTGCCCGATCTCGGCCAGTCGCCGTGGCTTGAGCGCGCGCTTGCGGCCGAGCAGGATTTCCGCGCCGCGGCGCACGCCGAGGTCATCGACCGGCAGCACGTCCGCGCGTCCGAGGCGGAAGATCAGCATCATCTCCACCGTCCAGCGGCCGATGCCGCGCACTGCGGTCAGGCGCTCGATGAGGGCGTCGTCGTCGAGGTGCGGCAACTCGCATACCGCCGGCACCACGCCGGCCAGCGCCTTGTCGGCCAGGTCCTTGAGTGCGCGCTGCTTGTTACCCGAGACGCCGCAGGCACGCAGGCCCTCGTGGCTGGCGTCGCGCAAGTCCTCCGCGTGCAGCTGCGGGCCGCGCGGCAGGTGCTGCTCGACCCGGCCGACGATGGTGGCGGCGGCCTTTCCGGCGAGTTGCTGGTAGAGGATGGCGCGCGCGAGCGCGTCGACCGGCTCGAACTCGCGATGCCACTCGTGCTGCAGCCGGCCGATGCGGCGCATCCACTCGCCCAGCGCCGGATCGACCCGGGTGAGGTGGCGCCGCGCGCGCTGCACGTCGAAGCCGCGCGCGATCGGCGTGGCAACCGGCGGTCGTGGCGCGTGCGCCTTGGCCGCGGCGCGGCGCTTGCCCGCCACCACGCTGCGCTTGGCGATCCGATCCATCGATGCACCCATCGGCCCGGGTTCCGCAGTCCGGAAACGACGCGCCGACCCGAGGGTCGGCGCGTGGCCGTTCCGTGCGCTGCCTAGCTGCCTATTGTCGCGGCACGAAGTCCAGCACCGCCAGCGGGGCCTGGGTCGCCACCGCGACGCTGATGTTGAGCGGCTTGTACTGGTTGGTCAGCCAGCGCCCGAGCTGGCTGGCATAGAACGGGCTGCCCAGCACGCCGCTCTGTCCGCCCGGCAGGATCTGCTGCAGGGTGGGCGTGGCGGTCATCTCGCCGATGAAGCGCCGCGCCGGCCCGCCGCCGAACATGAAGCCGTTGAGCGTGTTGGCCTTCACGCTGTGGTCGGAATC
>JAGOEZ010000312.1 GCA_017997455.1 Lysobacterales bacterium | reverse complement strand
TCGCTGCCCAACGTGGCCGAGCGCAGCTTCAGCCTGCAGGCGCGCTACCAGTGGACCGACGCCTTCGCGATCGGCGGCACCGCCAGCTACGCCAGCGAGATCAACGGCGGCACCGTCTTCGCCACCAGCACCGAGATCCCCGACTGGTGGCGCGGCGACCTGTTCGCGGAATACCGCTTCACCGCGGGCCTGAGCGCGCGCATCAACGTGCTCAACGTCACCGACGAAACCTACTTCGACACGCTCTATCGCAGCGCCACGCCGTTTGTGTACATTGCACCGGGCCGTTCGGCCCTGCTGACCTTCGAGTATGAGTTCTGAGCGCATGCTGCTGACGCTGGCCGATGTGCTCGACGCGGGCGAGGTGGCGGCGTTCCGCCAGGCACTGGCCGGCGCCGCGTGGATCGACGGTCGCGCCACTGCGGGCGAGCAGTCGGGCAAGGTCAAGCACAACCAGCAACTGGCCGAGGACTCGCCGCTGGCGCGTAGCCTCGGCGATCGCGTGCTCGACGCGCTGGCGCGGCATCCCGGCTTCGTCTCGGCCGCCCTGCCGCTGAAGATCTTCCCGCCGCTGTTCAACCGCTACGAGGGCGGCGAGCATTTCGGCGTGCACGTCGACAACGCCATCCGCGTGGTCACGGGCACCATCGTGCGCGTGCGCACCGACCTCTCGGCCACCCTGTTCCTGTCCGCGCCCGAGGACTACGACGGCGGCGAACTGGTGATCGAGGGCGAGTACGGCGCGCAGGAAGTGAAGCTGCCTGCCGGCGACCTCGTGCTCTACCCTGCCGGCAGCCTGCACCAGGTGACGCCGGTGACCCGTGGCGCGCGCGTCGCCGCCTTCTTCTGGATCCAGAGCATGGTCCGCGACGACGGCCAGCGCGCGCAGCTCTACGACCTCGACCAGAGCGTGCAGTCGCTGGCCGCGACGCTCGGCATCGAGCACCCCGACGTGGTGCGGCTGTCGGGGCTGTACCACAACCTCATCCGGCGCTGGGCCGACACCTGAGCAGCGCGGGTCAGATCACCCGCGCCACCGCCGGGATGCGGCGCAAGGCCGCCGTGGTGCCCCAGCTCAGCAGCACCGTGCACGCGAACACCAGCGCGCCCTTGGCGATGCCGGGCATCGGCGCCGCCAGCAGCGCGTACTGCAGCCATGCCACGTAGACGTAGTGCACCAGGAACATGCCGTAGGCGTTGCGCGCCAGGCTGTCCCAGGCCCGGCCAGCGCCGTGCCCGAAGCGCGCGCACACGGCCAGCCACATCAGGCTGATGGTCGCGCCTGACGCAACAAACGCGAGATCGGCCGAGATCCACAGCGCGCGTCCCAGGCTGCCCTTGGACATCGCGACCAGGGCGGCGACGATGAGCGCCATCGACACCACGAACACCACGGCGGCAAGGTTGCTCCAGCGCAACCAGTGGCGCGCCAGCGCGCCCTCGCGCTGCATGAGGCCGCGGTCGAGCGCCTGCGTGCCCAGCACCGCGCCGAGCGCGAAGTACAGCGCATAGTGGCCGATGCGCGCGGTCTGCGCGGTGAAGGGCCCGAACTCGAACCAGTGCATGGCGCCGACCGTCTGCGACAGCGGCAGGTAGACCACGGCCGACAGTGCCACCAGCGCGAGCCACAGCCGCGACGGCCGTGCCGCCATCGCGCTCGCCCGTGCCGCGGCCGCCGCGCCCCAGCCGGGTGTGTAGCGATGGAACAACGCGGCCAGCGCGCTGAAGGCGAGCAGCACCCACAGGAACCAGGCCGGTCCCGCCGGCCAGACCCCGAGCGTGGACCACGCCTGCCAGTAGGCGCCAAGTCCGGGAACACCGCCGGCCTGCAGGTACGAGGCGTAGTACGCCAGTGGCGCCAGCACGCCGGCCGCGACCAGGAACGGGATACCCAGGCGCCGTGCACGGTCTCGCAGGAATCCGGCCGCGCCCTTGCGCGAGAGGCCGGGCCAGGCGAACAGGCCGGCGATCAGGAACATCAGCGCCATGAAGTGCATGTCATTGAAGGCGACCAGCAGGTCGAAGCCCGGCACCCGCGCCGCGTCCACCACCGGAAAGGCGCGCCACATCATCGGCGCCGCGCCCCAATCGGCCGCTGCCGGCGGCGCGTAGGGGTGGTAGGCCAGCACCGCGTGGTGCAGCAGCACCATCAGCGTGATCAGCGTGCGCAGGCGATCGATCGGCCGGCAGCGTCCATCGGCCGGGCTTGCGCCCGGCGCGTCGTGGTTCTTCATGGGGACTCCTAGGAACGGTTGGCGGCGTGGCGGCGCATGCGCTGCGCGTACCAGGCCGAGGGGATCAGGGTCAGGACCGCGAGGCCCAGCAGCACGGCGAAGGTCGGCCCGGGCAGCCACTCGCCGATCCGCGCCAGCGCGACGGCATCGTTGGCGTGCGCAGCGAAGGCGCTGCCGCCACCGGCGAACTCGCGCGCGATGGCCACGCCCCCGACTGCGCCGCTCCAGCCCACCGCGTAGCCGCCGATCGCGAACCAGCCGAAGGCCGCACCGGCGAGCGCGTACAGTCCCAGCGACACGCCGCCGATCGGCAGCAGGCCCACGGCCACGCCGCCGA
>JAGOEZ010000311.1 GCA_017997455.1 Lysobacterales bacterium | reverse complement strand
AGAACCAGTCGGCCACCGCGTGCGGACCGCGCAGGCTGCGCGACGGGCCGCTCGCGGTACCCCAGTCCTGCATCGTGCCGCCGACGTGATACGGCACGCGGTCGTCGACATCGATGTTGTAGAACTGTGCGATCGGCAGCAGCGGATGCGTCCAGGTCTGGCCACCATCGAGCGACACGTCGATGCCGCCGTCGTTGCCGTCGACCATGCGCAGCGGGTCCTTCGGGTCGATCCACACGTCGTGGTGATCGCCATGGTGCGGACCGTCGATCTGGCGTACCGTCTTGCCGCCATCGCGCGACTGCATCAGCGCGACCTGCGGGAACCAGACCACGTCCGCGTTCTCCGGGTCGACCGTCATCGTCATGTAGTACCAGGCGCGCTGGGTCAGTACGTGATGTTCGTTGACGCGCTTCCATTCGCCGCCCGCGTCATCGCTGCGGAACAGCCCGCCCTGCTCGGCCTCGATCAGGGCATAGATGCGGCCCGGCTGGCTGGGCGCGAATGCGACGCCGACCTTGCCGACCACGCCTTTCGGAATCACCTCGTGTTCGACCTTCTCGAACGTCGCGCCGCCGTCGCTGGAGCGGTACAGGCCGCTGCCTTCGCCGCCACTTTGCAGCGACCAGGGCGTGCGCCGCATCTGCCACATCCCGGCGTAGACGATGCGCGGGTTGTGCGGATCGATGGCGACATCGGAAGCGCCGGTATCGGCGTTCACCTTCAGTACCTGGGACCAGGTCGCGCCGCCATCCAGCGAGCGATAGACGCCGCGTTGCGGGCCTGGTCCGAACGGCGAGCCGAGTACGGCCGCAAAGACGATGTCCGGATGCTGCGGGTGCACGGCAATCGTGCCGACCTGCCCCTTGAGTTCAAGTACCTGTTCCCAACTCGCGCCCGCATCGGTGGAGCGCCAGAGACCATGGCCGAGAGCGACATTGCCGCGCGGATTGGCTTCGCCGCCGCCGACGTAGATCACGTTCGGGTCGCTCGGCGCGATCGCGATCGATCCCAGCGACTGCGAGGATTCGCCATCGAAGATCGGGATCCAGTCGATGCCGTTGTTGCTGGACTTCCAGACCCCGCCCTGGGCTGCGGTGGCATAGAAAATTGTGCTGCCGGGCACGCCGGCGACGCGTGAAATGCGGCCACCGACCAGTGGGCCGAGCGAGCGGAATGCCAGCGCGCCATAGGGTTTGTCGGCGTCGGGCTTCGCCGCGTCTTTGGCGGTCAGGGGCAGGCAAGCGACGCTTGCCGCCAACACGAGCAGGGAACGGATCAGGCGCATGACAAACTCCGGAGCGATGATCCCCCGACGCTAGCGAGCACTGGGCCTCAGGTCAAAGCGCGGGCACGCCCGTCGTTCCGGATCGGGGCTCGTCACGAACATCTCCGGTAGCTCCGCTCGGGCTGCCCGCCAAGCTGTCATAAGCGACAGGTTCACGGTATCAACTCGTTCTCTCGAGAATCGGCGTTCGATCGATGCCTCCAGGATGGTGGCCATGCAGCTCGACTTGGGCAGACGTGATCAAGTGACGGAGCGGCGCAGATCGTTGTTCCGGCGATCGGAGCCGGTGTCGCCGCCGTTCCTGCTCGGGACGCTCGGCCTGAGCGAGGCGGACCGCACTTCACTCAAGTCGCTGCTTCCGGTGATTGAACCGAGACTGCGGGTACCGCTGCAACTGGTCGCGCCTGATCGCGCCCATGTCGTGATCGTGTCGCGATCGTGGCTGCGCGATGCCCGTCACAACGCGGTGCTGTCGGGACGTGGCGTGATCGTTTTTTGCCAGGAAGGCGAATCGCCGGCGCGTGCCAACGATACCGAGGTGCTGGCGCCGTTACGCGTGACGCCGGTGCTGGAAGCGCTGGTCTTCTGGGTCGAACGCTGCGGCATCGTTCGGGCGCCGCTGCCGGGCGTCGCGACGACGCACGATGAGACCCCGGGGCACACCGGCACGCTGGCACACGCGCTGTTGCGCATTTTTGCCCAGGAAGTGGCCCACGATGCCCACGTCCGCGCCATCGGTTTCGGCGAGCTGTCGGTGCTGACGCAACGCGGCCGCTATCGTTCCGACATCCCCGCAGCGCGGCTGCGCGCGGCGATGCAGTCGCGTCGCTTCGTCATTACAAGCAGTTGCGATGTGGCACGGCGCATGCCAGACACCGCCTTGCGACCGTTGCGCGAATTGCGTTGGGTCGCGGCGCTTGAGGGCGCAAGCCCGGCGCACGCACAGCTGCCGGAGACCTTCCGGATGGCGCGCTGGCCGGACTTCGGCAGCCTCCCGCACGATGTCGAACACCTGAATCTGTCGGCGCTGCTGTCTGGACGGGAATTTTCCCTCGAAAAGGCTTGCGTGGTCAGCGCGATGACGCCGGAGCAAGTAGTGCCCTTCCTGATGGCCTGTTGGGATGGCGGCTATCTGGTGGCCGGACGATCGCTCGCGCCTCGGGCACATGTGGCGATACCCGAGCCGGCCCCGACCGGATTGTTCGATCGACTGCGGCGCCGATTCGGTTTTTGAGGCACGACGTCCCGACGGGATACGCGATGTGCATCCCGGTATCATTCGGGCGACTTGGAGT
>JAGOEZ010000310.1 GCA_017997455.1 Lysobacterales bacterium | reverse complement strand
AACGTGCTCACGAACTACGTCAACACGGTCGCCCAGACCGAGGTCGACTTCCCGGCGGCCCGGCAGCGCAAGGCCGCCTGAGCAACGTCGGCCACTTGACCAGCGATCGCCTGGCGCTTCGGCACGGCGCCCCGACGACCCGACCCCGCGGGCCCGTCGCGGGCGCCGACCGGCCGCTGCCAGGCGCCCCTGAACGGTCCGGCCGGCGGCATTGCAAGCGCCGCAACACGGCCATGCGTCCCGTCGGGATTCTGCGCATGCACCGCAAGCCTCATGATCGATCCTGTCCGGGGCACCTCGCCTCCACCCTGAGGAACCATCATGGCGAACTCGAAGCTCTACCACTGGCTGGCGGGTCGTTCACTCGATCTGAGCCGCGCCTGTGGCGCGGGTGAATTCGATGCCGGCGCGGTCCTCGGCGCGCGGCTGGACGAGTGGCTGGCCGAGCAGGCCAATGAGTGCCGCGACGCGCATGCATGGCCTTGCGCCGAGTCGCGTGCCGTGACGCAGGTATCCGCCCAATGATCGTCCGGCGCGTGGACGTGGCCGTCATCGGCGCCGGATCGGCCGGCATGGGCGCGTTTCGCGCGGCGCGCCAGCACACCGACAACGTGGTCGTGATCGATCCGGGCCCGTTCGGCACCACCTGCGCGCGGGTCGGCTGCATGCCGAGCAAGTTGCTGATCGCGGCCGCCGAAGCGGCGCACCGCGCGGCCGATGCCGAGGGCTTCGGCGTGCGCGTCGGCTCGGTCGCCATCGATGGCCACGCGGTGATGGCGCGGGTGCGCAGCGAGCGCGACCGCTTCGTCGGCTTCGTGCTGGAGTCGGTGGACGGCTGGCCACAAGCGCAGGTGCTGCGCCACGCGGCGCGCTTCTCGGCGCCGGGCGAGCTGGAACTGGACAACGGCGAGCGGATCCAGGCCGACCGCATCGTCATCGCCACCGGATCGCGGCCGGCGATCCCGGCCGGTTGGCGCGAACGGCTGGGCAAGCGCCTGATCACCAGTGACGAGGTCTTCGACTGGCAGGACCTGCCTGCCTCGATCGCCGTCGTCGGCGCCGGCGTGATCGGCCTGGAGCTGGGCCAGGCGCTGCATCGTCTGGGCGTGCGCGTGCGCATGTATTGCCGCTCCGGCCGGCCCGGCGGACTGACCGATCCCGTGGTATCCGAACATGCCGCGGCACTGCTGGCCCGAGACAATCCGCTGGAGCTCCATGCGCAGATCGAGTCCGTGGCGTCGACAAGCAATGGCGTGCGCGTACGCCATGTGGTCGACGGTCGGAGCCATGACGAGGAATTCGAGTACGTACTGGCCGCCACTGGGCGGATCCCCAACCTCGAGGGCCTGGACCTGGCCGCCGCGGGCATTCCGCTCGACGCACACGGCCGCCCGCAGGCCGAGGCCGACTCGGGCCAGATCGGGAACAGCCGCGTCTTCCTGGCTGGTGACGCGAGCGATCGTCGCATGCTGCTGCACGAAGCCTCTGACGAAGGACGCATCGCCGGCGACAATGCCGGACGCTACCCGGACGTGCGCGCGCGGCCGCGGCGCGCGGGCCTCGCGGTGGTCTTCAGCGATCCGCAGATCGCCATGGCCGGGCAGGGCTTTGCCGAGCTCGGCTCGGCCGGCGTGGATTTCGCCGCGGCCCAACTCGACTTCGCCGACCAGGGACGCAGCCGGGTCATGCGGCGCAATGCCGGCCTGCTGCGGGTCTACGGCGAACGCCATACCGGCCGCTTCCTCGGCGCCGAGATGATCGGGCCCGACGCGGAGCACCTGGCCCACCTGCTGGCCTGGTCGGTCCACGCGCGGCTTACCGTGCAGCAGATGCTCGATGCGCCGTTCTACCACCCGGTGGTCGAGGAAGGCGTGCGCACCGCGCTGCGGCTGCTCAACCGCGAGTTGCACATGGGACCGCCACCGATCGAACGCTGCCTGGATTGCGGCCCCGGCGCGTAAGTGCGGATCCGGCTCCATGCTTGCTTGACCAACCATCTCGATGCAGCGCACCAAGGAACCCGCGTGATCACCCTCCATACCGCCAACACCCAGAACGGCATCAAGATCCCGGTCGCGCTGGAGGAACTTGGCCTCGACTACCGGCTGGTGCTGGTCGATCTTGCGGCAGGACAGCAGCGCAGCCCGGAATTCCTCGCCCTGAATCCCAATGGCCGCATCCCGGTACTCATCGATACCGATGGCCCGCTCGCCGGCGAAGCCCTGTTCGAATCGGGCGCCATCCTCTGGTACCTCGGCGAGCACTACGGCCGATTGCTCCCCGCCGATCCGGCCGCGCGCCTGCGGGCACTGCAGTGGCTCAACCTGCAGGTTGCCGCCGTCGGCCCGATGTTCGGCCAGGCCGGCTGGTTCCTGCGTGCCGCCCCGCAGCGGATCGACTTCGCGGTCGAGCGTTACGTGGGCGAGGCGCGTCGACTGAGCGCCGTGCTGGAACAACGACTGCAGGACCACGCGTGGTTGGCTGGCGACGAGTACAGCGTCGCCGACATCGCCCATTACGGCTGGTTGAGCCGGGCCGAGTATGCGGACATCACGCTCGATGACTTCCCGGCGCTGCGGCGCTGGGTCGA
>JAGOEZ010000309.1 GCA_017997455.1 Lysobacterales bacterium | reverse complement strand
TGAAGAGAGTCTTTTGCCTGGCGGACGCGGCGCACGGCGACCGGGCGGTGTCATGCCCTTATCCCGCGACCGGTAGGCAAAAGATCCCGTTGGACTGAACCGCCCCGCCGGCGGTAGGACGCTATGGGGATTGAATCGGTGCAGTTCCGCGACGCGGCGCAGGAATGGCGATCGACGCCGACGCGCCGGCCTGGACCAAGGGTGCCGCGCCACGGGTGGCGAAGGCCTCGGGCCTCAGATGCGTGTGCCGTTGGGCGCGGCCGGGCGTCTCGGCACCTGCTCCTTGGTGCCGTGCACGGTCGCGCATGAAGAGCCCCGCCACGCCGTCAAGGCCTTCGCGGCGCGCTCGTGTTGCGGGAGGAAGGATGTTCATGCGGCGCCCTCCGGCGGCCCACGCGGCAGTGCCCCGGGCTGCAAGGTCTCGACGCAGACCATCCGCCCGCTGTGGCAGTGCGGGCACTCCCACAGCGAGATGCCGGTGAGCCGCTGATACCGATCCCGATAGTCGGCGGGTTCATCGGCCGACACCGGTACCGGAGCAGGCACATCCAGCAAGTGACGACAGCGTTCCAGCTTCACCGCGCGGCTGCGGTTGGCGAGCCAGCCGTAGTGGCGGATGCGCTGGAATCCGGAGGGCAGGACGTGCAGCAGGAAGCGCCGCACGAATTCCCCCGCCTCGAGCCGCATCACCTTGTGGCGAGACGCATGGCGATAGTCCTTCCAGCGGAACGCGACCTGGCCGTCGGCGAACGCGACGAGCCGGCTGTTGGCGATGGCCACCCGATGCGTGTAGCGCCCGAGGTACTCGAGCACGCGCTGCGGCCCCCCGAACGGCGGCTTGGCGTAGACCACCCATTCGGCCCGGGCCGTCGGCGCGAGATACCGGGCGAACGCGCGAGGGTCTGTCAGCTTGGCCAGGGCATTGTGGAACGTGAGCGAACCCGCCGCGAAGGCCTGCTGCAACATCGTGAGGAACCGCCGGCGGAACAGCCTCGACAGCACCCGCACGGGCAGGAAGAAGCCTGGCCGGCAGGCGATCCAGCGCTGGCCATCGGGCGAGAGGCCGCCGCCCGGCACCACGCAGTGCAGATGCGGATGGTGCAGCAGGTTCTGGCCCCACGTGTGCAGGATCGCGATGAAGCCGATCTCGGCGCCCAGGTGCTTGGGGTCCGCAGCGATCGCGCGCAGCGTCTCGGCGGTGGCGCGGAACAGCAGGTCGTAGACCATCGCCTTGTTCTGGTAGGCGATGGCGGCGATCTCCTGCGGCAAGGTGAACACGACATGGAAATACTCGACTGGCAAGAGCTCGGCGCGCCGATCCTCGAGCCATTGCGCGCGCGTGAGCGACTGGCACTTTGGACAATGCCGGTCGCGGCAGCTGTTGAACGCGATCCGCTGGTGGCCGCAGGCGTCGCACTGCTCGACGTGCCCCCCGAGCGCCGCCGTGCGGCAACGCTCGATCGCACTCATGACGCGGCGTTGCCCGCGACTCAGTGCCGCCGAGTGATCGCGACGATAGGCTGGCCCGAGCTGCCGGAAGATGTCCGCCAACTCGAGCCCGGACGGGCGCAAGACGCTTACTCAGAAGTGCGCGGGCGGCGTCTCCGGGGTCGGCACCACCGGCGCAGGCAGCCAGTCGAGCGGGCTTCGGGTCGCACACACCGTGCTGGTGGCGACCTTCAGGTAGCGTGAGGTGGTCGCCAGGCTGCGGTGTCCGAGCAGCAACTGGATGGTGCGCACGTCGGTACCCGCTTCCAGCAGATGCGTGGCGAAGGCGTGGCGCAGCGAATGCGGCGTGATCGGCTTGGTGAGGCCCGCGACACGACGCGCCTTCTGGCACGCGGCCTCGACGGCCCCTTTGGTGATCGGCTGCTCGGGCCTATCGCCGGGGAACAGCCACAGGCGCGGGCGCTCGCTTCGCCAGTACGCGCGCAAGGTGTCGAGCAGGCGCGGCGAGAGCATCACGTAGCGATCCTTGCGGCCCTTTCCTTGATCGACGCGCAGCACCATGCGCTCGCTGTCGATGTCGGTGACCCGCAGATGCGTGGCCTCCGACACGCGCAAGCCGGCGGCGTAAGTGGTGGTGAGGAGGGTGCGGTGCTTCAGGCTGGCGACGGCCTCGAGGAGGCGCGTCACCTCGTCGTGGCTCAGGATGACCGGCAGCCGGAACGGCTTCTTGGGCATCGGGATGTCCTCCAGTGCCCAGTCGCGCTTGAGCGTGACTTTGTAGAGAAACCTCAGCGCCGACGTTGCGATGCCAACACTCGCGGCAGAGAGCTTGCGCACTTCGACCAGGTGGACCTGGTAGGTGCGCACGTCCTCGGGCCCGAGCGCTTCGGGCGAGCGACCGAAGTGGCGCGCATAGGCGCTGATCTGCTGGAGGTAGGAAAGCTGGGTGTTCTCGGCGAAGTTGCGGATGCCCATGTCTTCGAGCATGCGCTGGCGAAGCGGAGTCATGGCAAAGCTCCTGTCGGAAAGGAATGAAGGGCTGCGAGCAGCCACCCAATCCTTCTCCAACGCGGGCTTCCTGTGAATGCGCCGGCCTCACTCCCACAGCGCGTGGATCACCCCCTACCGCGCAGCGGTTTAGTCCA
>JAGOEZ010000308.1 GCA_017997455.1 Lysobacterales bacterium | reverse complement strand
CTGATGACCGGCTTTGCCTTCTGGTCCTGGCGTCGGCGCCAGGGCCTGGCCTCGCGCCGACGCGAGGCGGAATTGGCCTTGCGCGCCTCGGAGGACCGCCTGCGCCAGGCGACGCGGCAACTGCCCCTCGCCATATTCGAATACCTGCCGGCGCCGGTGCCGCGTTTCCAGTCGATCAGCGAGGGCGTGGCGCGCCTGCTGCCGGGCAGCGCCGAAGAGATACTGGCGGATCCTGAAGTCTTCTTTCGCGGCATCGATCCGGAGGATGTCAGCGGGCTGGGCTGGCGCGACCCCGCCGCGCCGCCGCTGCTCGACTTCGAGTGGATCGGCCGCAGCCGCACACCCGCTGCCACCCCGCGCTGGCTGCAGATCCGCGCCACAACCGGGGTGACCGCAAGCGGCGAACGGGCGATCCACGGCGCCATGCTCGACGTCACGGCGCTCAAGCGCGCCCAGCAGGACCTCGAACGTTCGCGCGAAGAACTGCGCCGCCTCGCCAGCCACCGCGAAGAACGCGTGGAGCAGGAGCGCGCCCGCCTGGCGCGCGAATTCCACGACGAACTGGGGCAGGTGCTGACCACGGCGCGCATGCACCTGCAACTCCTCGAACGCCAGTTGCCCGCCGAGGCGACCAAGGCCCGCGCCGCCGCGCAGGACATCGAGGCGATGATCGGCGAGGCCGGCCGCAGCGTCAAGGAAATCGCCTCCGACCTGCGCCCGGCGGCGCTCAACCTCGGGCTCAGCGCGGCAGTCGAATGGATCGCGGGACGCGTGCTGGGAAAGCCGGGCATCGCTTACACGGTGTCGATTACGCCGGTCGCCGACGGACTCGACGACAATCACGCCATCGCGCTGTTCCGCATCGTCCAGGAATCGCTCAGCAACATCGTGCGCCATGCCGGGGCGCGCCACGTGCACATCACGCTGGGCAGCCTCGATCGGGAACTGCACCTGCTGGTCGAGGATGACGGCAGGGGCTTCGATGCGCAGGCGGTGGACCACACGGCCCACTTTGGCCTGCTCGGCATCGCGGAGCGCGTCACGGCGCTCGGCGGCAGCCTGGAGATCGACAGCAGCCCCGGCGCCGGCGCCCGCCTCTCGGTCAACCTGCCGATTCCCGCCACGGCCGGCGCACCACTACCCGGCGGGGATGGAAGGCCATGATCCGCATCATCATCGCCGACGACCACACGCTGTTTCGCGTTGGCTTGCGCCAGATGCTCCACTCTTTCGCCGGCCTCTCCGTGGTCAGGGAAGCCACCGACGCCACCGAGGCCCTCGCCGCCGCGAGGCGCGCCGAGGCCGACCTGATCATCCTCGACCTGACCATGCCGGGGGCCAGCGGCACCAGCCTGATCGAACAGATTCGCGCCGCCTGCCCGGCCCTGCCGATTCTTGTGCTGAGCATGCACGACGAGGCCGCAACGGCGCGGCGCGCGCTGCAGGCAGGCGCCTCGGGCTACATCACCAAGGGGTCCAGCCCGGACGTGCTGTTCCTCGCCGTGAGCCGCGTCGCTGCCGGCGAACGCTACGTCGATCCCACGCTGAGCGAGGCGCTGACGCTCGCCAGCAACGCGCTGGCCGGCGATGATCCCCGGGATGTCCTGAGCCCGCGCGAATGGCAGGTGCTGCGCCTGATCACCCAGGGCCTGCCGCTGGCGCAGATCGCCGAGCAGTTGCACCTGAGCCCGAAGACCGTCACCACGCACAAGGCACACCTGATGTCCAAGCTCGGCATCGCCAACAATGCCGACCTGATCCGCTTTGCCGTCGAACACAAGCTTGCCGAGTAGGCTGCCGCCCGCCGCAACGGAGGAACCCGATGAATGACGAAACCCGCGGCCTGGGCCTGGCCCCCGCCACCGCCGCCGATTACCGCGAGCTGGCTCGCCGCCGCCTGCCGCGCCACTTGTTCGACTACATCGACGGTGCGGCCTACGACGAAGTCACGGCCGGCGAGAACCTGCGCGGCTTGCAGCGCCTGACCCTGCGCCAGCGCGTGCTGCGCGATGTGTCCGCGCTCAAGCTGTCGACCCGGGTGCTGGGCCAGGACATCGCCATGCCGGTAGTGCTGGCGCCGATCGGCATCGCCGGCGCCTTCGCCCGCCGCGCCGAGGCACAGGCGGCGCGCGCGGCGGAAGCGGCCGGCATCCCCTTCTGCGAATCGACGGTGTCGATCTGCTCGATCGAAGAAGTCGGCGCCGCGACCACGGCGCCGTTCTGGTATCAGCTCTACGTCATGCGCGACCGCGGCTTCGCCCGCGAGCTGATGCGGCGTGCGCAGGCCGCCGGCTGTCCGGTGCTGGTGCTGACCGTTGACCTCGCGGTAATGGGCGCGCGCTACCGCGACATCCGCAACGGCATGGCCGGCGGCCTTTCGCCAAGCGGCAGGCTGTGCAAGGCCTGGGACATCCTCTCCCATCCCGGCTGGCTGTTCGATGTCGCCATCAAGGGCAGGCCGCTGACCTTCGGCAACCTCACCACGGCGGTGCCCGACGCGCGCAGCCTGCCCGAATTCAAGGCCTGGGTAGACAGCCAGTTCGATCCGGCTGTCACCTGGGACGACATTGCCTGGGTGCGCGAAAACTGGCCCGGCA
>JAGOEZ010000095.1 GCA_017997455.1 Lysobacterales bacterium | reverse complement strand
GCTCGGCCTCGAGGAACTCCGAGACCGTGTAGAGGCGGTTGTTCTGCGGCCGCACCGAGCGCCCGAGCTTGGCCTGCTCGGCCTGGTAGCCGTCGAGGAAGGCGCGGTAGCGCGCCGCGTCGGCGGGGCCCTCGAGCTCGACCCAGTAGGCCATCCAGATGCACTCCGAGGCCAGCCAGGCCTTGTAGCCGTTGCCCGGATCGGACCAGCAGTTGTTGTTGTTGGACGACTGCAGTTCGCGCTCGACGCCGATCGCGAAGGGCATGAACATCTCCTCGACGTCGTTGAAGGCGCCCGAGGAGGGCTCGTAGAACTTGGGCTGCGGGTTCCAGCGTCGCAGCACGCCGGTCACCGTGAAGTCCTCGCCGCCCGCGCGCAGGGTGCGGCCGACGCTGTTCTCGCCGCCGAACAGCTTGTCGTTGAGGTCCTTGGACAGCACGACCACGCGCGCGCCGCGCTCGTCCATCTCCCGGTCCCAGCCGCCGCCATGCTCGAACGGCGCGTCGAACATGGCGAAGAAGTCGCCATGGGTGAACAGGACCTGGCCCAGGAAGGGCTTGACCTCGGTGTTGGCGGGCTCCAGCGGCAGCACGTTGGGGAACATCGCGGCCTGGCGCCTGGCCTCCTTCGCGTTCCACAGGGCGGTCGCATCCTTGTACGTGAACAGGGCCGGGGGTGCGCCGGTGTCGTTGTCGTAGGGTCGGCCCGGCGACCAGTTGTCGATCAGCGGCCGGTAGACCAGCTCGTCCTTGAACGCGAGTGGATTGCCGCTCATCGCGCGGAGCACGGTCAGCGAGGTCATGGCGGCGCCGATGCCGAGGCCGATCGCGGCGATCATGAGCGCGGTCAGGATCGGGTTGCGGCGCAGGCTGCGCCCGGCCAGCCACAGGTAGTAGCCGAACATGGCGGGTCTCCTCAGGCGTTGGCGGCGAGCTGCGGGGTGGCTTCGCGCAGGCGCGGCGCGTCGTCGAGGTCGGTGACCTGGCCGTCGATGATGTGCACGTTGCGTTGCGCGCGCGCCGCGAGCTCGGGATCGTGGGTGACCATCACGATGGTGGTGCCATGCGCGTTGATCTCCTCGAGCAGCTCCATCACCCCGCGCGCCATCAGCGAGTCGAGGTTGCCGGTCGGCTCGTCGGCCAGCAGCAGGCGCGGCTCGCCGGCCAGCGCGCGCGCGATCGCCACGCGCTGCTGCTGCCCGCCGGACAGCTCGGCCGGGTAGTGCTTCATGCGCGAGCCCAGGCCCACGCGGGTCAGCGCCTGCTCGATGCGGCGGCGGCGCTCGGCGGCATTGAAGCCGCGATAGCGCAGCGGCACGTCGACGTTGTCGTACAGGTTGAGGTCGGGGATCAGGTTGAAGCCCTGGAAGATGAAGCCGATCTTCTCGTTGCGCAGGCGCGAGCGGGCGTCGTCCGAGAGCCCGCGCACGTCGACCCCGTCGATGTGGAACTCGCCGCCGCTGAACTCCTCCAGCAGCCCGGCGATGTTCAGGAAGGTGGTCTTGCCCGAGCCCGAGGGGCCGGTGACCGCGACGAACTCGCCCTCGCCCACGGTGAGGTTGAAGTCGCGCAGCGCGTGGGTCTCGACCAGGTGGGTGCGGTAGACCTTGGAAAGATTGCGCATCTCGAGCATGTCGTTTGTCCTCAGGAAATTGCGGCGCTGTTGTAGGAGCGCACCTTGTGCGCGACCCGCGTCGCGACCGATCGCTGCGACCGGTCGCGCACAAGGTGCGCTCCTACAGGGGTGCGGTATCGGATCGATTGCGGGTTCAATTGAGGTTCACGCGCTGGGCGCCGCGGAAATCGGTGGTGTCGGACACGACGATGGTCTCGCCGGCCTTGAGGCCGTCGAGCACCTCGACCGCGGTCATGCTGGTGGCGCCGGTGCGGATCGGGCGGCGCACCGCGGTGCCGTCGTCGACCACGTAGGCGAAACGCCCGGCCTCGGCATCGAAGAAGGGCCCGCGCTGCACCATCAGCACGCCGGGCTTCTCCTCGATCACCAGGCGCGCGCTGACGCGCTGGCTCTGGCGCAGGCCAGCCGGCTGCTCGTCGTTGAAGCGCACGCGGCCGCGCACCTGGCCTTCGACGATCTCGGGCGAAATCGACGCCAGCGTGCCGGCATGCTGCTCGCTGCCGATGCGCAGTTCGGCCGCCATGCCGATGCCGACGTCGTCGGCATAGACTTCCGGGATCTCGATCTCGATCTCGAAGCGGCTCAAGTCCACCACGATCGCGATCGGCGCGTTCTCGGCCACGTTGGCGCGGTCTGCGACCGCGAGGGTGCCGACCTGTCCCGCGACCGGCGAGCGGATCGCCAGCGCGTCGACCTTGCGCTCGAGCTCGGCCACCAGCAGGCGTTGGCGATCGAGCGCGAGGTCGCGGGTGCGCAGCTCGAAAGCGAGGCTCTCGGTCTGCAGGCGCGCGTCCTCGAGCGCGTGGGTCGAGGTCAGCTCGGCCTTGCGCAATTCGTCGCCGGCCTTGAGGTGGTCGACCTGGGCGATCGCGCCCTTCTTCCAGCCCAGTTCGGCCCGTTCCCACTCGCGTTTGGCGGCCGCGAGGTCGATCCCGGCCTGGTCCGCGGTGCGCCGCGCGACCAGCTGCGCCTGGCGGTTCTGGATCCGCGCGCGCTGCACGTCGACGTCGAGGCTTTGCAGGCCGGCGCGCTCGCGCTCGAGTTCGTTGGTGAGTTCGGGGCTGGCCAGTTCCGCCAGCACCTGGTCCTTCGCCACCGTGTCGCCGGCCTGCACGCGCAGCGTCACCGTGCCCGCCGCCGGGGCGTACAAGGTAGGGCTGACCGCCGCGACCACGCGACCCTGCGCGGATACGTCGCGCACCAGCGTGCCGCGCGTCACCGGCGCGGTCCGCACCTGCGACGCGGCCACCGAGCGGTTCGCGCCCAGCACGCGGGTGAGCTTGGGCAAGGTGAAACCCGCCAGCAGCAGGGCAGCCACCGCCAGCGCGGCAATCTTGAACTTGCGCTGGCGCGTCACGGCAGGCGCGGCCATGACGCGATCGGTGGCGGAGGTGTCGCGGATCATCGTGGCGCGGGTCCCGGGGCCGCGAGGAGCGGCTGGCAGCCACCCTCGTAGCAATGCCCGTGCCACGCTGGGTGACGATGCAAGTCGCTGTTCCTGCGCGCTTTTGCCGCTGGTCGCGCGGGAACTGCAGCGTCCGGACACTGGCCCGGACACCGGCGCGGACAGGCGCCGGCGCGGCCTGCGACGTCGTTCGCGAGGTTCCGTCGCGATGGCGGACCCGCGGGCGCGCAGGTGGATCCGGCAACTTCCCGCGGTCGCGTCCCCGCGTCCGCGTCCCGCCGACTAGAACGCGTAGCGCAAACCGGCGACGTACTGGCGCGGATTGCCGAGCTGGATGCCGCGCGTCCGATCGACGATGTACGCGCGGTCGCCGGCGTTCTTGACCGCGACGAAGGCGCTCCAGCCGGCATCCGGATCGGGGATCCAGTTCAGGGTCAGGTTCCAGATCGCGTAGCCGGCGATGCGACCGAGCTGGCCGCTGCCGTTCTCGACCGGCAGCGCGGTGTTGGCGAAGTCGGCGTATTGCGCGTCGACTGCCTGCACTTCGACCAGGCCGTCCCACGCGCCCTGGCGATATCCGGCGGCGAGCGTGGCCAGGCCCTCGGGTGCGTACGGCAGGCGACGATCGCTGCCGCTGCCGGCGACCGGCTGGTTGTTCGATACGGCGAGGAAGGGGGACCGCTGCTCGGCGGTTCCGAGCCAGGTCAGCGCCGCGCGCGCATAGGGCGTGCCGGGCAAGCCCAGGCCGCCGTCCCGACGCCAGTCCAGCGCGAGTTCGGCGCCCTGGTACAGGGTTTCGCCCTGGGCCAGCGGCGTGTTTCCGCCCGCGATCGACCCGACCACGACCTGGTTGGAGAAATCGCTGCGGAACCATGCCGCTTCGAGCGCCAGGTCCTGTCCCAGCGAGCCGCGCACGCCGAGCTCGAGGTTGAGGCTTTCCTCGGCATCGACGTCGACCGTCCCGCCGCTGTTGTCGATCAGGTCCTCGGCGCGCGGCGGCGAGAAGCCGCGGTGGACGCCGCCGAACACGGTGTAATCGCCGCCGAAGTCCCAGGTGAAGCCCAGTCCGGGGATCCACTGGTCGATGGTCTCCTCGCCCGCGGCGCCGCTGAGCTGGTTCTCGCGCGCGTAGTCGATCGACTCGAAGCGCACGATCGGCTGCAGCGCGAAGGCGCCCCAGGCCATGCGGTCGGACAGGTACGCTGCCACTGCATCGGTCGTGCGGCGGTTCAACTCGACCAGCGCGCCGCTGCTGCCGTCCGGGCTGGCGGCATTGACCTGCCGTCGCTGCTGGGTTTCGCCGTGGAAGCGCACCCCCGCCTCGATCGCGTGCTCGGCGCCGAAGGCCCGGGCCCAGGTCTCGAGGCGCGGCTCGATGCCGCGCGAGTAATACTCGCGCAGGCGCCCCTGGCGCGAATCGCAGGCGTCGGGATCGACCGCCTCGCCGCGGAAACGCGCATCGCGGAAGGCGGTGCCGCACTGGGTGTCGGTCGTGGTCGAGGACTGGCGCCACCAGTCGCGATCGAAGTTGAACCAGTACACGCTGGTGTTGAGCAGCGCGTTGTCGCCCAGGGCGATCTCGTGGGTGGCCGACGCGCCGCGGCGGCGGGTATCGAACTCGTCGTTCGCGAACGGGTTGTACGCGCGACCGAAGGCCGCCAGCTCGGCGTCGGTGATGCCGCTGTAGGTGACCTGCGAGTCCTCGTCGATCCAGTTGGCGCGCAGGGTCAGCGCGCCGCCGCCGCCGAGCTCGGCCACGTACTTCGCGTTGAGGTCGGTCTGCTCCAGCGCGATGTTGTCGCGCGCGCCATCGCCCTGCTTGCGGATCAGGTCGAACAGCGCGCCGCCGCCGCCGAGGCTGAGGTGGCCGTTGAAGTAGTCGCGATTGCCCGCCATCAGCTGCGCGTAGCCGCCGAATGCATCCGGCGGATCGGGCGTGATGTAGTTGACCACGCCGCTGGTGAGCTGCGGGCCGAAGCGCAGCATGCCGGCACCCTTGAGCACCTCGATGCGCGCGTAGCGATCGAAGGGCGCGTGGTAGTAACTCGCATTGTCTCCGTACGGCGCGTAGGCGGCCGGCAGGCCGTCCTCCAGCAGCAGGGTCTTCGTCGAGCGGGTCGGGTTCTGGCCGCGGATGCCGATGTTGGGGCGCATGCCCATGCCTTCCTCGTCGCGCACGTGGACGCCGGGCACGCGGCGCAGGGCCTCGTTGACCGTGAGCGTGCGGGCGCGCTGCAGGCTGTCCTGGTCGAGGATCGTGGCCGAGCCGGGTTGCTCGCGCAGGCGTTCGGCCGTGCCGATCACCTCGACCGCGGGCATCGCGTTGACGTCGCGGCGCGCACGCGCGGCGTCGGCGTCGGCGTCCGTCGTTGCTTCGGGCCCGGGGCCGGCAGTCGTGGCCGCCGCGGCGACCGTGGCGCTCGCAGCAACAGCATCCGCGGCTGCAACGTCTGCCGGTGTCCCGGCCTGCAACAGGCCGATCCCGAGGGCGATGCGTGCAAGGGCGGGCGGCTGGTGCATTCGGGAGCTCCGGGACAGGCTGGCTGCGGATGTTAACGAAATCTTATCGCTAATGACAGTGATTCTCATTTGCGATCATTGGAGCGTGGGTCTGAGGCGATCCCCGGCTTGCTGACGGGGTGCGGTCGCCCACGGCGTGGGCTTGCAAGTTTCCGGCGGCTCCGTTGGCGCGTCTGACCCAGCATGCGCGGGCGCCGGTCCACGCAGCCCTGCCGCGGCCTGGCGAGTTGGCCGCGCAACTGAAGCTGGCGCGGCGAAATCCGCGTTGCGTTCCGGCATTGGCCCGGCGATGGCCCGGTGCGAAGGGTCATGGCGGCGGACGGGTTCGGGCCCGACCGCTGGCGCTTGCGACCCATTGGCGGCCCCGCGCATCCTGATCAGGCATGGGGACGAGCTTTGCCATCGACGTCCCGCAGTTCCTGGTGGAGCGCTTGAAGCGCGGGGACATGCGGGCGCTGGAGGAGGTGTACCGGCTGTTCGAGCAGCCGGTGCACGCCCTCGCGTGGCGCCTGCTCAACGACCGCGACGAGGCCAGAGAGGTCCTGCACGACGCCATGCTTGCCGTATTCGACAAACGCGCGCAGTTCCGCGGCGACTCGCCGTTCTGGGGCTGGCTGCGCCAGATCGCGGTCAACGAGGCGCTGATGCGCCTGCGCAAGCGCCGCCTCGACTACGTCGAGGAACTGCCTGAGCTGGCCGACCTCGAAGCCTCGGTGCCGGTGGCGGCGAGCCGGCCCGAACTCGAGCGCGCGCTGGGCCAGTTGCCCGAACTCACCCGCAGCGTGGTGTGGCTCTACTACGTCGAGGGCTACACCCACGAGGAGATCGCGAGCGCCTTCGGCCGCACGCCCAGCTTCTCCAAATCGCAACTCAGCCGCGGCACCGCGCGCCTGCGCGCGCAGCTCGCGGCACCCGAGGTGGCCGCATATGCCTGAGCCCGACGACTACATCCCGAATCCGAACCGCGACTTCGCCCGCGCGCTGGCGGAGCTGCCCACGCCGGCGGCGCCCGCCGACGGCTGGCAGCGCCTGCAGGGCACGCTGGCCGCGCGCCGGCGCCGCACCTGGCTGCGACGCGGCGTGCCGCTGGCAGCCGCCGCGCTGCTGGCACTGGCGCTGGCGCCGCAATGGCAGCGGCCGGCCCCGGTGGCCAACGACGGCGCCATGAGCGCGCAGCGCGACGGCGCAAGCGCCGGCGCGAGCGAACTGGCGCAGGCGATCGCCGCGAACCAGGCCCTGGAAGCGGCCCTGCGCGGCGCCGCGCGCCCCGGCGTGCTCGATGGCCGCGCCGCGATCGCCAACGCCGAACTCGAGGACCTGATCGGCATGCTCGACCTCGAGCTGTCCGACACCCGCGACGACGCGCGCGCATCCGCGCTGTGGCGCGAGCGGGCGCAGCTGCTCGAGGAACTCGCCGGACTGCGCACCGGCGTCGGCGGAACCTATGCGGACAACCGTGGCAGCGCCAGCCTGGTGCCGGCCGCGTACACCATCAACTGATGCTGGCCATCAACTGCAACTCGCCATCCACTGAAGCCGGCCATCCACCGATGCCCGACCCGACGATGCAGCCCCGGAGAGATTCCATGCGTATTGCCCCCACCCTGCTGGCCCTGGCGCTGGCCTTCGCACTGGCGCCGGCTCGCGCCGACGACATCGCGCCCGACACCGAGGAAATGGCCAAGGCGCGCGCCGAGCTGCGCCGGGCCAACGAGGAGTTGCGCGCGGTCACCCGCCGCATCGCCGAGCTCTCGCGCCAGGTCGGCGGCGCGGACCGCCAGCACGCCTACGCCTTCCGCTACCTCAGCGATCCGGACCGCGCCATGATCGGCGTGGTGCTGGGCGCGGACGGCGACCACGTGGTGCTGAGCGCGGTGACGCCGGGCGGACCGGCCGAAGTCTCGGGCCTGCGCGCCGGCGACCGCATCATCTCGGTCAACGGCAAGGCCGTCGGCGCGGCCGGGGCCGGCCAGCGTCCCCTGAGCGATGCGATCGCCGGGGACAGCGACCGTCGCGTCGACGCGGCCCGCGACCTCATCGGCGAGCTCAAGGCCGGCGACAAGGTGCGCCTGACCGTCGAGCGCGCGGGCAAGCAGCTCAACTACGAGGTCGCGGCGGAGCGCCGCGAGTCGTGGAACTGGCCGATGCTGGCCGGCGAGATGCCAGGGCTGGCGCCGCTGGCAGGGATGGAAATGGATATCGAGATCCCGAACATCGAGGTGATCATCGAGGAGGCGCAAGTCGACGCGGAGATGGCGCGCGAGCAGGCGCAGATCGCGCGCGAAGCGGCCGCGGGCGCGCGCTGGACCGCGCGCGAGGCGCAGGGCGCGGCCGACAAGGCCATGCGCGACGCGATGCGCGAGAGCCGGCGCGTGATGGTGTTCCGCAACGGCGACCTGTTCGACCTCAAGCTGGCGCCGCTCAACCCGGAGCTGGGCCGCTACTTCGGCAGCGACGAGGGCGTGCTGGTGCTCGACAAGGCCGAGGGCAACCTGCCCCAGCTCAAGCGCGGCGACGTGATCCTCTCGGTCGGCGGCGAGCGCGCCGGATCGACCAGCGACGTGGTGCGCGCGCTGATGCGGCGCGAGGCCGGCGAGAACGTCAACGTCGAGGTGATGCGCGACCGCAAGCGCCAGGTCCTGGTGGTGGTGGTCCCGGAGAAGAGCGACATCTTCATTCCGCTGCCGCCGATGGCGCCCGCGCCGCCGGCTCCGCCTGCCGCGCCCACTCCGCGCGCGGCGCCGCTGCCGGCGCCCGCACCGGCGCCGCGCGCGATGCCGACGCCAGCGACGCCACCCGCGGCGCCGGCACCGCCAGCGCCACCACCGCCGCCGCCCGGCGACTTCGCCCTGGTCTGAGCGGCAGCACGTTCTCAGGCGCCGCGCGCGAGTTCCAGCGGCGCGCTGGCGCGCAAGGCCTCGATCACGCGCAGTGCTGCCCACGAGCATTGCGCGAGCGGCTGCACCCGCAATGGCCGCGAAGGCACCCCGGACAGGTGCAGGCGCACCGGATGCGCGCGCCATGCCGTTTGCCTGCGCACGGCGCGCCGGATCGTGGCGTCGCCGCCGTCGGCGCAGGGCGAGTCCGCCGCGGGCCCCGACTCGATCCATGCGTCCAGTTGCCCGAGCGCCCGGTCCCATCCGAGCCAATCGGACTCCGGCAGCCGCACCAGGCGCAGGCGGACGATGCCGCAGGCATCGGGCAGCAGCAGTTCCTCGTGCGAACCGGCGAGCGGATCCACGTCCACGCGCGCCACGATCGCGCCAAGGTCGCAGGCTTGCGCAAGTCGCTCGTCGCACCCGGGGCGCCCGCGTTCCGCGGGCAGGTCGGGCACCAGCATCAGGACCGGACCCAGCCCCGCCAGCGCAGCGGCGAGCGCGCGGCCGCGTGGCCGGCGCAGCGGGAGTTCGGGCGAATATCCGCCCAGCGACTGCTCGGTAACCTCGTGGCCCATCAGCGTCATGGCACGCCCGGTTCGGATTGGGGGTGGCTGGCTGGCGCGCGACGCAGGCTGCCGTCGCGGCGGGCTCGGAACGTCTGCCTCGTCGATTACTTGGTGAGTATCAGCTTGCCGTTGCGGGTCACGCGCAGCACGTAGTCCTGCTCCGCGTGGCGGATCAGGATCACGTTGCGGGCGCCGAACAGCGCCGCGCTGTCGTAGCGGCGCGTGGCCGCGCCCGGGTCGCGGTTCGCATCGGCGGGCGTGCTGCGCGTTGCGGCTTCAGGGTTCGGCACGGCGTTCATTGGCTGGCCCTCTCTTGACCTTAATGATAACCATTCTCATTTGATCCGCAAGGGGGCTGCGGGCGCGATACCATGGGGACGCTCCTTCGGGGAGTAGCCGACCCGCCGCCCTGGCGGGGATGCCGCGTCAACATGCTTGGCCCGCAGGCCATGGCGCGGCAGGTCACGGGATCCGGCGAGACCGATGGTTCGCGACGCGCACCCGGCCGGGCACGCGTTCGCGATCCATCGTTCGCCCAGCGCCCGGCCCCGGAGTCCCGATGCAAGCCCTGTGGATCTCGACCATCGCGGTCGCCATCGCCGAGATCGGCGACAAGACCCA
>JAGOEZ010000006.1:33424-36391 GCA_017997455.1 Lysobacterales bacterium | reverse complement strand
CCGGCACGCAGGGCGGCTTCGCGCGCGTCGCCGACGACCGAACCCGAGAGCGTGACAATGCGGCCGGTGTAGCCCTGCGCGCGCAGGCGATACACCGCCGTGTTGCCGGAAAGGCCCGGCATCTGCACGTCGATGACCAGCAGGTCGGGGGGCCGCGCGGTCGCGCGGTCGAGCGCGTCGTTGGCCGAGCTTGCGGTCTCGACCTCGTATCCGGCCTCCTCCAGCACCAGCTTGAGCAGGTCGCGCAGGTCGGGATCGTCGTCGGCGACCAGCGCGCGCGTGCCCGCGACCACTTCCGTCGCCGCGCCGGGCGCGCTGGCCGACGGACGCAGGCGGTCGGACATCGATGGCACCTCGACCCGGAAGCAACTGCCCTCGCCGACCCGGGACTCGAGGCTGACGTCGCCGCCGAGGCGCTGCGCGAGGCGCCGCACGATGGCCAGCCCCAGGCCGGCGCCGGGCGCACTGGTGCCCTCCAGGCGCGCGAAGGCCTCGAACACGCGCGCCTGCTGCTCCGGCGCGATGCCCGGCCCGGTGTCCCGCACCGCGATCGCGATGCGCTGGCCGTCCCAGTCCAGCGCCACGTCGATGCGTCCGGCGCGGGTGAACTTGATCGCGTTGCCGACCAGGTTGCCGATGATCTGGCGCAGCTTGATCCAGTCGCTCGCCGGCAGCCCCTCGGCCGACAAGGTGCCGGTGACGCCGAAGCCCAGCCCGCGTTCGGCGGTCAGCGGCTCGTACAGTTCGCGCACCTCCTCGGCCAGCGCGCGCGGATCGATCGGGCGCAGCTCGATCGGCGCGCCCTCGCCGTCGCTGGCATACACCAGCAGGTTCTCGGCCAGCGCGCCGAGCTGGATCGCGGCGCGCTTGATCGCGCGCAGGGCCTTGGCCGCGCCCGGCTCGGCGCCGACCCGCCGCTCGAGCAGGTGCACGTAGCCCAGCACCGCCGTCAGCGGGGTGCGGAAGTCGTGCGACAGCGTGGCCATCAGCCCGGTCTTGAGCGCGTTGGACTGCTCCAGCGCCGAGCGCTGCTGCTCGAGCTCGCCCTGGACCTTCTTCAGGCGCCGCAGCGCGCGCGACTTCTCCTGGCCGGAAAGCTCGGCCTCGTTGCCGAGTTGCTGCACGGCGCGCTGGCGCGCGACATCGGTGCTTGCATCGAGCAGGATCACCCAGTAGCCGCCGCCATCGGGCACGCGATGCAGGTGCACGCTGCGCCCGTTGGGCAGCTCGACCTGCGGGAACACCTGCACGTCGTTGTCGCCCACGCCGAGGAACAGGTCGCGCAGGTTCGCCGTCGCGTCGGCGGCGTCGGCGCCGTCGAGCCCGTACCAGGCCAGCTCGCCGGTGGTCTCGACCAGTCGCCCGTCGCGATCGAAGCGCAGCACCACGGGGCGCGCGGCCTCGATCAGGCAGGCGCGCAGGTACAGGCGGATCAGCGGCGGGTAGCCTTCGCTCACGCCAGCAGCTCCGCCAGCGCCGCGAATGCGGCCTCGACCCCGTCGCCGGTGCGCGCACTGGTCTCGAACACCGGCATGGTCTCGCGCAGGCCGGCGACGGTGCGCGGCAGCACCTCCCACTTGTCGACCAGGTCGAGCTTGTTGACCAGCAGCACGGCCTTGGGTTCGCCCAGCGTGCTGCGCGCCTGCATCAGCAGGTACAGCGCCGAACGCAGCGTGGGTTCGCGGGTGCCGTCGCAGACCAGCATCACCCCGCTGGCGCCCTTGAGGTAACTCTGGTTGAGGAGGTCGAGCGCGCTCTTGCCAGCGATGTCCCAGATCACGAGCTTGATCGCGCCGCCTGGCCGCTCGACGAGGCGCGAGTCGACCTTGACCCCGACCGTGGTCAGGTACTTGTCGGAAAAGGTGTTGCGGACGTAGCGCGCGACCAGGCTGGTCTTGCCGACGCCGAAGTCGCCGAGCAGGCAGACCTTGCGGGCGGGTTGGTTCATGGCGTGTCGCCCTCGCGCAGGGACAGCAGCACGCGCGCCGCGCGGCGCTTCTGCGCCGCGCGCGGGTCGACGGACGGGTCGGGCGTGTACGCCTCCACCTCCAGGTCCGGGACCTCGCGCCGCAACGCCTCGGCCAGCCAGCGCGCGCGGCGTTCGCGCAGGTCGCGATTGTACGCCTCGGTGCCGACCTCGTCGGTGAGGCCCAGGGTCCGGACCTGCAGCGTGCGGCCGAGGAGGGTGGCGAGTTCGAGTCCACGGCGCACCCCGACCACCGCGCCATCGAGCTCGCCGCGCGCTGCCGCGGCCGGCTCGGTTTCGTCGCTGAACGGGATGTCGAGCACGTCCATGCGCGCCACCAGGCCGTCGAACAGCATCCGCTCGGTGGCGACCAACGCGCTGAAGTCGCGCTCGCGCACCTGCGGCAGGCGCTCGACGGCCGCGCCCAGGCTGGCGATCCATTCCTGCGACGCGGCGCCGCGCACGGTCAGCTTGCGGCGCGCGAAATCGAGCGCGACGCCATCGGGAATGCCGATCCGGGCCGCGAGCGTGCCGACCACGTCGGGTTGCAGGCCGCTGGCATCGACGCCGACCACGCCGGGTATCGCGGCGGCGCGGCCCGCGACGTCCTCCGCCCAGGCGATCGGCGCCGTGCCCGACAGGCTGAGCACGCCCGCGCGCGCCGAAACCTGCACTTCCGGCGGCGGCGTGAGCAGGGTGCGCGCGCGCCGCACCAGCATCTCGGCATCGTTCGAGACGAAGCCCTTCACGTCGTAGACCAGGTCGGCGCCGCGGAAATCGGCCTGCGCCTGCGCCAGGCGCAGCGGATCGGCCTGCGGGTCGACCAGGCCGCGCACGCGCACCCAGTCCCAGGGATCGGCGTCGAGGCCCTGGAGGTAGAAGCCGGGCCAATCCTGCAGCACCGCCTCGAGGCGCGCGATGCGCCGCGTCCACGTCCACTCGCGCAACCACAGGCCGCCGAGCAGCGCCACCACCAGGCCCGCCGCGATCGCCAGCGGCAG
>JAGOEZ010000006.1:27126-33324 GCA_017997455.1 Lysobacterales bacterium | reverse complement strand
TCCAGCGCGCGGTTGAGGTCGCCGACCAGCGCGCGCAGCGATTCCGCGATCGCCTTGCGGATGATCGGGCCGATGACCGGGAACAGGGCGTCCACGATCGCCTGGCGCTGCTTGCGCACCGCGCCGCCGAGCGCGCTGGCCACCGGTTCCGACAGCGCGCGCGCGAGCCGCGGCCCATCCTCCTGGCCGGCGCGCTCGAGCAATTGCGGCAGGCGCCGCGGGAGATCCTTGCGCGCCTGCTCCAGGACCGCGATGCGCTGGCGTTCGCGCTCGAGGTCGGCCAGGCGCGCCGCATGCGCGTCCAGCGCCGCCCGCTCCGCGCCCAGCAGCAGGTCCTTGAGCCGCTCGAACTCCGATTCGGACACGTGCGTCCCCGGGTGCGGCCGGCTACTTCTTCGTCGGCAGCTCGAACTCGCCCTTGATGCGCAGCGCCAGTTCGGTCAGCAGTGCGGCGAAGTCGCCGCGCGACAACTTCTCGCCGCGCAATTCCTGGCGCGCCGCCGCCAGCGCCGACTCGGCGCCCGCGCTGGCCGCCTTGAGGCTCGCCGCGAGTTCCGCCAGGGCCTTGCGCGCACGTTCATCGCTGGCCGATTGCTCGTGCTGCAGGCGGTCGATCGCGCCGTTGATCTCGGCCCGCGCGCTGCGCGCCGCCTGCAGCGTGCGCGCCTCGAGTTCCTCCACCGCCTTGCCGCGGTCGCCGACTTCCAGCCGCACCGCCTTGGCGAGCTTGTCGACCTGGTCGTCGAGGCGCTTCTCCAGGGCCGATACGCGCTTCTCCATCTCGCTGCGCAGCCGGCCCGCTTCCTGCTCGAGCTTCTGCGCCAGCTCCTGGAAGCGGCGCTCGTAATCGCGCATCTGGCCGCCGAACAGGATGTCGCGGATCTGGTCGACGTTGCGCTCGGCCGCGTCGGCGGCGGGTGGTTTCTTCTCGGCCACGAGTTCGCTCCTCCTGCCTGCCGTGTGCGGGAGCGCGCTGGCCGCGGCGCGCGCCGGTCGCGCCGCCTTGCCGCGGACCGGCGCCGTCGCGCGCGTCGCGCCGGCCTTGCCCGCCCCCCCGATCTTGCGTGCCATGTTACCCCCTGGGGCCCGCGGCCCCGCCTGCAGGCCCGGCCTTGTGTCGTGCGACGCTGCGCCAAGCGCGCGCGCCCGTCAAGGGCCGCGCCGCGCGGCCCTCAACGCCGTTCGAGGCGGTAGCCGTGCTGGTAGACGGCCGTGAGCTGCCAGCCGTGGGTGCCGTCGAGTCCGAGCTTCTTGCGCAGCCGGCTCATGTGCGTATCGACCGTGCGGGTGGCGACGCCCGCGCCCAGGTTCCAGACCTGTGACAGCAATGTGTCACGGCTGACGACCCGGCCATGGCGACGGAACAGGAATGCGGCGAGGTCGAACTCGCGGTCGGTCAGGCGCACTTCCTGCCCCGCGAGCGTGAGGCGCCGGCGCTGGGTGTCGATCTCGTAGGGCTGGACGTCGCGGATCACGACGTCGAGCGCGGCCACGCCGCTGCGGCGCAGGACGGCCTCGATCCGCGCCAGCAGTTCGGGGCGGCTGGGCGGCTTGACCAGGTAGTCGTCGGCGCCACTGCGCAGGCCGTGCACCACGTCGGCCTCGGCGGTGCGCGCGGTCAGGAACAGCACCGGCAATTGCGCCTGCGCCGAGTGCCGCACCCACTCCAGCAGCTCCGGTCCCGAGGCGTCGGGCAACATCCAGTCGAGCAGCAGGCCGTCGACCGACTCCGCGCCCAGGCGCCGGCGGAACTCCGCGGCGGTGCCGTACCGGCGCACGCGATAGCCGGCCTCGGTGAGCCATTGCGCGTACAGCGCGGCCTGGTCGGGATCGTCCTCGACCAGGCCGATCGTGACCGCCCCGCGCGCCTCGGCCGCGTCGACCGCGGCGGGTTTGGTCATTGCACGAGGAAGCTGATCTTGAGGTTGACCCGCCACTCGACGACCTTGCCTTCGCCGTTGGTGATCACCTTCATCTCGTTCACCCAGGCGCCCTGGATGCCCTTGAGGGTCTTGGCGACCTTCTTGAGGCCCGACTGCACCGCATCGTCGAAACCCTTGTTCGACGATGAACTCACTTCAATCACCTTCACGACGGAACTGGCCATGGCAGCGCTCTCCGCTTCGGACAATGTCGAATTCCAGTCTAGCAAAAGGGCGGCGACGGAAGATGCAGCGGTCGGCGCCCGCGCAAATGTCCCGAGTCAATCCTGCGACAACGTTGCCAGCGCCGCCAAGCCGCCATATCCGGCGCGATAGTCCGGCCAGGCGCAGTCGAATCCGCTCGCCGCGAGTCGCGTCGCGCGGATGCGGCGGCCACTGGGGGGGCCGGCGGACGGCGCGGCGACCGTGAGCCCCATGCGCTGCGCGATCCACTGCAGGACCTCGGCCTCGGGCGCCGGATGGCCGTCGGATCCGAGGTAGAGCGACGCCGGCGCCGCCAGACCCAGAAGGTGGTGCAAGGCGGCGGCGGCATCCTCGACATGGATGCGGTTGGTCCAGTGCCGGGCCGCACCGCCCTGGCCGGCCCGCACGCGCGCCAGCAGCACCTCGCGCCCGGGGCCGTAGATGCCCGCGAAGCGCACCACGACCAGGCCCGGGACGCGTTCGCGCAGGCGCAGTTCGGCTTCCAGCAGCAACTGCCCGTTCCACTGCCGCGGCTGCGGCGGCGTGTCCTCGTCGACCCAGCCGCCACCGTCCTCGCCATATACCGCGGTGCTCGACACGAACACGAAGCGGCGCGGCGGCGCGGCCAGCGCGTCGAGCAGCCGCGCCGGGCCGTCGACGTAGAGCGCGCGATAGGCGGCCGCGTCGCGCTGCGCCGGCGCCGGCAGGTAGACCAGCGCGTCGGCCGCGAGGCCGCGCGGCAGCGGCGGATGCGGCGCGGCGAGATCGACGTGTTGCCCGCGCAGCGGCGCGGGCGGCACGCTGCGGCGCGTGAGGGCGTGGACCTCGATGCCGCTGGCGGCCAGGCGCAGACCCAGCCGCGTGCCGACGTCGCCGCAGCCGGCGATCAGGCAGCTGCGCAAGGTCCGGGCTCCCTGCTCAGGCCGCCGCGACCGACGCGCCTGCCGTCGGCGGCGGCGCGCGCCGCGACAACCAGCGCAGCCACAGCAGCCACACCACCAGCGCGTCGAGGATGATCAGGGCCTGCCACAAGTACAGGTGGAACCACTCGAACCACACCTGGCTCCACTGACCCATGTAGAACAGGCTGATGATGCGCACCACGTTGAGGGCCTGGATCGCGACGAAGCCGAGCGCGAAGCCGGCCAGCTTCTGGCGCAGCGTGGCCGGGAACGCGAATACCGCCGCGAACAGGATGATCACCGCCTCCATGCCGTTGCAGCCGCGCTCGATCGAGACGGCGAAGCCGTTGATCGTGCTCTGCAGCACCTTGCCCTGGCTGGTGACGTTGTCGTCGAACAGGTGGATGAGCTGGGTGCTGACCCAGGCCACCACGCTGGTGAAGGGATCGACGAACAGGACCTCGACCGGCTTGAGCACGTATGCCCAGAACAGGCCGAGGAGCAGGATCACGAAGACGATGACGAAGCGAAGCATGTGGGCTGGGATCGATGGCGCAGCCCGAATGCTAGCATCCGGGCCATGAATCCGGCCCCCAACGTGTTCCTGGTCGGGCCGATGGGCGCCGGCAAGAGCACCATCGGCCGGCGCCTCGCCCGGCATTTCGGGCTCGCCTTCATCGACCTCGACGACGAGCTCGAGGCGCGCACCGGCGCCAGCGTGAAGCTGATCTTCGAACTCGAGGGCGAAGCCGGCTTCCGCGCGCGCGAGTCCGCGCTGCTGGCCGAACTGGCGCAGGCCGACGGGCGCCTGCTCGCGACCGGCGGCGGCACCGTGCTCGATGCGGGCAATCGCGCGCTGCTGCGCTCGCGCGGCTTCGTGGTCTGGCTGCGCGCCAGCGTCGCCCAGCAGCTGCGGCGGCTCGAGCGCGACCGCAAGCGCCCGTTGCTGGGAGGGCCCGACCGCCGCGCCCGCCTCGAGCAGCTCGCCGCCGAACGCGATCCGCTGTATGCCGAGGTCGCCGACCTTACGGCCGCGGCGGAAGACCTCAGCGCCGGCGTCGCCGCGCAACACCTTGCCGGCGAGCTAGAGCGCTGCTGGCAGCGCAGCGCCGCCCGGGAGACCGCGGCGTGAGCCTGCGCCGCGTTGCGGTCGAACTCGGACACCGCGCCTACGCGATCCACATCGGTCCTGGCGCGATCGGCGAAGCGGCGGCATGGCGCGATGCGGTGCGCGGACGCCACGCGCTGGTGGTGACCAACCCGGTCGTGGGCGCGCACTACGCCGCCCGCGTGGTGGCGGCATTGGGCGCGCGCGAGGTCCGGGTGCACGAGGTGCCCGAGGGCGAAGCCCACAAGACCCTGGCCGAGGCGGGCCGCGTGTTCGCCGCGCTGGCTGCGCTCAAGGCCAGCCGCGACGCCACGGTGGTCGCGCTGGGCGGCGGCGTGATCGGCGACCTTGCCGGATTCGCCGCAGCCTGCTGGATGCGCGGCGTGGCCCTGGTGCAGGTGCCCACCACGCTGCTGGCGATGGTCGATTCGGCGGTCGGCGGCAAGACCGCGGTGGACCTGCCCGAGGGCAAGAACCTGGTCGGCGCCTTCCACCAGCCGCGCGCGGTGGTGGCCGACACCGACACCCTCGCCACCCTGCCCACGCGCGAGTTGCGCGCCGGTCTTGCCGAGGTGCTCAAGTACGGCGCGATCGGCGACCCCGCGTTCCTCGACTGGTTGGCCGCGCACGCCGACGCGCTGCTGGCGCGCGAGCCCGGCGCCACCACCCACGCGATCGAGACCAGTTGCCGCCACAAGGCCGGGATCGTCGCGCGCGACGAGCATGAATCCGGCGAGCGCGCGCTGCTCAATTTCGGCCACACCTTCGCCCACGCGCTGGAGACCGCCACCGGCTACGAGGCGCTGCGCCATGGCGAGGCGGTGGCGATCGGGATGGTGCTCGCGGCGCGGCTGTCGGCGGCGCTGGGCCTGGCGGGCGCTGTGCAGGCGCGCGAACTCGCCGCGGCGCTGGCGCGCTTCGGCCTGCCCACCGCGCCACCGGCCGGGCTGGCGCCGACGCGCCTGCTCGAACTCATGCGCCTGGACAAGAAGGCCCAGAGCGGCCGGTTGCGCCTGGTGCTGTGGCGCGGTCCGGGCCGTGCCGAAGTGGTGCCGGACGTGCCGGAGGACGCGATTCTTGCCGTGCTGCGCTGAATGCCGGGGTCGGCGCCATGGCGCGTCGGCTAGACTTCGGGCATGCGGATATTCATGCAAACCCAGCCCCAGGGCGGCGAGGCACCGAAGTACTGCCACCTGATCCTGCAGCAGGACCTGCTCGGCGGCTGGACGCTGCTGCGCGAATCCGGGCAACAGGGCGGCCGCGGCACCCTCAAGCGCGAGGTCTACCTCGAGCGCGAGGCGGCCGAACTGGCCCTGATGGCGGCGCGCGACGCGCAACTGCGGCGCGGCTTCCATGTCATGTTCTTCCAGGGCATCGAGGCCCCGCCCGGCTCGGCCTATGAGCCCTGAGTCCGGCCGCGCGCGCGCGATCCTGCTGCGGCTGCTGTTGTCCGCCCTGTCATGGCTGCCCGCGGGGATCGCCGTAGCGGCCACCCCGAAGGCCGGCGAAAAGCGCATCTGCGTGCCCAGTGCCGATGGCAAGGCCTGGGAATGCGGGACCCCCGACAACCCGCCGCCCGAGCGCGGCCTGCCCGCAGTACTCGATCCCGGTACCGGTGCGCCGCCGCCGACCTTCCTGGCCGCGCCGCCCAGCGACCCGCCCCACGTCTACGCCGCGCCGCCGCCGGCACCCGCGCAGCCGCTGCCGGACCAGTTTCCGAGCGTCCAGCGCGGGGACACGACGTCGCCCGCGCCGGAGCCCGCCGCGGAGCCCGTGGCCGATGCCGGCGGCGCAGGGTCCGCGCCCGCAACGGAGCTGCCGGCGCCCGCGACCGCGGAAGCCCACGCGGCGCCCGCACCGGCCACGGTCGATTCCGGCGTCGAGGCGCTGGCGCCACCGCCGTTCCTGGCCGCGCCGCCGGTACGCCGCCCGGTGCCGCTGGCGCCGGTCCTGGCCCCGGCCGAAGCGGCGCGCGAGGAGGTGCTTGCCGCCACCCCGGTCGATCCGGGTCCGGCCGCGCCACCACCGGCAAGCGACGCGCCGGTCGCAGCGGTGCCGCCGG
>JAGOEZ010000006.1:0-27026 GCA_017997455.1 Lysobacterales bacterium | reverse complement strand
TTCCTGCGCCTGCCGGCTGGCGCATGGACCGCGCAACTGGGGCGCAGCGCCGGCCGCGTCGACGGCGCCCTTGCCGCGATCGGCAGCGATGCACGCGCGATCGCGGACCCGATCTACCTGGTCGCCGTCGGCGCGGCGGACGCACGACATTGGCTGCTGCTGTGGTCGCGCTTCGACGATGCGGAGGCCGCGCGACGCGCCTTGCGCGCGGCCGGCCTGCGCGGCGTCCCGCGCCGCATCGGGCCGCTGCAGGCCGAGATCCGGGCGGCCGGCACGCTGGCGCCGCCGGCGTACGCGGGCGTCCGCGCGGCATCGCCGATGGCGGCCGCCGGCGCGGCGCCAGACTGGCAGCCGGCGCCGCCAAGTCGCGGCGACGTGGCTGCACTGGCCCTGCCCGGCGCCGCCCGCTTCGAAGCCCTGCCTGCCGACGCCTGGACGGTGCAACTCGCGCGCGCCGGCAGCAGCGCCGGCTTCGCCGCGCTCATGGCCCGCGCCGGCCTGGCGCCGACCGAGTGCCACGTGGTTGCGCTCGCCGGGAATGGCGCGCGCAGCTACCTGCTGCTGTGGTCGCAATTCCCCGACGCCGATGCCGCGCGCGCGGCGGCGCGATCGCTGCGCGGGGCGCCCGGCGCATTCGTGCGCCGCATCGGCCCGCTGCAGGCCGAGGCACGACGCGCCCGCTGACACGCCCCATCCAGGATCGAAGCCATGCCCGCGACGACACCCCAGAACGATCGCTTCCTGCGCGCACTGCGCCGCCAGCCGGTGGACCGCACGCCGGTCTGGATCATGCGCCAGGCCGGGCGCTACCTGCCGGAATACCGCGCCACCCGCGCGCGCGCCGGCAACTTCCTCGCCCTGGCCAAGACCCCGGAACTGGCCTGCGAGGTGACCCTGCAGCCGCTGGCGCGCTTTGCGCTCGACGCGGCGATCCTGTTCTCCGACATCCTCACCATTCCCGACGCGATGGGCCTCGGCCTGTCCTTCGGCGAGGGCGAGGGCCCGCGCTTCGCGCACCCGGTGCGCAGCGCGGCCGAGGTCGCGCGCCTGGGCGTGCCGGACATGGAGGGTGAATTGCGCTACGTCACCGATGCGGTGCGCCTGATCCGGCGCGAGTTGCACGGCCGCGTGCCGCTGATCGGATTCTCCGGCAGTCCCTGGACCCTGGCCTGCTACATGGTCGAGGGCGGCGGCAGCGATCGCTACGCGCGGATCAAGGCGATGGCGCTGGAGGACCCGGCCACGCTGCATCGGCTGCTCGCGCTCAATGCGCGCGCGGTGACGGCATACCTCGAGGCGCAGATCGCCGCCGGCGCGCAGGCGGTGATGGTGTTCGATACCTGGGGCGGCGTGCTGACGCCGGCGCAGTACCGCGAGTTCTCGCTGCGCTACCTCGGCGAGATCGCGGCCACGCTGGCGCGCGGCAGCGGCGATTCGGCCGTGCCGCTGATCGTGTTCAGCAAGGGCGTGCACCAGCTGGAGTTGATCGCGGCCTGCGGCTGCGAGGCGGTGGGCCTGGACTGGACGGTGGACCTGGGCGATGCGCGCCGGCGCATCGGGCATCGCGTGGCGCTGCAGGGCAATCTCGATCCGGCGACGCTGTATGCCAGTCCCGACGCGATCCGCCACGCGGTCGCCGACACCCTGGCGTCGTTCGGCGCCGGCACCGGGCATGTGTTCAACCTCGGCCACGGCGTCACGCCCGACGTCGATCCGGAACACGTGCGGGTGCTGGTCGACGCGGTGCACGAACTGTCCGCGCCCTACCACGCCTGAGGGCTGCACCCGACGCCGAACTGCGTTGGCCGACGCTCCGCCCGACGGTCCGCCGTCATTCCCGCGCAAGCGGGAATCCATCTTGCGGTCCTGCGGGCGCCTCGGCTCAGGACGGCAGGCGGCGGATCCGCGCGCCCAGCCCCGAGAGCTTTTCCTCGATGTTCTCGTAGCCGCGATCGATGTGGTAGACGCGGTCGACCGTGGTGTCGCCGTGCGCCACCAGCCCGGCCAGGACCAGGCAGGCCGAGGCGCGCAGGTCGGTGGCCATGATCGGCGCGCCGCTCATGTGCGCGACGCCGCGGATGATCGCGGTATTGCCCTCGACCTTGATGTCCGCGCCCAGTCGCTGCAGTTCCTGCACGTGCATGAAGCGGTTCTCGAACACGGTCTCGGTGATCACGCCCACGCCCTCGGCCACGGTGTTGAGCGCGGTGAACTGCGCCTGCATGTCGGTCGGGAAGGCCGGGTACGGCGCGGTGCTGAGGTTGACCGAGCGCGGGCGGTTGCCGCGCATGTCGATCTCGATCTGGTCATCGGTGGTGTTGATGTGCGCACCGGCGTCCTCGAGCTTGGACAGCACCGCGTCCAGGGTCCTGGGCCGCGTGCGCTTGGCCACCACGCGCCCGCCGGTGATGGCGCCGGCGACCAGGAAGGTGCCGGTCTCGATGCGATCGGGCAAGACCTCGTACGTGGTGCCGTGCAGGCGCTCGACGCCGTGCACCACGATGGTGTTGGTGCCCGCGCCCTCGATCTGCGCGCCCATGCTGATCAGGCAATTGGCCAGGTCCACCACCTCGGGTTCCTGCGCCGCGTTCTCGATCACGGTGGTGCCGTGGGCGAGCGCCGCCGCCATCATGATGTTCTCGGTGCCGGTGACCGTCACCATGTCCATCATCACGCGCGCGCCCTTGAGGCGCTTCGCGCGGGCGTGGATGTAACCCTGCTCCACCGTGATCTCGGCGCCCAGCGCCTCGAGGCCCTTGATGTGCATGTCGACCGGGCGCGAGCCGATCGCGCAGCCGCCGGGCAGCGACACCAGCGCCTCGCCGAAGCGCGCGACCAGCGGGCCCAGGACCAGGATCGAGGCGCGCATGGTCTTGACCAGGTCGTAGGGCGCGACGTAGCGCCGCGCGGGCCGCGGGTCGACCAGGATGCGCATGCGCTCGTCCACCACCAGCTGCACGCCCATCTGGCCCAGCAGTTCCATGGTGGTGGTGACATCGTGCAGGTGCGGCACGTTGCCGATCTCGACCGGCTCGTCGGCCAGCAGCGTCGCGGCCAGGATCGGCAGCACCGCGTTCTTGGCCCCGGAGATCCAGACCTCGCCATTGAGCGGCTCGCCGCCGCTGATCACGATCTTCGCCATCGGATTACCTCGCGCGACCCGCGGCTCAGGCGCCGCGCGACGCTTCCTCGGGCGTGACGGTCCGCAGGCTCAGCGCATGGATCGCGCCACCCATCAGTTCGCCCAGCGTGGCATAGACCATCCGGTGGCGGGCCAGCGGCAGCTTGCCCTGGAACGCCGCGGACACCACTTCGGCCTCGAAGTGCACGCCATCGGCGCCGTGCACGGTGGCACGCGAGCCCGGCAGGCCCTGCTCGATCAAGCGCTGGATGGTGGCGGCGTCCATGGGTGCTCGGGTTTCACGGCCCGGTAACGGACCGCGGCGCGCGGCGGTGCGGCGGCCTGGCGGGGGGATGGGGGTAGAATGGGCGGCGCATGGTAGCCGAAGGCGGCCCGCTGAAGAATGCCGTCCGTGCCCGTGCCCCTGGAGCGCCTGCGAAACGCCATGAACGCACAAGTCCGCCCTGCGACTTCCAACCCCGCCGCGCCCCGCCTGGATGGCGATCGGCTCGAGACCAGTGCCCGCGAGGTCTTCGCGATCGAGTCCCGCGCCATCGCCGGACTCGCCGACCGCCTCGACGGCGGCTTCCGCCGCGCCTGCGAACTGATCCTGGCCTGCCGCGGCCGCGTCGTGGTCACCGGCATGGGCAAGTCCGGCCACATCGCGAGCAAGATCGCCGCCACCCTGGCCTCGACCGGCACGCCGGCCTTCTTCGTCCACCCGGGCGAAGCCAGCCACGGCGACCTCGGCATGATCACCGCGAGCGACGTGGTGCTGGCGCTGTCGAACTCGGGCGAGACCGATGAACTGCTGACCATCGGGCCGCTGATCAAGCGCCAGGGCGTGCCGCTCATCGCGCTCTCGGGCAAGCCCGACTCCACCCTGGGCCGGCTCGCCGACGTGCACCTGGACGTGAGCGTGGCCGAGGAAGCCTGCCCGCTGGGCCTGGCGCCGACCGCCAGCACCACCGCGGCGCTGGTGATGGGCGATGCGCTCGCGATCGCGCTGCTCGAGGCCCGCGGTTTCACCGCCGAGGATTTCGCCCGCTCGCATCCGGCCGGCAGCCTGGGCCGCCGCCTGCTGCTGCTGATCAGCGACATCATGCACGCCGGCGAGCAGGTGCCCAAGGTCGGGGCCGGCGCCAGCATCTCCGAGGCCCTGGTCGAGATGACGCGCAAGGGCCTGGGCATGACCGGCGTGGTCGACGACGACGGCCGCCTGCTCGGGGTTTTCACCGATGGCGACCTGCGCCGCATCCTCGACGACGAACGCTGCGACCTGCGCGCGACGCCGGTCACGAAGGTGATGACCGCGCGTCCCAAGTCGATCCAGCCCGACCGGCTCGCCGCGGAAGCCGCGCGCGTGATGGAGGACTTCAAGATCCACGCGCTGCTGGTGGTCGATGCCGACCATCGGCTGGTCGGGGCGCTGAACATCCACGACCTGCTGCGCGCGCGGGTGGTCTGAGCCGCGCGGCCGCCAGTTTGCGCCAGCAGGAGCGGCTTCAACCGCGACCAGGCCTATCGCGCGCAGAGCGCGCTCCTACGAAGCCGGCCCTGTAGTAGCGCGCTCTGCGCGCGATAGGCCTGGTCGCGGCTGAAGACGCTCCGGCAGGCCAGGCCAGCCGATTCGCCTGCCACATCAACGGGACCTGATCCGATTCCCATGCCCGAGACCCTCCTCGCCAACGTGACCGACGACGTGCGCCAACGCGCCGCCCGCATCCGCCTGGCCTGCTTCGACGTCGACGGCGTGCTGACCGACGGCCGGCTCAGCTTCGACGCCGACGGCCGCGAGTCGAAGTCCTTCCATTCCCAGGACGGGCTCGGACTCAAGCTGCTGGCGGATTTCGGGATCGAGGTGGCGCTGATCACCGCGCGCGACAGCCCGATCGTGGCGCGGCGCGGCGCCGAACTGGGGCTCGCGCACGTCTGCCAGGGCGAGAAGGACAAGCTGGCGCGACTCGATGCGCTGCGCGCGGCGCGCGGCCTCGACTACGCGCAGGTCGCCTTCACCGGCGACGACCTGCCGGACCTGTCCTGCATGCTCAGGGTCGGGCTGGCGGTCGCGGTGGCGAACGCGCACCCTTCCATCAGGGACATCGGCCACTGGCGCACGCGCCTGCCCGGCGGCCACGGCGCGGTGCGCGAGGTCTGCGACCTGCTGCTGGCCGCGCAGGGCCGCGCCGACGCCGTCCGCGCGCGTTTTGCGGGCCCATGATGGCTGCGTCCGGCCTGCGCGAGCGCCTTTCGCGGATCGAGCGCACGCTGGCCGGGGCGGCCGCGCTGGCGGTTTTCGCCGCCTTGACCCAGTGGATCCTGTGGCTGCAGAGCGAGCCCGAAACCACGGACAGTTTCATCGGCCCGCCGCGCTCCGACTACACGCTGAGCGCGTTCTCGCTCGCGGCCTATCGCACCGATGGCAGCTTCGCCTTCGAGGTCGAGGCGCCACGCATGACCCGCCACCCCTGGCTCGGCACCTTCGCGGTGGAGCAGCCGCGTTTCCGTTTCGTCGATGGCGGCGGCCACGCGTGGAGCGCCCGCGCCGGCGAGGGCTGGGTCAGCAAGGACGCGAAGGAAGTGCGACTGATGCGCGACGTGCATGCGGAGCGTCCGGCCGTCGCCGGCCTCGACCCGCTGGCGATCGACGGCGCCAGCCTCAACGCCCTGGTCGAAACCGACCAGGTCAGCAGCGACGATGCGGTGACCCTGCGCAGCCCGGGCTCTATACTGCGCGGCACCGGCCTCGACGCCGACCTCAGGACCGGGCGCTTCGTGCTGCGCTCGCAGGTCACCGGACGCTATGACCCCAAGCTCGATGCGCTGCCGTAGCCTCCCCGCGCTGCTCCTGCTCCTGGCCTGCGCGCCGGCCGCAGCGCTCAAGAGCGACCGCGAGAAGCCGATGGACGTCAATGCCGACCGCAGCGAGTTCGGCCTCGGCGAGGGCCAGTCGGTGCTGAGCGGCAGCGTGCGCATCACCCAGGGCACCACCGAAGTGGCGGCCGACCGCGCGGTGATCCACCAGACCAAGGCCGGCGACATCACCCGCGCGGTGCTCGATGGCAAGCCGGCGATGCTGGCCCAGGACCTCGACGATGGCGGCCGCCTCGACGCGCGCGCGCTCAACATCGACTACGACATCAAGTCCGAGCGCGTGGTCTTCTCCGGCGACGTGGTGATCACGCAGCCGCGCGGCGAGATGCGCGCCGGGCGCATCACCTACGACCTCACCACCGGCAAGCTGACCGGCGACGGCGGCGAGGCGGGCGGCGGGCGGGTGAAGCTCCACATCCTGCCGCAGCAGCCCGCGCCGGCGAAGACCGACTGATGCTCCACGCGCAGGGGCTGCGCAAGCGCTACCGGGCGCGCGAGGTCGTGCGCGACTTCTCGTTCCGGCTCGACCCGGGCGAGGTGGTGGGCCTGCTCGGCCCCAACGGGGCCGGCAAGACCACGTGTTTCTACCTCGTGGTCGGGCTGGTGGCGGCCGATGCCGGTCGCATCGCGCTCGACGAGCGCGACATCACCGCGCTGCCGATGCACGTGCGCGCGCGCCTGGGCGTGGGCTACCTGCCGCAGGAGCCCTCGGTGTTCCGGCGCCTGACCGTGGCCGAGAACGTGATGGCCATCCTCGAGCTGCGCGAGGGACTCACGCGCAAGGCGCGCGAGACCGAGCTGGCGCGCCTGCTGGAGGAGCTGCACGTCGCGCACCTGTCCGCGGCCAAGGGCCAGAGCCTGTCGGGCGGCGAGCGGCGCCGGGTCGAGATCGCGCGCGCGCTGGCCGCGCAGCCGCGCTACATGCTGCTGGACGAGCCCTTCGCCGGGGTCGACCCGATCTCGGTCAGCGAGATCCAGAAGATCGTGCGCCACCTCAAGTCGCGCGGCATCGGCGTGCTGATCACCGACCACAACGTGCGCGAGACCCTGGGCATCGTCGACCGCGCCTACATCCTCAACGAAGGCGAGGTGCTGGCCGAAGGCGAGCCCGACCAGTTGCTGGCCGATCCGCGGGTGCGCGAGGTTTACCTCGGCCACGAGTTCCGGATGTAGGGCGCGCCCGGCTGCCGCTGCAGGCGCACCAGGGCCATGGTTGACGTCATTCCCGCGCGCGCGGGAATCCGGCGTGCCCGGTCCGCCACCTCCAATTGGCGTCATCCCGGCGCACGCCGGGATCCAGTGGCGCGCCGTCCGGGCATTGCATTCGGCTACGGGGTCGCGGCCTGCGCCGGGATGACGTCGATTCCGCGTGTCCGCGGGGTTGCCTGGTAGCGCTTGCGCCCTCCGCCCGGACCGGCCCACAATCACTGGAACGGTTCTTGCTAGCACACCGCTCCCTTGAAGCCTGCACTCAAACTCGGGGTCAGTCAGCAGCTGAGCCTGACGCCGCAACTGCGCCAGGCCATCCGCCTGCTGCAGCTGTCGGCGGCCGAACTCGAGATCGAGATCCGCGAGGCGCTGGAATCGAACCCGCTGCTGGAGCAGGACGAGAGCGGCGAGGACGGTGACACCGAGGCCTTGCCGCCGGAAGCGGCGCCGGCCGACGAACGCGCCAGCGCCGCGGATGGCGACCCCGGCGACGATGCGCCGCACGGCGACGACCTGCCCGAGTGGAGCGAGGATACCGGCGAGTTCTCCTTCGACCGCCCGCGCGGCTCCGGCTCGGGCACCGATGCCGAGGGCGATTCGCTCGAGGCGCGCACCGCGGCGCCGCAGAGCCTCGCCGACTACCTGCAGTGGCAGCTCAACCTCACCCCGCTGTCGGCGCGCGACCGCGCCATCGCCGAAGCCCTGATCGAGTCGCTCGACGAGGACGGCTACCTGCGCGATCCGCTCGAGGCCATCCGCGCCGCGCTGGACCCCTCGGTGCACGCTTCGATCGAGGAGATCGAGGCGGTGCGGCACCGGCTGCAGCGCTTCGATCCACCGGGCGTCGCCAGCCGCGACCTGCGCGAATGCCTGCTGGTGCAGATCGGCCAGCTCGACCCCGGCACGCCGCACCTGGAATTGGCCCGTGACCTGGCCGACCGCCACCTCGAACTGCTGGCGCGCGAGCAGCAACGCCTGGCCGGCCGCCTGGGCGTGAGTGCGGAGGATTTCGCCGGCGCCACCGCGCTGCTGCGCGGGCTCAACCCGCGCCCGGGCAACGCGGTCGGCGAGGCCATCACCGAGTATGTCGTGCCCGATGCCTATGCCGCCAAGCACGATGGCCGCTGGCGCGTCCGGCTCAACCCGAGCTGCACGCCCAGCCTGGCCGTCAACCGCGACTACGAGCGCATGGCCGCGGCCAGCCGCGGCAGCGACGGCAGCTACCTCAAGGGACGCCTGCAGGAGGCGCGCTGGCTGATCCGCAGCCTGGCCCAGCGCGGCGACACCCTGCTCAAGGTCGCAAGCTGCATCGTGCGCCAGCAGAGCGCCTTCCTCGACTACGGCCCGGAGGCCATGCGTCCGTTGACGCTGCGTGAAGTCGCGGATGAAATCGGCGTGCACGAGTCCACGGTGTCGCGGATCACCACGCGCAAGTACCTGCACACGCCGCGCGGGACCTATGAGTTCAAGCACTTCTTCTCGGTCGGCCTCGCCACCTCGGAGGGCGGCGAGGCCTCGGCCACCGCGATCCGGGCCATGATCCGCAAGCTGGTCGAGGAGGAAAGCGCGACCCGGCCGATGTCGGACGCCGCGATCGCCGTGGAGCTGAACCGGCGCGGCATCGCGGTGGCGCGCCGGACCGTGGCAAAATACCGCGAGGCGATGAACATCCCCGCTTCCAGCGACCGTTGCCGACTGGGCTGAATGCCCAACCCACCGTGCTTGCGCCCAGCCTGCGGAGTCCCCACCTTTTTCCTGTGCGCCACGCGCACGCCTTCCCGGCGTGGCCGCGCGCAGCGCAACCCGGCGGCCATGCGGCCGTCCCGCCATCGCAACGGAGGACCGTCATGCAAATCCATGTCACCGGCCACCAGATCGAAGTCACGCCGGCACTGCGCAAGTACACCATCGACAAGCTCGAGCGCACCGGCCGCCACTTCGACGGCGTCTACGACACGCAGGTGGTGCTGACGGTCGAGAAGACGCATCATCGCGCCGAGGCGACGGTTTCGGCAGCGCGCCACAAGGTGCTGCATGCGGAAGCCACCGGCGTGGACATGTACGCGGCGATCGACAGCCTGGCCGACAAGCTCGAGGCGCAGGCGCGCAAGCACAAGGAAAAGCTCACCGACCACCATCGCGCCGACGCCCAGCGTTCGCGCAAGGCGGTCTAGTGGACTGCAAGGGTCAATTCGGCAGTGGATTCGCGCCGGGATCGCGCCGTTGGGCGCCGCCCTGGAGCGAGTCCCATAGCCAAAGCCATGGGGCGAGTAAAGGGCAAGTCCAGCGGCGCGAGACCAAGCGAGCCGCTGTCGAATTGGCCCTTACGGTCCACTAAGCGGCACCACGGCGCACAGGGGGCTGGCGCGGACATGCGAATACTCGATCTGCTCACGCCGGCCCGCGTCGTCGTCGACGCCGCCGCCACCAGCAAGAAGCGCCTGCTGGAGAAGCTCGCGCAACTGCTCAACGAGGGCGGTGGCGCCGATCCCGAGCGCGCCATCTACGAAAGCCTGATCAAGCGCGAACGCTTGGGCTCGACCGGCCTGGGCCAGGGCGTGGCGATCCCGCATGGCCGCAGCGCGGAGATCACCCGCGCCTGCGGCTGCTTCGTGCGGCTCAAGGAACCGGTCGACTTCAACGCCGCCGACGGCAAGCCGGTCGACCTGGTGTTCGCGCTGGTGGTGCCTGAACACTTCACCGACCAGCACCTGATGTTCCTGGCGGAGCTGGCCGGCCTGTTCAGCGACCCGGCCACGGTGGCGGAACTGCGCAAGGCCCGCGATGCCGGCGCGATGTACGAGGCGCTGGCCGGGTGGAGCGAGCAGAACCGCGCCGCATGAGCGGCGAGGCCACCGCCGCCGGCGGCGCGCAGCTCAGCGCGCGCGACCTGCATGAGTCGCTGAAGGAGCGGCTGGGCCTGCGCTGGGTCGCCGGGCTGCAGGGCGAGACCCGCGTGCTCGAGGCCGGCGAAACCCTGCAGCGGCGGCCCTCGCTGGTGGGCTACCTCAACATCATCTATCCGAACCGCCTGCAGGTGATCGGGACCGAGGAACTGCGCTACCTCGACGGCCTCGACCCGCGCCAGCGCGCCGACACCGTGGCGCGCATCATCGCCTACCGCCCGACCGCGCTGATCGTGAGCCGCGACCAGGCGGTGCCGGCCGACCTGCACGCGGCCGCGGAGCGCTCCGAGACCCCGATATGGGTCAGTGCCAAGCGCGGCCACGAGGTGGTCACCCACCTTCAATACCATCTCGCGCGCGCCCTGGCGCGGCGCGTGACCCTGCACGGCACGCTGCTCGAGGTCTATTCGATCGGCGTGCTGATCATGGGCGAGTCGGGCGCCGGCAAGAGCGAACTGGCACTGGAACTGGTCACCCGCGGCCATCGGCTGGTGGCCGACGACGCGCCCGAGTTCAGCCAGATCGCGCCCGACGTGCTCGACGGCACCTGCCCGGAGCTGCTGCGCGACCTGCTCGAGGTGCGCGGCCTGGGCGTGCTCAACGTGCGCGAGATGTTCGGCGACACCGCGGTCAAGCGCAACAAGTACCTGCGCCTGATCGTGCAGCTCGCCGGCCTCGAGGTGCTGCAGGAAGGCGACGCGCTGCAGCGCCTGTCCGGCGTGACCGGCTACCGCACCGTGCTCGACGTCGAGATCCCGCAGATCACCCTGCCGGTGGCGCCGGGCCGCAACCTCGCGGTGCTGGTCGAAGCCGCCGTGCGCCACCACCTGCTGCGCACCAAGGGCATCGACCCGGCGCAGACCTTCATGGACCGCCAGGCCCACCAGATGCGGCGCCAGGCGCCGTGGTGAGCCGCCAGGACCCGCGCCCCCTGTAGGAGCGCACCTTGTGCGCGACCGCGAACCCTCAGGCAACCGAATCCTGTGGCTCCGCGGTCGCGCACAAGGTGCGCTCCTGCAGGGACACCGGTCCATTCATCGCGATTTCACCCTGCCATGACGGCGCGCCCTTGCCTCCCGCGCGGTGCTCGGACAAGCTGTAGGCATGGTCGAGCACACGACGACGGGCGACAAGCCGCGCGGCCCCGTGAAGGAAACCCGGCTGGTGGTGGTGAGCGGGCTGTCGGGTTCCGGCAAGACCGTGGCCATGCGCACGCTCGAGGACCTCGACTACTACTGCGTCGACAACCTGCCGACCGGCCTGATGCCGCAGTTCGTCGAGGCGGTCGCCGACGGCCACCATCCGCGCCTGGCGGTCGGCGTGGACGTGCGCAACCAGCCCGACGATCTCAAGCGCCTGCCGGAGATGCTGGCGCGGCTGGCCGCGCGCGGCATCGCCTACCGGCTGGTGTTCCTCGACACCCGCGACGAGGTGCTGATCAAGCGCTACGCCGACACGCGGCGCAGGCATCCGCTGGGCATGGACGGGATCTCGCTCGCCGACGCGATCGCGCTGGAACGGCGCCTGCTGCGCCCGCTGGTCGCGATCGCCGACCACGTGATCGACACCAGCGAACTCAACGTGCACCAGTTGCGGCGCGCGATCGCGACCGAGTTCGGCGCCTCGGCGGCCGATCTGTCGCTGCTGTTCGAGTCCTTCGCCTACCGCCGCGGCGTGCCCGCCGATGCCGACTTCGTGTTCGACGCGCGCTGCCTGCCCAACCCGCACTGGGACCTCAGGCTGCGGCCCTTGTCGGGCAAGGATGCCGCGATCCGCGAGTATTTCGCCGGGCACGAGGACGTCGCCCGCTACCTCGGGGAAGTGCGCGGGTTCCTCGAGCGCTGGATCCCGCGCTTCGAGGCTGACCAGCGCAACTACGTGACCATCGCCATCGGCTGCACCGGCGGGCGCCACCGCTCGGTCTACCTGGTCGAGCGCCTGGCCGAGCACTTCCGCACCCTGCGCGGCGGCGTGATCTCGTTCCATCGCGAGCTCGAATAGGGCCTGCGCCCGCTCCACTGGCAAGAGGCGATCCATGGCCGTCGGCATCCTCCTCCTGACGCACACCGGGCTCGGCAGCGCGCTGCTGGAGGCCGCGCGCGGCGTGATCGGCGCGCTGCCGCTGGCGGTCGAGGCGGTCGAGTACCGCAACGGCGATTCGGCCGAGGCGACCCAGCACCGCGCGGCGCGCTGTATGCGCGCGCTGGATTCCGGCGCCGGCGTGCTGGTGCTGACCGACCTCTACGGCTCCACGCCGAGCAACATCGGCGCCCAGATCGCGAGCCAGGGCACCGCGGTGCGCCGGGTCTCGGGCCTCAACCTGCCGATGCTGCTGCGCGTGCTCAACTACGCCGACCAGGACCTGCCGGAACTGGCGCTGACCGCGGCGGCGGGCGCGCGCAACGGCGTGATCCTGGACACCGCCTGAGCGGCGCCGGGTCAGTGTCCGCCGTGATCGAACGCGAACTTCCCATCGTCAACCGGCTCGGCCTGCACGCGCGCGCCGCCGCGCGCCTGGTGCAGGCCGCGGGGGCCTACCAGAGCGAGATCCACGTCTCCCACCGCGGTCGCGAGGTCAATGCCAAGAGCATCATGGGCCTGATGATGCTGGCGGCCACCTGCGGCTCGACCCTGCGCCTGGTGGTCGACGGACCCGATGAGATCGCCGCAGCCGACGCGATCGCGGCGCTGGTCGCCAACCGTTTCGGCGAGCAGGCCTGAGCATGGCCCGGATCGAGCTGTCCGGCGTCGCGGGCTCGCCCGGCATGGCCCTGGGTCGCGCCCGCGTGATCTACCCGGCGCGCTTCGAGGTCGAGACCGCGCCGCTGGCCGCGTCGGCGATCGCGGCCGAGCTGGCGCGCTTCGACGCCGCGCTCGGCGCGGCGCGGGCCGAGCTGGGCGCTTTGCGCCAGCGCCTGCGTGGCGCGCTCAAGCGCGAGCTGGCCGAGTTCATCGACGCGCATGCCCTGATCCTCGACGATCGCGAGTTCGCCGACGGCGTGCGCGAGGGCATCCGCCGCCACCACCTGCACGCCACCGCCGCGCTCAAGGCCCATCGCGACCGCATCGCGGCCGCCTTCGAGGCGATCGAGGATCCCTACCTGCGCAGCCGCCGCGAGGACATCGACCAGGTGGTGGGGCGCGTGTACACCGCGCTGATGCGCGGCGATCCGGCGGCCGGCGATGCGCGCAAGCGCGACGCCGCCGAAATCGTGGTCTGCGACAGCGCCGCGCCAGCCGAGCTCGGCCACTGGCATGAGCACGGCGCGCTCGCGGTGGTGCTGGCCGGCGGCAGCACCTGGTCGCATGCGGCGATCCTCGCGCGCAGCCTGCGCTGGCCGCAGGTATGCGCGGTGGCCGGCGTGCTGGGCCAGGTGCGCGACGGCGACCTGCTGCTGGTCGACGGCGACGGCGGCAACGTGGTCGTGCGGCCGGATGCGCTGGACCTGTCGCGCCTGCGCGCATGGCAGCGCGAATCGGGCCGCCTGCGGCGCGCACGCGAGCGCCTGCGCAACGCCGAATCGCGCACCCGCGACGGGGTCGAGATCGCGCTCCATGTCAATGCCGAGCAGCCGGCCGACCTCGCCCTCGCGCGCCGCCTGGGCGCCGCGGGCGTGGGCCTGTTCCGCACCGAGTTCCTGTACCTGGGCCACGCCGAGCCGCCGGGCGAGGACGTGCAGTACCGCGCCTATCGCGAGGCGGTGCTGGCGATGGCCGGCAAGCCGGTCACGCTGCGCACGCTCGACCTCGGCGCCGACAAGGCCGCGGGCACCGCGCTCGACGTCGCGCCCGAATCCAATCCGGCACTGGGCCTGCGCGGCCTGCGCCTGTCGCTGGCGCGGCCGCAGCTGTTCGAGCGCCAGTTGCGCGCGATGCTGCGCGCCTCGGCCTATGGCCCGGTGCGCGTGCTGCTGCCGATGGTCGCGGGCCTGGAGGAGGCGCGGCTCGCGCGCGCGACCTTCGAGCACTGCCGCGCCGTGCTCGCGCGCGACGGCGCGCCGATGGCCGAGCGGGTGGAACTCGGCGCGATGATCGAGGTGCCGGCGGCCGCGCTGGTCAGCGCGGAGCTGGCGCGCGAGATGGACTTCCTCGCCATCGGCAGCAACGACCTGGTCCAGTACGTGCTCGCCGCCGACCGCAACAACGCCGCGGTCGCCGCGCTCTACGACCCGCTGCATCCGGCGGTGCTGCGCCTGCTGGCGCTGGTGGCCGAGAACGCCGCCAGCGCGGGCGTGCCGGTGTCGGTCTGCGGCGAGATCGCCGGCGATCCGCGCTTCCTGCCGGTGCTGCTGGCGCTGGGCTACACCGAATTCAGCATGCGGCCGAATGCCCTGCTGGAAATCCGCGCCGCCCTGCCGGCGCTGTCGCGCAAGCGCCTGCGCGCGCGCCTGCAGCGCCTGCTGGAAGCGACCTCGCGCGCCGGGATCGAGGCGCTGTTCGCCGAACCGGCAGCCACGCGCAAGCGCTGATCCGGGCTGCGCGTCGGCGCATTGACGACCTACGAAGTAGATCGTAGATTACGCGCGGACCCCCGCCCGGAGTGGATCGATGCGCCCGATTTCCTGCCTCGCGATGGCATTCGCCCTGGTAGCAGCACCCCTGTCCGCGGTCGACCTGCGCACGACGCTGTTCATGTCCGGACCGCCCGGCACGCTCGACATCGCGGTCGCGGGCGACGGCACCAACCGGCTCTACCTCGCGACCCAGGTCGGCGTCATCCGGGTGGCCGAGGGCGGGCAGCTGCGGGCCGAGCCCTTCCTCGACCTGCGCGATCGCGTCGGTTCCACCGCCGACGAGCAAGGCCTGCTGAGCCTCGTGTTCGCGCCCAACTACGCGCAGCGCCGCACCTTCTACGTCTACTACACCGACCTCGCGGGCGACACGGTGCTGGCCCGCTACCGCGCCAGCGCCGACGGCCAGCGCGGCGATCCGGCCAGCGCCCAGGTGGTGCTGACGATCGACCAGCCCTACCCCAACCACAACGGCGGCAAGCTCCTGTTCGGCGCCGACGGCTACCTCTACCTCTCGACCGGGGACGGCGGCAGCGGCGGAGATCCGGGCAACCGCGCGCAGACCCGGACCTCGTTGCTGGGCAAGGTGCTGCGCCTCGACGTCGAATCGGGCGCGGCGACCTACGCCATCCCGCCCGACAACCCCTACGTCGGCCGCACCGACGCGCGCGAAGAGATCTGGGCCCTGGGCCTGCGAAATCCCTGGCGGATGGCCTTCGATCGCGCCACCAACGAGCTCTATATCGCCGACGTCGGCCAGAACAACGTCGAGGAAGTGAACATCCAGGCAGCCGGAGTCGGCGGCAACAACTATGGCTGGCGCGTGTTCGAAGGCAACAACTGCTTCACTGCGCCCTGCACGGACTTCGTCGGGCATGTCGCGCCGGTGGCGACCTACACCCACGCGCTGGGCTGCTCGATCACGGGCGGCCATGTCTACCGCGGCAATCGCTACCCGGGACTGGTCGGCACGTACCTGTACGGCGACTACTGCAGCGGCCGCATCTTCGGCCTGACTCGCGGCCCGGGCGGCGTCACCGCCACGCAGCTGCTCGACACGCCGCTCGAGATCGTCACCTTCGCGGTCGACGAACAGGGCGAGATTTACGTGGTCGATGGCACCACCAGCGACATCTATGCCCTGAGCGACGGCCCGCCGGTCAGTGGCGGCGTCGTCATCGGCGCCGGATTCACCGGGGCCTGGTACGACCCGGCCCAGGATGGCCATGGCCTGTTGATCGAGGTGCTGCCGGGCAACCAGATGCTGGTGGCCTGGTACACCTTCCGGCCGGAGGGCGGGCAAGCGTGGGTGATCGGCGTCGGCCCGATCAGCGGCGACCGCGCCGTGATCCCGATGACCATCCCCGCGGGCGGCCGTTTCATCCCCAACTTCGATCCCGGCGCGATCACGCGACCGGCCTGGGGCACGATCACGGTGCGATTCAACGACTGCAACAACGGCGTGGTCGATTACCAGTCGACGGCGGGGTTCGGCAATGGCTCGATGCGCCTCGTCCGGCTCACCCAGGTGGCCGGAACCTCCTGCGGCGGATAGGAAAGCACGGGCCGGCCGCGGCGCTAGTGCTGCAGGCGCGCGGCGATCAGCTTGAAGGCCAGCGGCCGCTCGTCGGCGGAGTCGCCGCTGGCGCTCGGGGTCCAGCTGCGCGAGGCCTGTATCGCCAGTTCGACCGCGGTGCCGGCGGCGCACGCCAGCGCGAGCTGCACGCGCTGGCGTCGTCCTGGCGCGATGGTCACGCGCTCGCGGGTCGAGGCCACCGCGATCTCGAGGACCTGGTCGCCGCCCAGTCGCTCCGGAATCCACAAGTCGAACTCGATACCGCGGACCTTCTGGCTGGGTTCGAAGGCGATCGACAGGCGCGACGAGGCCCAGCCGTCGGGCCACAAGCCCTCCGGCGCCCGCGTCTGCACGCAATAGCCCTGCAGCGGCGCGCGTGCCGCAGCGCGCGCGTCGGCGAGGGCGCGCTCCAGCGACTCGATCTGGCGGGTGAAATCCTGCTCGCGGTCGTAGAGGAAGCGCAGCTGCCCGCGCAACTGCGCGTAGCGCCGGTCGAGCTCGGCCACCTGCGCCTCGCCCAGGCAGGTGCCGGGCACGATGTCCTCCGGCCGGGTGTCCGGCACGTAGATCGTGGCGTGGGGGGCCGCGGTCTGCGCCGGTGGACGCTCGCGCGTGTAGAGGTAGATCGCGAAGGACTTGCGCGTGAGCTCGCGGCGTTCTGCCGGCAGTTCGATGCGCGGGAAGCCGTGCCAGCTGGTCTCGGTGGTCTCGAAGATCACGCAGCGGTTGAACAGCGGCGCGATCCGGCGCCTGCGGTTGGCGCCCTCGCTCCAGGGATCGGACTGCAGTTCCAGCGCCCCGCCCCAGGCCTCGTCCCATTCCGGGTTCAGGTACACGATCAGGTTCAGGCGCCGGTGCCAGCGCGTGCCCGGGTGGTAGTTGAAATCGACATGCGGATCGAGCCCCTGCCCCTGCACGTTCTCGTGCGTGCCGCCGCCGATGTAGTCGGGGTCGTACAGCAGGTCGGGGATGCCGGTGATGCGCGAGACCAGGTCGAGGAACTCCGGCGCCTGGATGCTGCGATCGAGCGCGCGATAGGTATCGGAGATCTCGCGCACGTCCATGCGCACGGCCTTGCCCCCGACCGCGCCGGTCTCGTTGAGGGCGTAGCGGTCCTCGAAGCGCGGGAACTCGTCGAGCAGCGCGCGGCAGAAGGCCGGATCGAGGAAACCGTCGATCGCGACATGGCGGAACGGCTGCGCGTCGCGGAAATCGCGCGCGAGCTGGTCGCGCCGCGCAAGCACGTCGGCATGGATCGGGGACATCGGCGGCGGACCGGCGGGGAGGCCGTGGCATTATACGCAGCCGGCCGGTGGCCGAATCCGCTGCAACGGCGGCTTCGCCGCCGGCTGGCGCCACCAGCGATCCCCGCCACGCCTGACGCCAGGATTCCATGCAGGACCTCATCGACCCGCGTGTCATCGATTCCGCCGCCGAACTCGCCGCGCGCTTCGCGCGCCGCGAGCCGTTCCGCCACGTGGTCATCGACGGCTTCTTCCGCGACGACTACGCTCGCGCCCTGCTCGCCACGTTCCCCGCCTTCGAGTCCGGCAATGCGCGCAACGAGTCGGGCGAACTGGGTGGCAAGTCGGTGGTCGAGAAGATCCGTGCGCTCGGCGGCGAATGGGCGGCGCTCGACGATGCGATCCAGGCCCGCGGCTTCCTCGACCTGGTCTCGCGCATCACCGGCATCCCGGACCTGCTCTACGACCCGTGGTACTTCGGCGGCGGCACCCACGAGAACCGCGAAGGCCAGGACCTCGACCCGCACGTCGACTTCAACCGCCATCCAGTCGAGCGCTGGCACCGGCGCCTGAACCTGATCGTGTACCTGAACCCGGAGTGGCAGGACGCCTGGGGCGGCTCGCTCGAGCTGCACAGCGACCCGCGCGCGCCCGACGATCGCGTCAGCCTGGTCACGCCGCTGTACAACCGCTGCGTGATCTTCGAAACCACGGAGACGAGTTGGCACGGGTTTTCCCGCATTGCGCTCCCGCCGGAGCGGCGCGACCTGAGCCGCAGGTCGGTGGCGCTGTACTTCTACACGCGCGAGCGGCCCGCCGAAGAGCTTGCCGACACGCACTCGACCATCTACGTGAACCGGCCCCTGCCCGGGCACCTGCAGGCGGGCCACGTGCTGACCGATGCCGACGTGGCGCAGTTGCACATCGCGGTCGCGCGCCGCGACCAGCACAATGAGCGCCTGTACAAGGACCTCTCGCGCCTCAATGCGCAACTGGAACAGGCGACTGCCGCGCTGCATGCCGGGCGCCTGGGCCGACTGCGCTATTTCGCGCGCCGCGTGCTGGCCCGCTTCCAGGGCAGCTTCATGATTGGCCCGGGCTGAACCATGGACCGAGTGCGCTGGGAGCGCGGACTGAGCCGTGCCGTGCGCTGGCTGCCGGGCGGCGTGCGCCGGCGCCTGCGCCACTGGTACGACGCGGTGCTGGCGGAGCAGCACGCCGGCGCCGCGGCGCCGGCGGAGATCGACGGCGACTACGCGGCGCGCGCGCAACGCGAACGCGAGATCTTCGCGGGGCAGGAGCAGGTGCACGACCTGCCGCCGATCTTCCACTACTGGTCGAACACGCACCTGCGGCCCGAGCTCGAGCGCCACGGCTTTTCCAATCCGGACCAGTTCTTCGCACGTTTCCTCGCCGAGGCCGCGCAGCGTTGCGCGGGGCGGCCGGCCCGCTTCATCAGCATCGGCAGCGGCAATTGCGACACCGAGGTCCGGGTCGCAGTGCTGCTGCGCGATATGGGCGTGCGCGAGTTCACCCTGGAGTGCCTGGACCTCAACCCGCAGATGCTCGCGCGCGGCCGTGAACTGGCGCGTGCGGCGGGGGTTGACGCGCAGGTCGTGCCGGTCGAGGGCGACTTCAACCACTGGCGCGCGCAGGGACGCTACGACGCGGTGATGGCGAACCAGAGCCTGCACCACGTGCTGGCGCTGGAGCATCTGTTCGACGCGATCCACGCCGGGCTGACCGATGCCGGCAGCCTCGTGGTTTCCGACATGATCGGCCGCAACGGCCACATGTTGTGGCCGGAGTCGCGCCCGCTGGTCGATGCGTACTGGTCCGGGCTGCCGCAGGCGTTTCGCTGGAACTGCCAGCTGGCGCGCCACGAGGAGCGCTTCGAGGACTGGGACTGCTCGCGCGAAGGCTTCGAGGGCATCCGCGCGCAGGACATCCTGCCGCTGCTGCGCAGCCGCTTCGGATTCGAATTCTTCTTCGGCTTCGGCAACCTGGTCGATCCGTTCATCGGCCGCAGTTTCGGCCCGCATTTCGACCCCGCGCTGGAGCGCGATCGGCGCCTGGTCGACCACATCCACGCGCGCGACGAGGCCGAGCTGCGCGCCGGGACCATCCGGCCGGCGCACATGCTCGCGGTGCTGCGGCGCGCGCCCGCCACGGCGACGGTCCATCGCCCGTTCCTGGGCCCCGCGGATTGCGAGCGGCCGACGGCCAGCGCGGTGCTGGCGCCGGATCCGCGGGCCCGCCGGTGCCCGGCCTGCCACGCGATCTCGCGCATCGATCCGGTCGGGCCGCTCGAACCGACCCAGGCCGGCACGTTCCATACCCGTGATTTCGCCCTGGTCCATTGCCGCCGTTGCGACTGCGTGCGCCTTGAGCCCGCGCCCACGGAAGCCGACCTGCGCGCAATGTACGCCGACGCGGTCCAGTTCAGCGACGACACCTATTCGAGCCCGGAGCGGATCGAGGCGATGCTGCGCTACTACGGCCAGTGCCTGGACCAGCTCGGCATGATGCCCGCCGATGGCGGTGCCAGCCTCGAGGTCGGCGCCGGCCGCGCCTGGGTTTCACGCGCGATCAAGGCGCGCAATCCCGGCATCCTGACCGTGGCGCAGGACGTGACCGCGGAATGCGCCGGCGAGTGCCCGTGGGTCGATGACTACGTGGTCGGCGTGGTCGGAAACCTGGACCGCGCGCGCCCGTTCGAGCTGATTTCGCTCACCCACGTGATCGAGCACCTGGTCGACCCGCAATCCATGTTGCGCGAGCTCGCCGCGCGACTCGCGCCGGGCGGGCGGATCTTCGTCACCGCGCCGTTCCGGCCCAGCGGCTGGTCCGCCGGCGACGGCATCGCGAAGTGGCTCGAGTATCCGTACCTGCACGTGCCCGCGCACGTGAGCTACCTCTCGCGCGCGTGGTTCGACCTGGCGGCGGAGGCCGCGGGGCTGGTGCTGACGCATTGGGACGCCGGCCACGAGGACGGGCAGGCCTTCGAGGCCTTGCTGGTGCGCGTGGCGTGAATTGCGGCCGATCGTGTCGCGCCGCCTCGACCGAGCTCGGCTGCCATCAGCCCAAGCCGAAGCGCGTCGCCCCGCGCGGACCATGAGCAATTGAATCCGCAAGGACGGACGCCGCGAGATCGGCACGCCGCAGGCTATCCGCCCGCGGCCGCCGACCGCGCGCTGCGCGCGGACGCGGCGGCTGTGGCCACGATCGCCGCCGCGCTCGCGCTGCTGTTCGCCTGGCCGCTGGCCGCCGGGAGTCATTCCTTCCTGATGTTCGGCGACGCTCAGGAGCAGACCTACGCCTGGTTCCAGAAGCTCGCCTATTCCATCGAGCAGGGCTACCTGCCGCTATGGAACGCCAACTCGACCGGAGGCCACGATTTCGCCGGTGAGATACAGACCGCGGTGATGTACCCGCTCAACTGGGCCTGGGTCTGGCTGCACGCAGCGGACGGAAGTATCTCCGCGCTCGCGATCGACTTCCTGATCGCGCTCCAGTTCCTGATCGCGGCGCTCGGCATGTATGGCCTCCTGCGGCGCTGGCAGCTGGGCGCCGGTGCAGCACTGTTCGGCGCGCTGAGCTTCGTGCTCTTCGGGCCATTCGCCATGCGCGCCTCGGCGCAAGCCAACATCCTGGCCGGCCTCGCGCTAATGCCATGGGCCGTGCTCGCGGCCACCGTGCACTTCGAGCGTGGGCGACAGAGATGGGCAATGCTTACCGGCGCGCTGGTGGGCCTGCAGGTGCTGGCCGGCCATGTGCAGCCAGCAGTTCACACGGCGATGCTGATCGGACTGATCGCCTTCCTGCGGCGCGACTCCGACGGGAGCGCGAAGCCGGCCTTGCGAACGCTGGCATCCGGCACGTGGATGGCGCTCGCCGCGTGCGTAGTCGCGTTGCCACAGATCCTCATCACCTCGGGCTACCTGGCGGAGGCATATCGCTGGATCGGTGGCGCGGATCCGCTCGCACCGGGCAAGCGGGTGCCGTGGCGCATTTTCGGCTTCGAGCACATTCTCGAACCGAAGTCGCTGCTGAGCGCGATCGATCCCTGGCGCTTCGGGGCCAGCGATGGCAACGCCCTGTATGTGGGCATGCTGGGCCTCGCCATGGCAGCGTGGTTCCTGGCCTCGCCGGAGAGGCGTCGCGCACTGCCCGCCTGGCGAGCCCATGGGCGCGCACTGTTGGTCGCGGCGGCGTTCGCCCTCGTGTGCGTACTCGGCCACTACACCTGGGTTTCCACGCTGCTGCGGCAGATCCCCGTGATCGGCCAGATCCGGCAGCTTGGCCGCTACGCGATCCTTTTTCATTTCGCGGTCGCCTGCCTTGCCGGCTTTGCGCTCCATTCGCTGCTGGAGCGGCCACCGCGGGCGTGGCGTCCGCGCCTCGACGCCCTCAAGGCGATCGCAGCCGTGTTCCTGATCCTGCAACTAGTCTGGTTGTGGATTCACGACGGCCTGTTGTCGCCGCCGGCAACGCAGTCGCTGTGGCTGAGCCTGGCCTTTGGACTGGTGGTCGCATTAGGCAACAACCGCCGCAGCGTTGTGCTGGTTGCGGCCCTCGCAGTGCTGCTTGCGCAGGCATGGATATTCCGCGACCTAGTCCTGCCGCGCGTCGATGGCGCGACCACGGCCGAAGCGGCCTTCGCGGCGCGCCCCATGCTGTCCGCGCTGGAGTCGTCATATGGACGCGAGCGCGTGCTGATCGATGAAAGCGCGGGACTCCCAAGGAACTACGGGCTGCCGCGCCGATGGCAGACCAAGCACGGCTACGGCGCGACAATGCACCGGTCGTACTACGATTTCATCATCCGTGACTGGGGCATCGACACGCCCGAGAACGACCTGCTCGGCGTCCGCTGGGTGGTGGCGCGCGCCGATCTGCCGCTGCGCCTGATCGGACGCGAGGCTGCCGGCGGACTTTCGCTGTACGAGCGAGACTCATGGTACCCGCGGGTGTTCCTGCGCACGCAGCACGGATCCTCGCCCCGCGGCAAAGCGCTGGAGCGCGCGATCGGGCTGGAGGTCCTGCACTACGACGATCGCCTGCAGCGCTTCCGGATCGACAGTCAGGGCGACGACGTGGCGGTCGTGACCGAGCTGAACTACCGGGGCTGGTGCGCCAGGGTCAACGGTGCGGCCGTTTCGATCGCGCCGGTGCAGTTGGACGGGCTGCAAACCCCGTTCCGGTCGGTACCGGTGCGCGCAGGGCGCAACGAACTGGAGTTCGAGTACCGGCCCTTCGCGTCCCTGCTGTTTGGTTGCGATTGACCTGGCATGCCGGGCAACAGCGCCAACATGCTTGGGGGTCGCCTCGCCGCCGCGGTCCTTTTCGCGGGCGTCTTGGCCTTCGGCTTGGTCGCGGTGCTATGGGGCCCGACCACCAATTGGGACCTGCGCAACTACCACCTCTACGACGCATGGGCGTTCCTGAACGTCCGGATCGACACCGACATCGCGCCGGCGCAACTGCAGACCTACTTCAACCCCCTGCTCCAGGTCCCGTTCTACCTGACCGCGACGCGTTGGCAGATCGAGGCACACCTGTTCCTGCTCGGCACGCTGCAAGGTCTAAATGGCGTGCTGTTGTACCTGCTCGCCCGCCGCGTGCTTCCTCAGTCGCTGCAAGGCGACGGGCCCGGCATGGCACTGGCGGCAGCGTTCACCGGCGTCACCAGCGCGACGGTGCTCGGCCAACTCGGGACCACGATCGGCGACAACCTGGTGAGCATCGCGGCATTGGCTGCGCTCGCGCTCGCCCTGGAGCGGGATGGGCCGTCATGGCGCCGGGCAGGCGGCGCGGGACTGCTGCTGGGCGCCGGAACAGCGCTCAAGCTGACCCTGGCACCGATCGCTCTCGGCATCGTGCTCGCAATCGTGCTCGCCACGCCGGGCCGGCGCCGCCGGCGGGTGCTGGTGGCGCTGGGCACTGGAGCGGCGACGGGCTTCCTGCTGCTCGGCGGCTGGTGGATGTGGGCCCTGTGGCAGCGATTCGGCAATCCGGTGTACCCCCAGTTCGCGGCATTGTTCCACGGCCCCTTGGACCCGCCGTTTCCGGTCCGCGACCTGCGTTTCGTGCCGGATCCGCCGTGGCGCGCCTTCGCATGGCCCTTCGCCCCGGCCTACGATTGGCGCACGTTGAGCGAGATCAAGTTCCGCGACCTGCGGGTGCCCGCACTGGCGTTGGGCACGCTGCTGCTGCCGTGGTGGCGACGCCGCCAGCACACCGGGGAATCGGTCCGCGGCCTCGGCAACGCGCTTCTGTGCGGACTGGCGCTCGCGTACGCGGGCTGGCTCACATTGTTTGGCTATCACCGCTATCTCGCCGCCGTTGAAATGCTGGCGCCGCTGGCGCTGCTGCTCCTGCTCGAGCGAGCCATGGCTCGATCGCAGCGACTGCGCGCCACCGCAGCCACGATCCTGGCGGCCTTGGTGCTGACGACCAATCCGCCCAACTGGGGCAACGCGCCGCAGGGCTCCGGCCCGCTCGAATTGACGTTGCCGGCGGTGGTGCCGGTGCGTGGCGCGATGGTGCTGCTCGCCGGCGACGCGCCCAGCAGCTACCTTGCGCCGGCATGGCCCGAATCGGCGCGCTTCGTGCGCGTTCAATCCAACTTCCATGGCGAGACCTGGCCGCCCTACGCGTTCGACCGCCGACTTGCGCAGGCCATCGATACGCACGCCGGGCCGCTGGTCGTCGTCCACGCTCGCGGCCAGGAATCGTTGGCCGACGCGGGACTGGCTCGCATGGGCGTGGCACGCGACCGGAGCCACTGCGGCACCGTCCGGACCCCGCTGGCGCCGCCGGACGAACCCCCGCTGCAACTGTGCGCTGCGACGCGCACCGAGCCCGCCACCGTCGCACTGGAGCGGTCCTTCGCCCGCTGGCGCGCCGACTGCGCGCGCAACGGTGCGCCCGACGCGCTGTGGCGATCGGTGTGCGCCGCGGTAGGCGGCTGAGCCCGCGACCGCGATAATCGGCCGCATGGCCGACACCTCGCGCTACGACAACGCCGCCCGCCAGCTCAAGCTGGCCTCGCAGGCCCTCGACTCCGGGCGCCTCGGGCCCGTGCGCCGGCTGGTCAACACGCTGGCGCCGGCGGAGATCGGCAACCTGCTCGAATCGCTGCCGCCCGAGAAGCGCCTCATGGTCTGGGGCCTGGTCGACCCCGAGGATGACGGCGAGGTGCTGGTGCACGTCGGCGACGAGGTGCGCGAGTCGCTGATCCGCGACATGGATGCCGAGGAACTGGTCGCCGCCGCCGAGACGCTGGACGTCGACGACCTCGCCGACCTGATGGAGGACCTGCCGGACCACCTCGTGGACGAGGTCCTGCGCAGCATGGACCGCGAGAACCGCGAGCGCCTGGAGCAGGTGCTCGCCTACCCCGAGGACACCGCCGGCCGCCTGATGAACCCGGAGGTGGTGACGGTGCGCGCCGACGTCAGCGTCGACGTGGTGCTGCGCTACCTGCGCATGCGCGAGGAACTGCCCGAGAACACCGACCACGTCTACGTGGTGAGCCGCCGCCACCAGTACCTGGGCCGGCTCGCGCTGGCCACGCTCATCACCACGAATCCGGAGCGCGCGGTCAACGAGCTGATCGACGACCGCCAGCCGGCGCTGCGCGCGACCGACGCGGTCGAGGCGGTGGCGAAGGAATTCGCCGACCACGACTGGGTCTCGGCGCCGGTGGTGGACGAGAACAACATCCTGCTCGGGCGCATCACCATCGACGACGTGGTCGACATCATCCGCGAGCAGGCCGAGCACCAGGCGCTGGGCGCCGCCGGCCTCGACGAGGACGAGGACCTGTTCTCGCCGGTGCGGCGCGCGACTCGCCGCCGCGCGCTGTGGCTGGGCGTGAACCTGCTGACCGCCTTCCTCGCCTCGTGGGTGATCGGCAATTTCGAGGCCACGCTGCAGCAGGTCGTGGCGCTCGCGGTGCTGATGCCGGTGGTGGCCAGCATGGGCGGCGTGGCGGGCACGCAGACCCTGACCCTGATCGTGCGCGGCCTCGCGCTGGGCCAGGTCGGCATGGGCAACCTGCGCACGCTGGTGTTGAAGGAACTCGCGGTCGGCATCCTCAACGGCATGCTGTGGGCGGCGGTGGTGGGCGCGGTCGCGTGGCTGTGGTTCGGCGACACGCGCATCGCGCTGGTGATCGCGGCCGCGATCGTGATCAACCTCGGCGCCGCGGCGCTGGCCGGCGTGGTGATCCCGCTGGTGCTCAAGCGCATGGCGATCGACCCGGCGCTGGCCGGGGGCGTGGTGCTGACCACGGTCACCGACTGCGTGGGGTTCCTGGCCTTCCTCGGCCTCGGCACGCTGCTGCTCCTGTAACCCCGACCGGCGCGGTCGCGCTTGTAGGAGCGCACCTGGGCGCGACCGCGGAGCCTCGGATTGCCCCGGCTTCCATGGGAACCGGGATTGGGCGCGGTTCCGCGGTCGCGCCCAGGTGCGCTCCTACAGGGGGCGATCGGTTGAGATGCGAGATCGGCCGCAGTTTGCGTCGCGGTCGGTCAGCCCTTGCCCTGCTCGGCGAGCGTGAGCGCGACCTTGTCGCGCAGGTACACGGGCTGGGCCGATGCCGCATCGACGCCCAGGCCGCGGGCATGGTCGCGCGCGCCCAGGCGCGCGATGGCCGCCGCGCGCGGCAGCGCGGCGCCGTCCTCGTACGCGATCGCCGCGTCGCCCAGCAGCGGCGAGATCAGGTCGCGGTAAGTGAGCCAGCCGCTGCCGACGACGCGCCAGGCCGGCTGCGCGGGCAGCAGGAGCGAGTGCGGCGGCGCCAGCAGCTCCGCGGCTATCGGTTCGACCAGGCCCTGCGCATCGGCGCGGAAGCAGCCCGCGTAGACCTCGCCCATGCGCGCGTCGATCGCGGCGAGGATCGGCGCGGCGCCTGCGTCTTGCGCCGCGGCCAACGCCAGCGCCGCCAGCGTCGATACCGGCACCACCGGTCTATCCAGCGCCAACGCCAGCCCCTGCGCCACGGCGATCGCCAGGCGCACGCCGGTGAAGGCGCCGGGCCCGCGCCCCACGGCGATCGCGTCCAGCGCGCGCCTGGAAATGCCGCCTTCGGCCAGTACCGCGTCGACCATCGGCAGCACGAGCTCGGCGTGCCGGCGCGGCGCCAGTTCGTGGCGCTCGATCACCGCGCCATCGACCCACAGGGCCACCGAGCAGGCCTCGGTCGCGGTTTCGAGCGCCAGCAGTCTCATGGCGGGTCGCGCAACACCGCCTCGCCGACGGGGCCGTCTTGCCGTGCCCTCATGTCAGCGCCCCGAGGCTGCAGGGACTCGACGCGAGTTCGATCACGCCGTCGTCCGCGGCGAAGAACGCTCCCACGTCGGCCAGCGCGCGGGTCACCGGCATCGGCGGCAGGCTGGCCAGGAACAGCTTGCCGTAGCCGGCGCTGTACAGCCGCGGATCGCACAGCACCAGCACGCCGCGGTCGTGCACGTCGCGGATCAGCCGCCCGGCGCCCTGCTTGAGCGCGATCGCGGCCGCCGGCACCTGATACTCGGCGAAGGGATTGCCGCCGGCCTCGCGGATGGTGGACAGGCGCGC
>JAGOEZ010000307.1 GCA_017997455.1 Lysobacterales bacterium | reverse complement strand
AGGAGCGGCTTCAGCCGCGACCAGGAGGCGCTACGTAGCCGTGCCGGGTCGCGGCTGAAGCCGCTCCTACAGGGCGGGATCGGGCGGTCCGGGCAGCGGGGTGGCCTGCGCGCGGCGCTCGTTGCGGATCAGGTACACGCCGGCGGCCACCACGATCAGCGCGCCGAGCAGCGTGCGGGCGTTCGGCGGGGTCGACCAGAACACCCAGTCCAGCCCCAGTCCCCAGGCCAGCGCCGTGTACTCGAGCGGCGCGATCACCGCCGCCTCGCCGAGCCGGAACGCCTCGGTGATCGCCCACTGCCCGACCGCGCCCGTGACCGCGATCGCCGCCAGCACCGGCCAGTCCTGGGCGCGGATCGGCTGCCAGTCGGGCAGCGCCAGCGCGGTCGCGCCCAGGCTCAGCAGGGTCACCATCCAGAACACCATGGCCTGGGTCGAATCGGTGCGGCCGAGCACGCGCACGGTCAATGCCGAAAGCGCGTAGGCGATGGCGGCGAACAGCATCGCCAGCCCCGGCCACAGGGAGACGCCGCTGCCGCTGGGCCGCAGCACCACGGCCACGCCGACCACGCCCAGGCCGATCGCGATCCAGCGCGCGGCTCCCACCCTTTCGCCGAGCAGCGGCCCGGCCAGCGCGGTGATCAGCAGCGGCGCGACGAAGAAGATCGCGTAGGCCTCGCCGAGCGGCAGGTGTCGCAGCGCCCACGCGAAGGAAGCCAGCATGCCGATCGCGAGCAGGCCCCGCAGCAGGTGCAGCGGCCACCGCACCTCGAGCAGCCGGCCGAGGCCGCCAGTCAGCGCGATCCACCCCAGCACCAGCGGCAGCGAACACAGGCCGCGCAAAGCCGCCACCTGCAGCGGCGGATAGTGCGGCGCCAGCCACTTGAGCCCGCCGTCCATCAGCGCCAGCGTGCCCACGGCGAATACCATGAACGCGATGCCGCGCAGGTTGTCGTGCCGCGCCGCATCCATGCGTTGGCGCCTGCGCAACGCCTAGTTGGTGCCGAAGCTGTTGGCGGTGACGCGCGCGCGCACGTCGGCGGCCTGCTGGTTTTCCTCCAGCCAGGTCATCGCGCGCTTGACCCGGTCGTAGCCACTGGGATGGTCGAAGAAGATGATCTCTTCCCACGGGCCCGGATGGATCTTGCGGTAGGTCGACAGGCGCATCGCCGCCATCGCGAAGCCGTGCGGTTCGCGCGCGGAGGCGAGGCCGTAGGCATCCGCCTCGGCCTCGGCCTGGCGGATGATCGAATTTTCCACCGGTGGCGTCAGCGACAGGAAGATCGTCAGGATCGCGAGCGCCGCGGGCAGGCCGGCCGGATCGGCGCGGTCGGTCACGCCCCAGCGCTGCCCCCAGCGCGCAATCGCCCAGTCGAGCACGCGCGCCACCACGAAGTAGCCCGCCGTCAGCAGCAGGCTGAGGTAGATGGTCAGGCGGATGCCGTGGTTGAGGACGAAATGGCCCATTTCATGGCCCATCACCGCACGGATCTCGGCGTCCGACGTGCGCTTGAGCAGATTATCGTTGAGCGACACCCGGGTGGTGCCGAACATCCCCGAGACATTGGCGCTGATGCGCGTGGTCTGGCGCGAGGCGTCGAACTGGTAGACCTCCTCGGCCGGCACGCGGTTGGCGCGCGCCAGCGACAGGATCGATTCGCGCAAGGGCCCGGCCGCCAGCGGCTGGTAATCGTTGAACAGCGGGCTGATGTAGACCGGCGCGATCATCGCGCCGAACATCACGAACAACAGCGTGATCCCGCCGGCCCACGCCCACCACGCGCGGCCGGCACGGCGGACCGCGGCGTAGATCAGCGCGATCACCGGCGCGCCCAGAACCATCGACACGCCCAGTCCCTTGAGATGATCGCCGAACCAGGCGCCATAGCTCTGGGTGGCCAATCCATAGGCGTGCTCGCGGACGAAGCCGGTATAGCTTGCCCACGGCAGGTTGAGCACGAACATCGTCGCGATCCAACCCACGGCATAGAGCAGCGCCACCAGGAACGGCCGTCGCGTGATGCGCTGCGCGAACTCGCGCATGCGCCGCGACCAGCCCGACCACAGGATCAACGCGGCGGCGGCCAGCCCGTATGCGAGGTCCACGACCGAGAGCACGTAGTCGCCCTCGAAGTACGCATCGGACTTCGCGCGCTGCTCGGGCGTGAGCAGCGCGAGATAGGCCTGGGTCGCACGCTCGACGTCGAAGTCGGGCCCCGGGCGCGCCGCCGCCGGTATCTGCAGCCCCGGCGGCAACTCACGCTCGATGGCCGGCACCTCCTGCGCGGCGACCGTGTTGGCCAACGCCGCGCCGACCCACAACAGGACTGCCAGCCATGCCTTCATCGTTGCGCATCCCCGACGCCGTGGAGCGCCGAGTGTATGCGCGATGGCGGCTGGCAGTCTGCCGAGCCTTGCCCGCCGCGGCCTCAGTTGCCGGCGGCGACCGCCACCTCACCCTGCTCCCGGTAGCGCTGGACCAGTTCGTCGAACTGGACCTCGCCCAATGCCGAGCGCAGCTTCTGCTGTGACGGCCGGAACGAGGTGCGGTATTCGGCGAAGGCAACGTGCGCGCCCAGCACCATGCGCACCTGGCGCGTGCTCAGCCCCGACTGGTCGGCGAGCGCCTGCAC
>JAGOEZ010000094.1 GCA_017997455.1 Lysobacterales bacterium | reverse complement strand
AGTCCGAGCAGGCCGAGCGCGAACCAGGCGCCGGCAACGCCGAGGATGGCCTTGAGCAGCTGGCCGGGTTCCAGCATGGCGCGAACGAACCTTCCTTGCGACGCGCCGCAGGCGCGCGCCTTCGATCCACGACGTGGAGAGGCGCTTACTCTAGCCGGGAACCCGCGCGAGCGGGGAACGCTGCAGATTCCCGATGGGGGCGGGTTCGCGGCCCGTTCGCAGCCGGCCTTTGCCACGGCGCGGCGCGAGCCGGATAATCGGCAGTCCCCCGCATTGCCCAGGATCGCCCGTGTTCCTCGAACGCATGCCCGAGTTCGTCTCCAATCACCTGATGCTGGTGGCCGCATTCGCCGCCGTGCTGGCGGCATTGGTGGGCCAGGAAGTGGGCCGCCTGACCCGCAAGTACAAGACGCTCTCGCCCGCGCAACTCACCCAGCTCATCAACCGCGACGGCGCGCTGGTGATCGACGTGCGCGCGATCAACGATTTCCAGTCCGGCCACGTGCCCGGCTCGCGCCACGTCGCCATGAGCCAGTTCGATCCCGAGAACAAGGAACTGGCCAAGCTCAAGGACCTCCCGGTCGCGGTGGTCTGCAAGACCGGCCAGACCTCCGGCGAAGCCGCGAACCGCCTGGCCAAGGCCGGCTTCGGCAAGGTCTATTCGCTCGAAGGCGGCATCGAAGCCTGGCGCGGCGCCGAGCTGCCGGTGGCCAAGGGCAACAAATAGCGCGCACGGCGCTACGGCTTTGCATCGACGCAGGGCCACTTCCGTTGTAGGAGCGGCTTCAGCCGCGACCGCGCAGCGTCTTACGCATCCACGACGCCTCGCGCCCATCGCGCGCAGAGCGCGCTCCTACAAAGCCGGCCCTGTAGGAGCGCGCTCTGCGCGCGACAGGCCTGGTCGCGGCTGAAGCCGCTCCTACAGGCGGGCAAGATTCGACGCAGCTAGCGGCGCGCCTTGCGCTTGCGCGCCCGCTTGACCTCGCGATGCACCAGCACCGGGATCGCGCAGGTCGCCAGCACGCGCGTGGTGACCGAGCCCAGCACCATCTGGCCGAAACCGCCGCGGCCGTGCGAGCCGAGCACGATCAGGTCGCAGTGGCCGGTCTTGGCCGCGGCGACGATGGCCTCCGCCGGCGGCAGGCTGCGCAGGTGGCGGGTGTCGCAATCCACGCCGAGTTTCTTCGCCAGCGCGGTGACCGCGCCGAGGTTCTTCTTCGCGGCCGCGCGGGTGCTTTCGACGTAGACGTCCACCGGCAGCAGCGGCGCCGGCACGAATTCGAAGCCGGTGGGCACGTCGAAGGGTGGCGAGGCGTAGACCGCCAGCGCGCCAACTCCCAGCGACTTGGCCAGTCGCAGCCCGTGCTCGCAGGCAGCCAGGGAGAGATCGGAACCGTCGGTGGCCAGCAGGATTCGGCTGTACATGGCAACTCCCAAAGTTCGTCCCATGCATAGGCTACGCGCCTGCAGGCCCGGGCGTATTGACCCGGGTCAAGCCTTGCATTCGCGCCGCGCCGCCCCACGTGGGATAATCCCGCCCCTTTTCCGTCCACCTTTCCGGAGCAATTCCCATGGCCGAGTCCCAGACCCCGGGCAACGGGGCAGCCGCTGCCACGCCCCCGCAGCTGTTCGTGCAGAAGATCTACGTCAAGGACTCCTCGTTCGAGGCGCCGGGCGCGCCCGCGATCTTCCAGGAGCAGGCCCAGCCGCAGGTGCAGCTCAACCTGTCGCAGAAGGTCGCCAATTTCGCCGAGGGCATGTACGAAGTGGTGCTCACGGTCACCGTGACCTGCAAGATGAACGAGAAGACCGCGTACCTCGCCGAGGTGCAGCAGGCCGGCGTGTTCGGCCTGAGCGGTTTCCCGCAGGCCGACCTGCAGGGCGTGCTCGCGACCTACTGCCCGCACGCGCTGTATCCCTACGCGCGCTCGGCCGTGTCCGACCTGGTGATGGCGGGCGGCTTCCCGCCGTTCCTGCTCCAGCCGATCAACTTCGAGCAGCTCTACGCCGAGCAGATGCGTCGTCGCGCCGAGGGCGCGCCGGCCGTGGCCAACGCCTGAGCCAGCGGCGATGAACGGGCCTGCCACCCGCGTGGCGGTCCTGGGCGCCGGCTCCTGGGGCACGGCGCTCGCCATCCTGCTGGCGCGCAACGGCGCCCGCACCACCCTGTGGGGACGCGATCCCGCCGCCATCGCCGCGATGGCGGCGACGCGACGCAATGCGCGCTACCTGCCGGATGCCGAGTTGCCGGCATCGCTGGAACTGTCGGCCGATCTCGAGGCCACGGTCGCCGCGGCCGAGCTGGTGCTCGTGGTTACGCCCAGCCACGCCTTCGGCGACGTGTTGCGCCGGATCGCGCCGGTGCTCGCCCAAGGCGCTGGCCTCGCGTGGGCGACCAAGGGTTTCGATCCGCCTTCCGGCCGTTTCCTCCATGAAGTGGCCGAAGAGGTGCTGCCGCCCGGCACGCCGCTCGCGGTGGTGACCGGACCCTCGTTCGCGAAGGAAGTCGCGGTGGGCCTGCCGACCGCGGTCACCGTGCATTCCAGCGACGAGGACTTCGCGCAGCGCGTCGCGCAGCTGCTGCATTCGCCCTCGTTCCGCGCCTACACCGGCACCGACGTGATTGGCGCCGAACTCGGAGGCGCGATGAAGAACGTGCTCGCGGTCGCCACCGGCACCGCCGATGGCATGAAGCTCGGCCTCAACGCCCGCGCCGGGATCATCACGCGCGGCCTCAACGAAATGCTGCGCCTCGCCGCCGCGCTCGGCGGCAAGCCCGAGACGCTGATGGGCCTGGCCGGCGTCGGCGACCTCGTCCTGACCTGCACCGGCGACCTCTCGCGCAACCGCCGCCTCGGCCTCGCGCTGGGCCGCGGCGTGCCGCTCAAGGAAGCCGTGGCCGAGATCGGCCAGGTGGTCGAGAGCGTGGAGACCGTCAACCAGGTCGTGGCCCTGGGCCGCGCTGCAGGCATCGAACTGCCGATCAGCGAGCAGGTCCTGCGCGTGCTGCGCGAGGAGATCACCCCGGCCGAGGGGCTGCGCATCCTGCTGGCGCGCGAGCAGAAGCCCGAGTATCCCGAACCGCTCTGAAACGGTGCGACCACGTGCCATGCGCGGGGCGTATCATGGCGGCCCCTGCACCCCCGATTGCACCCTGGAGTCGCCATGCATGTCTTGAAAACCCGCCTCGCGTCCGCCTGCGGTCTCGTGGCCGCTGTCCTGCTGGCCGGCTGTGCGCAGAAGTCCGAGCCCGCGCCCGCGCCCGCGGCCACTGCGACCGCACCGCCGGCACCCGCCGCGCCGGCCGCGCCCGCGCTGCCGCCATCGAACCCCGACAACAACGCCTACTTCGGCGCCGTTCACGTCCACACCGGCTGGTCCTTCGACGGCTTCACCAATGGCTCCAAGACCACGCCGATGGACGCCTACGCCTGGGCGCAGGGCAAGGCGATCACCGGCAGCGGCGGGCCGGACATGCAACTCAAGACGCCGCTCGACTTCTACATGGTGTCCGACCATGCCGAGTACATGGGCGTGTTCAACCAGATGGCGAATCCCGACAGCCCGCTCAGCAAGACCGAGCTCGCCAAGGGCGTGACCTCACCCGACGCCAACGTCCGCCTGCAGGCCTTCGCTGGCGTGCTGCGCGACATGAGCGCGGGCAAGAGCGATCCGCAGTTGAGCGACCCGGCGCTGGCGCGCACGGTCTGGGCCGACATCGTCAAGGCGGCGGAAGCCAACTACGTGCCCGGCAAGTTCACGACCTTCGCCGGCTTCGAGTGGACCTCGAATCCGGAGAAGCGCAACCTGCACCGCGTCGTGGTCTTCCGCGACACCGCGAAGTTGCCCGACCTGGTGATCTCGGCGCTCGATTCCGACGATCCCGAGAGCCTGTGGAAGTGGATGGGCGACCAGCGCGCCAAGGGCTCGACGCTGTTCGCGATCCCGCACAACGGCAACGCCAGCGATGGCCGCATGTTCGAGACGGTGAAGTTCGACGGCCAGCCGATCGACGCGGCGTACAACGCCACCCGCGCCGCCAACGAGCCGCTGTACGAAATCACCCAGATCAAGGGCACCTCGGAAACCCACCCCGACCTCTCGCCAACCGACGAGTTCGCCGGCTTCGAGCAGTGGGACTACACGCTCTCGGCCGACTTCGAGCGGCCGACGCACCGCAAGGGCAGTTTCGCGCGCCAGGCCCTGCTCGATGGCATGAGCCAGGCGGCGAGCGGGGCCGGCAATCCGTTCAAGTACGGCTTCATCGGCGACAGCGACACGCACAACGCCGCGGCCAGCCACGAGGAGTTCAACTTCACCGGCAAGTTCGCTTTCGAGAACAACGCCAAGGAGCGCTTGACCGGCGTGCCCGGCTCGCCGGCGGGCCAGGTCCAGCAGATCCAGGAGTTCAGCTCGGCCGGCCTCGCCGGCGTGTGGGCCGCGCAGAACACGCGCGAGGCGATCTGGGACGCGATGCAGCGCAAGGAGACTTTCGCCACCTCGGGCCCGATGATGAAGGTGCGCTTCTTCGGCAGCTTCGACTACGCCACCGATGACGTGGCCAAGCCGGATTTCCTCAAGCTCGCCTATGGCAGGGGTGTCCCGATGGGCGGCGACCTCAAGCCGGGCGCCGGCAAGGCGCCGACCTTCCTGGTCACGGCGATCAAGGATCCGAAGAGCGGGAACCTCGACCGCATCCAGATCGTCAAGGGCTGGCTCGATGCCGAGGGCAAGCAGCACGAGAAGGTCTACGACGTGGCCTGGTCCGGCGACCGCGCGATCGGCGCCGACGGCAAGCTGCCCGCGGTCGGCGACAGCGTAGACCTCGAGACCGCGACCGTCGGCAGCGACATCGGCGCGGCCGAGCTCGCCACCGCCTGGACCGACCCCGAATTCGATCCCGCCCAGCGCGCCTTCTACTACGCTCGCGTGATCGAGGTTCCGACTCCGCGCTGGAACACCTACGACGCGGTGCGCACGGGCATGGCGCCGCTGACCAAGGTGCCGGCGACGATCCAGGAGCGGGCCTGGAGTTCGCCGATCTGGTACGCGCCGGGTTGATCGCGAGCAGCACGACACCTGATTGACGCCGGGCCGGCTGCATGAATGCCACCAATAACCATGAGTTCAACGGGAGATCGCCATGAAAGGGCCAGTCGCCGCACTGATCGCCGCCAGTCTCGGCATGGCTGCCCTCCCGGGCTGCCAGAAGACGGAGGCACCAGCTGTTGCGGATGCCCCTGACCCTGTTGCGCAAGCTCCCGTTGCGCCAGCCGAACCCGCGCCGGCGACGACGGGATTCCCCGAACACGTGTACTTCGGCGACACCCACCTGCATACCTCGTACTCCGTGGACGCGGGTGCCTTCGGCGCGCGCCTGGCGCCCCGCGATGCCTACGTGTTCGCCAAGGGCAACGAGGTGACGGCGTCATCCGGACAACCGGCCAAGCTGCGCCGGCCGCTCGATTTCCTGGTGGTGGCGGACCACTCCGATGCCATGGGCTTCTTCCCCCTGATCCTGGCCGGAACGCCGGAAATCATGGCCGATCCACAGGGCAAGAAGTGGCACGACATGATCAAGTCCGGGCAAGGCAACGCGGCCGCGCTCGACATCATCGGCAGCTTCAGCAACGGCACCATTTCCAAGGCCATCCTGCCGCTGCCCGGTACCCCCGCCTATATTTCCGCCTGGCAGGACACGATCAAGGCGGCCGAGGAGGCCAATGATCCGGGGCGCTTCACCGCGTTCATCGGCTTCGAATGGACCTCCAACACCGGCGGCAACAACCTGCACCGCAACGTGGTCTTCCGCGACGACGGCGACAAGGCCGGCAAGGTCGAGCCGTACACCACGATGAAGCCGCTGGGCAGCGACAACCCCGTGGACCTGTGGCAATGGATGGACAGCTACCAGCAGTCCACCGGCGGCCGGGTGCTGGCCATCGCGCACAACGGCAACCTGTCCAACGGTCTCATGTTCCCGACCGTGGAGGCCTTCGGCAGGAAGCTGGACGCCGAGTACGCGACGAACCGCGAAAAGTGGGAACGACTGTACGAAACCACGCAGACCAAGGGCACCGGTGAATCCCATCCCTACCTGTCGCCGAACGACGAGTTAGCGGATTTCGAGATCTGGGACAAGGGCAACCTCGACGGCAGCGTCGCGAAGACCCAGGACATGCTCGAATTCGAGTACACCCGTTCGGCGCTGAAGAACGGCTTGTTGCTGGAACGGGAACTCGGCACCAATCCCTACAAGTTCGGCCTGATCGGCAGCAGCGATGCGCACACCGGGATGGCCGCGATGGAGGAGGACAATTTCTTCGGCAAGACCACGCCGCAGGAACCGGGCGCGGAGCGCCTGACCAAGGGCTTCATGAGCAACCCGAAGTCCGGCGTCACGATCATGGACTGGGAAGTGGGCGCCTCCGGCTATGCCGCAGTCTGGGCCACGGAAAATTCCCGTACCGCCCTGTGGGACGCGATGGAACGCAGGGAGACCTACGCCACGACGGGTCCGCGGATGACCGTGCGTTTCTTCGGCGGCTACGACTTCGAAGCCGGCGATGCCGACGCCGGCACGGTGGCCAGGACCGGCTATGCCAAGGGCGTGCCGATGGGTGGCGACCTGGCCGCGGCGCCCGCCGGAAAAGCGCCCACCTTCCTCGTCGCCGCGATGAAGGATGCCACCGGCGCCAATCTCGACCGCTACCAGATCGTGAAGGGCTGGCTGGGCAAGGATGGCAAGCTGCAGGAAAAGGTCTACGACGTGTCCTGGTCGGACGATCGCGCGATCGATCCGGCGACCGGGAAGCTGCCGGCGGTCGGCGACACCGTCGACGTCGCGGATGCCTCGTGGACCAACACCATCGGCGCGGCCGAGCTGGTCGCGGTGTGGAAGGACCCGGATTTCGACCCTTCCGCGTCGGCGTTCTACTACGGGCGCGTGATCGAGATCCCGACCCCGCGCTGGACCGCGCACGACGTCAAGCGCTTCAAGAACAAGCCGCTCGAAGGGACCCGGATGGTGCTGCAGGAACGCGCGTATACCTCGCCGATCTGGTACACGCCCGACTGAAGTCCCGCCGCTCGCTTGACGTGGCACCCCGCGGCGGAGCCTCGCGCTCCGCCGCACTTTCGTCTGGAGTTTGCGTTTGAAGATCATGTCCCTGTGGCGCGAGCCGCTGCTGCATTTCCTGCTGATCGGACTGCTGCTGTTCCTGCTCTACGGCAAGGTGGCGCCGAGCTCCGACGACGGCAACCGGATCGTGGTCAGCCAGGCCGGCATCGCCGCGTTGGCCAGCCAGTTCCAGGCGACCTGGTCGCGGCCGCCCACGACGGCCGAACTGCAGGGCCTGGTCGACAACCATGTGCGCGACGAAATCCTGTTCCGCGAGGGCACGGCGCTGGGCCTGCTCGAGGACGATCCGGTCATCAAGCGCCGGGTGCGGCAGAAGCTCGAAGTGCTGGTCGAGGAAGAGGGCAAGTCCGGAACCGCCAGCGATGCCGAACTCGCTGCATACCTCGAGAAGAATGCGGATGCGTTCCGCGTGCCGCCGGTACTGGACTTCGAGCAGGTGCTGTTCGATCCGTCCGCCCACGGCGAGGCGCTCGACGCGGCGATCGCGACCGCGTTGGCCGCGCTCGAGGGCGGTGCCACCGCGGCGTCGCAAGGCAGGGGCAGCATGCTGCCGAGTCGCGTCGAGAAGCAGCCCCTGGACCTGGTCGCGCGCGACTTCGGCGAGGACTTCGCCAAGGCCCTGGAAGGCGCGCCGGTCGGGCAGTGGACCGGCCCGGTCCGCTCCGGTTTCGGCCTGCACCTGGTGCGCGTCAACACCCGCACGCCGGCCTACGTGCCGGGGCTGGACGAGGCGCGCAAGGCCGTCACCCGGGAGTGGGAAAACGAACGGCGCCAGGCCGCGTTGGCCGACAACTACGCCCGCCTGCTCGGGGAATACGACGTGGTGATCGAAGCCGCGGGCACGGAAGCGACGGCCCGGTGATACGCCGCGCGCTCGCACTGCTGGCGCTGCTGCTGCTCGCGCTTGCGATGCCGGCAGCGGCCGACGAGTTCCGCCCGGCCTACCTGCAGTTGACGCAGACCGGCGCGGAGTCCTACGACGTGCTGTGGAAATCGCCGGCACTCGATGAGTACACCCCGCTGAAAGTCCGGCCGGTGTTTCCCGCGGAAGCCGTCGAGCGCGGCGCCCTGCACCGCAGCTACGCGTCCGGCACCCTGCGCCAGCGTTGGCGGATCGAGGTTCCCGGCGGATTGAATGGCAAGGCGATCGAGTTCCCGGGCCTGGCCGACTCGCGCGTCGATGTCCTGGTGCGACTGCAGCGCCTGGATGGCAGCGCGCAACTGCAGCGCATCCTGCCGAGCCAGCCGAGTTTCACCGCGACTGCGAGCCCGGGCGCGCATGAAGTCGCCTGGACCTACGTGGTCATCGGCATCGAGCACATCCTGCTCGGCTTCGACCACCTGCTGTTCGTGCTGGCGCTGGTGATGATCGTGAAGTCGGTGCGGTTGCTGCTCATCACCATCACCGCGTTCACCGTGGCGCATTCGATCACGCTGAGCCTGGCGACGCTGGGCTTCCTGCACGTGCCCGGCCCGCCGGTCGAGGCCATCATCGCGCTGTCGATCGTGTTCGTCGCCGGCGAGATCATCCACCAGCGGCAGGGACGCGAGGGCATCGCCTCGCGCCGGCCCTGGGTCGTGGCCTTCGCCTTCGGCCTGCTGCATGGGCTGGGCTTCGCCGGCGCCCTGGCCGAGGTCGGACTGCCGGAAAATTCCATTCCGCTGGCGCTGCTGTTCTTCAACATCGGCGTCGAGATCGGGCAGGTGCTGTTCATCGTCGTGGTGCTGGCGATCTACAAGCTGCTGTCGAAGCTGGTCGCTGGCCGGTTCGATCTCGCTCGCCTGGCACCGGTCCAGGCGTATGTCATCGGGGGCGTCGCCAGCTACTGGATGTTCGAGCGCGTTTCGGGGTTCTGGACCCAGGGCTGACCACGCTTTCGATCGCCGGCACGCGGCCGATTGACCTTGGTCAATACGGTCGTTGTCGCCATGGGCGACGATCAGTGCATTCCTCCAGTGCCCGAGCGGCCAAGGGTGAGCACATGATCCGATACGCGAGCGGCGACCTGTTGCTGAGCGGGGCCAAGGCCATCGCGCATGGCGTAGCGCCGAACGATCCCTTCAACCAGGGCCTTGCGCACGCGCTGCGCGAGCGCCTGCCGGCGATGTACAAGGACTTTCGCCACTACTGCCATACGCAGCACCCCAAGGCCGGGGAGCTTTGGGTCTGGGGCGGCGTCGACGGGCTTCGCGTGGCGTGCCTGTTCACCCAGGAGGCGGCCGCCGCGCACGGTTCCAACCCGGGCAATGCCACCCTGGGCAACGTCAACCACGCACTGAAGGCGCTGGCGGCGGAATGCCGTCGCGAGCAATGGCCGAGCCTGGCGTTGCCGCGGCTGGCAACGGGCGTCGGTGGCCTGGAATGGGCGCAGGTCAAGCCGCTGGTCGAGAAGCACCTGGGCGAACTCGGCATCCCGGTCATCGTCTACGAGACCTTCCACGCTGGCGTGAAGGGCGACGAGGGCCTGCCAGCCCGCGGGTGAACGTCCAGCTCGGACACCGATTCTCCCTGTAG
>JAGOEZ010000306.1 GCA_017997455.1 Lysobacterales bacterium | reverse complement strand
GGTCGGGCGCGCCGCTGGTCGACGTGCGCGAACCCGGGGAGTGGGCACTGGGCTCGCCGCCCGGCGCGCACCGCATTCCGCTCGCGCGCGTGCACGAGGTTCCGGGCCTGGCCGGCGTGCCGGCCGAAGGCCCGCTCCTGCTGATCTGCGCCAGCGGCCGGCGCTCGGTCCTGGCGGCGCAGCAACTCGCCGCGGCAGGCTGCCGCGACGTGCGCTCGGTGGCCGGCGGCGTGAACCGCTGGCGCGCCGAAGGCCTGCCGATCGAGCACGTGTCCTTGCTCGACCAGGATTCGCGCGAGCGCTACTCGCGCCACCTGCTGCTGCCGGAGTTCGGCGAGGCCGGGCAGCTGGCGCTGGCGCGCGGTCGCGTCGTGGTCATCGGCGCCGGCGGGCTGGGTTCGCCGGCCTTGTACTACCTCGCCGCCGCCGGCGTCGGACACCTGCGCGTGGTCGACTTCGATCGCGTCGACCGCAGCAACCTGCAGCGCCAGATCCTGCACCGTGACGACGCGGTGGGCGAGCCCAAGGTGCACTCGGCGGCGCGCGCGCTGGGCGCGCTGAACCCGCGCATCCGCATCGAGCCGATCGAGGCGCGGATCGAGGCCGCCAATGTCGAGTCGCTGCTCGGCGACGCCGACGTGGTCCTCGATGGCTCCGACAACTTCGCCGCGCGCTACGTGGTCAACGATGCCTGCGTCAAGTTGCGCAAGCCGCTGGTGTACGGCGCCGTGCATCGCTTCGAGGGCCAGGTCGGCGTGTTCTGGCCGGCGCAACCGGGTGCTGCGGGCCCCTGCTACCGCTGCCTGTTCCCGCTGCCGCCGCCACCCGAGGCGGCGCCCAACTGCGCCGAGGCCGGCGTGCTGGGCGTGGTGCCCGGCCTGGTCGGGCTGTTGCAGGCCAACGAGGTCATCAAGCTGCTGACCGGAATCGGCACGCCGCTGGTCGGACGCCTGCTCGGTTTCGATGCGCTGGGCGCGCGCTTCCGCGAGGTGCGCCTGCCGCGCGATCCCGGCTGCCCGGCCTGCGCGCACCCCGACGCGATCGTGCTGTCCGACCACGCAGCGGCCTGCGCCGCTCAAGCGCCGGGCGCGTGATCCGGCTTGGCCGCGTCGAAGGCGGCCTGCTGCGCAGGCGTGGCTGCTCGCTGGTGCCGCGCCTTCCACTCGGTGACCGGCATGCCGTAGATGAGCTCCCGGGCCGCGTCCTTGTCGAGCGCGACGCCGTCGGCCGCGGCGGCCTCGCGATACCAGTCGGCGAGGCAGTTGCGGCAGAAGCCGGCGAGGTTCATGAGGTCGATGTTCTGGACCTCGCTGCGCGTGCGCAGGTGCTCGACCAGGCGCCGGAAGGCGATGGCTTCGTACTGGGGCTGCAGGGGCATGGCCGGGCTCCGCGGATCGGTGGCGCATTCTAGCGGCGCGGGCGCGGAGCCCGGATAATCGCCGCTCCGCAACGCCCGGCCCGCCAGCGCATGAGTGCAAGGATCCTCGATGGCAAGCGCATCGCCGATGGCGTGCTCGATCGCATCCGGCGCCGTGTGTCCGAGCGGGTGGCCGCGGGTCGCCGCGCGCCGGGCCTGGCCGTGGTGCTGGTCGGCAGCGACGCGGCCTCCGCGGTGTACGTGCGCAACAAGCGCCGCGCCTGCCAGCGCGTGGGTTTCAGCTCGCAGGACTACGACCTGCCCGCGGCCAGCACCCAGGATGAGCTCGAGGCGCTGGTCGAGCGCCTCAACGCCGATCCGGCCGTGCACGGGATCCTGGTCCAGTTGCCGCTGCCGCCGCACCTCGACACCAATGCGCTGATCCAGCGCATCCACCCCTGGAAGGACGTCGACGGCTTCCATGCCGAGAACATCGGCAAGCTCGCCTTGCGCCAGCCCGGACTGCGCCCGTGCACGCCCAAGGGCGTGATGACGCTGCTTGCGCATACCGACCGGCCGGTGCGCGGCCGCGATGCCACCATCGTGGGCGTCTCCAACCACGTGGGCCGCCCGATGGCGCTGGAACTGCTGCTGGCCGGCTGCACCATCACCTGTTGCCATCGCTTCACCGCCGACCTGCCCGGCCACGTGGCGGCCGCCGATATCGTGGTGGTGGCGGCCGGGCGACCGGGACTGGTGCAGGGCGAATGGATCAAGCCCGGAGCCGTGGTGGTCGACGTCGGGATCAATCGTCTCGCCGATGGCACCCTGGTCGGCGACGTCGAGCATGAGGCGGCGGCGCAACGCGCGAGCTGGATCACCCCGGTACCGGGGGGCGTCGGCCCGATGACGGTCGCGATGCTGGTGCAGAACACGCTCGAGGCGGCCGAAGCGCTGGAAGGGGGCGCCGCGTCTTCACCGTGAAATGGCCCCTGCCAGTACAATCGGGGCACATGTCGCGGTCGCCTGTCGCCCCCCTGGATTTGCCGATGTCCGCCCGTTCCTGCGCGTGGCTTGCGTTGGCCATGCTGCTGGCGCTTGCGCTGGCGGGCTGCTCGGGCCTGGTGAGCCGTGCCGGCGCAGGTTTGGGCGACGACCTCTCGCGCGGCATCCTCGACCAGGACGATCCGGCCACGGTCGCCGATGGCCTGCCGGCCTACCTGCTGCTGCTCGACGGCCTCATCAGCGGCAATCCGCAAGGCGTCGACCTGTTGCTGTCCGCTTCGCG
>JAGOEZ010000093.1:3028-9697 GCA_017997455.1 Lysobacterales bacterium | reverse complement strand
GGTCGCGCATGAGATGCGCTCCTACAGGGCCTCGCTCTGTAGGAGCGCATCTCATGCGCGACCGCGGACGCACCGCCCTGGCAGCAGGCGACCGCGCCCCATCGCCGTCGCGGCCGCGACCTAGAAGGTGACGATCACGCTCAGCGTCACCACGTGCAGGTCGTAGTCGGGGCTCTCTTCGCCGAACAGGATCACGTTGGCGAGCTGGTTGGCCTCGACGCCGTCGAGCGCCCAGTCGGTGGAGTCGTACTTCTCGAGCCAGTAGCCGCCGCGGATCGCCACGTCCCGGGTCCAGTTCCAGGTCGCGTTCACGCCCAGCGACTGCAGGTCGGTGTCCAGCGTCGGCAGCGCCGCGTAGGTCAGCGCGGTGCCGGCGGTGACGAACATGTCCGACTCGGACGAGGAGTCCAGGTAATCGATATTGAGCTCCAGCCTGTCCTCGAACCAGCGCGTCTCCACGCCCAGGCCCCAGGTCTGGATGTCGTCGCGCTGGTCTGCGAACCACGAACGGTTCGGGTCCACCGCATCGGCCACGCGGGTGGCGGCGCCGCGGATGCTGCGGCCGTCCTGGTCCGAATCGATGCGCTCGTAGGTGTAGAAGCCGTAGGTGCTCCAGTTCTGCCCCGGCGCATAGGCGACGTCCAGCGTGTAGTCGCTGGCGATGCTCCTGGTGAGCCCCAGCTCGGAGTCGTCGAAGTCGTCGTCGATGTAGTTGACGTTGAAACCCAAGGCCCACGCCTCGGTTGGCATGTAGGTCGCATGCAGGATTGCCTGCTGCCGATCGCGGTCGGCCAGGTGGTACTTGCGCAGGCCGGGCGCGTTCTCCCAGCCGCCGGGCACGGTGCTGGTGTAGCCCGGCGAGTAGCCGGACAGGAAGGGTTCGGTACCGTCGTAGGTCGAGCCGTCGCGGTTGCTGGCAACCAGCTGCAGCGAGGCCTCGAAGCTGTCCCAGGGATTGCTGCGCAGGTTCAAGGTCCAGTTGGTCTCGTCGGTCTCCTCGCGCTCGGCGTAGGTGCGATCAATGTCGCGGTACTCGCCGACCAGCGACGCATCCAGCCAGTCGGCGACGCGGTAGCCGACATCGCCGCGGAATCGCGTCTCGGAGTAGCTCAATGGCGTGTTGAAGCGGCGGAAGCTGCTGGTGACGCCGGTGTTCTGCGCCAGCGAGTCGCCGCCGATGTAGACGTACTCGTCGCGCGGGGTCTTGTTGTCGCGGTCGTCGTAGCGCAGTCCGGCGTTCCAGCGCAGGCGATCGGTGGGCCGGCCCGAGAGGCGCAGGTTGCCCAGGGTGGTGTCGATGCGGGCATCGAGCGAGCCGCGCGGCAGCGGCTGCGTGATTGTCGCCGCCAGGGCGGGATTGATCGTGTACGGCAGGTAGTCGTCGTCCTGCGTCATGCGGCCATAGGCGAGGTCGCCGTCCAGGCGCATGGTGCCGGAGAAATTCCACCCGCCGGCGGCGCTGACCTGGTGGAACTGGTTTTCCGGCGGGCCGCCGGCCTGGCCCTCGCCGTTGGGGAACCCGACGACGACCGGGGTCCAGCCATTGATCGAGTTGTAGGGGTTCTCCCAGCCGAAGCTGCCCTGGTTGTTGTCGAACAAGGACGCGTGGTACGCGAGGCTGAACTGCTTCTTCTGGTCGCGGAAGCTCATCACCGCGTCGAAGTCGTCGCTACTGTAGTCGATGGGCTCGGGGATCAGCACCGCGCGCGGATTGCCGCCGTTGTTGCCGATCACGGCGCCGAAGGACTTGTTGCCGTCGCGGTTCTCGTGGCGCCAACTGCTGCCGAAGTCCCAGTGCTCGCGCGCGGTGCCGTCGAAGCCGAGTTCGAAGCGCCGACGCAGTTGCTCGAGGTCGACCCCGTTGAGGCTGTTGTTGAGCTGGGTCATGCCCGCGGTGGTTTGCGCCCCGACCCAGTTGCCCGGCAGGCGCTGGATCCCGTCCGGACCGGCGCCGGTATAGATCGTGCTGGCGCTGTCGGAGCGATAGACCGGGATCTCGTCGTAGCTTGCGTACACCCGGTACTGGCCCTGCACCCCGCCCTCCACGCCGATCTCGCGCGAGTCGAGGCCGAGGTCGGATGCGCTCGAACGCCACCAGCTGGCGACCTCGCCATCCCACGGCGAGCGGCCGCCGACGTCGAAGTTCAGGACGCCGTAGACGCCCTTCTCCTCGAGCCCGGTGTACTTGCCGAACTTGAACGAGGAGTCGCTGACGTAGCCGGCGCCGATCTCGATCCAGTTGCGCTGCACCTTGAGGTCGGGATCCGGTTCCTTGGCCGGTTCCTCGGCGAGCGCGGTGTCGTCATCGAGCGAGAAGGACTCCTCCTCGTCCTGCGCGACGGCAGCCGGCGCAGCCAGCGCCAGCAGGATCGCCGCCGCGAGCGCCGCCATGGGCCGCTGCACGTTGCGGGTACGACCGGCTTGAGTGTTCATGCGTCACCTCGCTTGCGGAACGGTCCGCGCTACCGCGTCTTGCGCACGCCCGAAGGATGGTTGCTGCCATGCACCTGCTGGTGGCAGTTGAGGCAGCTCTTGCCGAGCAACTGCTGGGCGCCTGAAGGCGTGGTCGGCCCGGGCAATCCGGTGCCGCTGTAGGCGGTGCTGGGATGCTGCGAGGCCATGTGGCACTGCTGGCAGAGCCACGGGCTGCGCGTCTTCAGCAGGTTGGCGTGCACCGAGCCGTGTGGGCGGTGGCAGAGCGTGCAGTCCTCGCGCACCGGCGCGTGCTCCCACAGGAAGGGGCCGCGCTTCTCCTGGTGGCAGGTGTAGCAGGTCTCGTTGACCGTGCCCTCGGTCAGGAGGCGCGGGCCGGTCGAGCCGTGCGGGTTGTGGCAGTCGCTGCACGCCATCTCGCCTTCGCGCAGCGGGTGCGTGGACGGCCGCAGGGTCTCCGCGCGCTTGTTCTGGTGGCAGGTGAAGCACACATCGGATTGGGTGTCCTTGGCCAGCACCGGATCGCGGCCGGTATGGACGTCGTGGCAACTGGTGCAGGCCTCGCCCTGGAACTCGTGCGCGCTGCCCTGCCAGTGCATGCGCAGGCCGCCCTCGTGGCAGTTCATGCACACGCCATTCGCGGTCGCGGTTGGAGTGGCCTGCGGGCTGTCGTAGACGATATCGGGCGCGGCGCGCTCGGTCCCTTCCTCGGCCTTGCGCACGTGCGCCTCGCTGGCCCCGTGGCAGGTCACGCAAGCCTGGTCGGCAAACGGGGTGCGCGAATCGGCGACGGTAGCGTGCTTCGACTTGAGGATCGACAGCACCGGGGCGGCGTCGGTCTCGTCATGGCACTTGGTGCACACGCGCACCGATTCCGCGGCCGCGGCCGGGACCTCGGCGCGCACGGCCGTGGCCCATGGCAGCAGGGCCAGCAGGCAGGCGCCGAGGGTCGCGGATCGCAGCGTGGCCTTCAGGTTCGTCTGCATGGGTCCTCCTTGCTGCCGCGTCGATGCCACGGGCGATCCGTCAGCGCTTGGCCGCGACGAAGTCCGCGGTGCCCTGGTCGAGCACCAGCGTGTACTCGAACGAGACCTGGTGGAAACGGTGGTTGGCGTGGTCGTCGTGCAGCGCGAATCCGAGCGTGTAGGTCTTGCCCGGCACCAGCGCCTTCTGTCCATTGCCGGCCGCGGCCAGCGCGCGGCTGAGCACCACGCTCCATTCGCCGTTGGCGAACTCGGCCTCGGCGCTGATCGCGGTGGGCTGCTGCTCGTGGCGCTGGTCCAGGACCCAGCCGTTGACCGGCACCGCCGGCTTGCCGGGGTTGAGCCGCGCCTGCCAGTACTCGAGGAAGGTGCCCTGCGCGAGCAGGGCCGCGATGTCCGCGTCCGGCTTGGCGGCCGCACCGCCACCGCTGCGCCCCATCTTCGCGCGCGAGGCGCCGAGGTACTTGGTGATCTCCGCGCCGGCCGGCGCGCTGGCCATGCCGATCGCATCGTCGTGGCAACTGGACCAGCAGCCGGCACGGGTCGCTTCCTTGATCTGGCCGTCGTCGAACATCACGGTCACGCGCGCGGCGACGCCGGGGTCCATCGGCGCGCCGGCGCTGGCCGCCGGCTTCCAGTTCAGGCGCAGGTATAGACGTGCATCGTCGCGGGCCGCCGCGACCTTGAGCGTGTTCGACCCTGATTTGCCGGCCAACGGTTGTGGCTCGAGCTTCTCGCCACTGGCGATACGCTTGCCGATGTCGGCTTGCTCGCCATCGTGGCAAGCGCGACAGTTCTTGCCGCCGCGGAACTTGGGTGCGCCGCTGTGATCCTTCTCGGTCAGCGCCCATTCCCACGAAGCCTGGCCCGGATGGAACACCGGCACGTCCTTGGTCGGCGCCGCGCTCCAGTCGACGGCGCCGGCGGCACCGGCGGCGAGCAGCGAGTACACGGCCACGAGCACGGCAGGCACGGTCCGGTGTGATGCGGGGCGCGACTGCTGCAGGCGTTTCGCGTTCATCGGCAACCTCCGGTCAGAGCGAGAAGTCTTCTTCCTCTGCCGCCGCGTCTTCCGGCAGCACGGGCTTGGTGTGGGCGATGCCCTTGTGGCAATCGATGCAGGTTTCGCCGGACTTGGCCGCGTCCTCGTGCTGCGCGCGGGCGCGCGGGGCCTGCTCGTCGAGCGCCATGGCGGTCACGTCGTGGCAGCCGCGGCATTCGCGCGAGTCGGTGGCCTTCATCTTCGCCCACACGCTCTGCGCCATCGCCAGGCGATGGGCCTCGAATTTCTCGGGCGTGTTGATCGTGCCGAGGAAATGCCCCGGCAGTTCGGAATAGGAAGCGCGGATCTTGGCCCACATCTTGGGCCCCAGCGCGGTGGGAACATGGCAGTCCGGACATCCGGGCTTCACGCCGCTGGCGCTGCGCCAATGCGCACTCTGCTGGAATTCGGCGTAGGGGAACGCGCGCATCTCATGGCAGGAGATGCAGAAGTCCTCGGTGTTGGTGTAGCTGACGAAGGCTGCCGTGCCGGCGAGTCCGCCCACGCCCAGGACCAGGCCGATCAGCAGCAGCGATCCGGCCGCCATCGCCGCATGCGGCCGGCGCAGCCACCCGATCACGCAACGCCATCGCGATGCCATGACCCGGACCTCCCCGCCCGTCGCCAAGCGCCTTTCCATGGGCTCGAAACGGGCCGTCGGCAACACGTACAGCATGAATGCCACACCCTTTGTACCTGCACCGGGCCGTCGCCACCTTGACCCACGTCAACTTCCGGCCGCCGCCCCGTCGCCCCGCCGTCCGCCGTGCGGCTACACTGCGGCGGGGTCCCGGGGCGTGGCGCGCGATGAAATCGCTCAAAGACGGCTGGTACGTGGCCGGGGCCGATGGCGATGCCGCTGGCCCGATGACGCGCGCGCAGATGCTCGACGCGCATTCGCGCGGCAGCTTCCCGCCCGATGCCCTGGTGTGGCACGTCGAGATCGCCGAGTGGCGGCCGATCGCCGGCGTCGGGCTGGCATCGCCGGCTGCCGACGCGGCCCGTTCGGCGGCCAGCGCGCAGTCCGGGATCGAATCGCGCCTGGCCTACGATGCGCCGCCGGCCGCGCGACCGGCGCAATCGAAGCAAAGCGCCGCCCAGCGACGCGCCCAGGCCCAGCAGCGGCGCAAGGCCGCAGGCGGCACCGACGACGGCCAGCGCCTGCTGTCGGCATCGGAGGCCAAGCGCAAGCAGGCACTGGAAGCATTGCAGGCCGCCGGCACGGCGACGGCCAAGCCGTCCCTGCCGCCAACCGTGGAAGCCAAGGTGCGCGCCGGGACCAAGGCCACCGGCAAGGATTCCAGCGCCAGCGCGGCGGCCGCGCTCGAATGCCTGCGCCGTTTCATCGCGCGCGCGATCGACACCTTGAGCCTGGGCGTGGTCGGCGCGATCGTGGCCTGGCACTACGCCACCCGCAGCGGCATCGGCGGCCCGGAGATGCCGGGCCTGCTGGCCAGCGCGCCCACGCCGCTGGCCCTGTGGCTGCTTGCCTTCCTGGTGATGGTGCCGCTGGAGGCGCTGATGCTCGCGGTCGCGGGGACCACTCCGGGCAAGGCGCTGCTGGGCCTGCGCGTCGTCGCCGGCGACGGCGGGCGGGCGAATCCGCTGGCCACCTTCCGCCGCGCGCTCGATGTCTACCTGCGTGGCCTCGGGCTCGGCATCCCGGTGCTCGCGTTCTTCACCATGCTGGTCGCCGGCGCGCGCCGCTTGAACCATGGCCGCACGCACTGGGACCAGGCGGCGGGCACCGCGGTCGTCGCCGCGGCGTTGTCGGGCGGTCGCTGGCAACTGGCGCTGATGGTCTTCATCGCCACCTGGGTCGCCTTGAGCGCGGGCCTGTGGGAGCAGTTGCTGTTCGGTAGCGGCCTGCTGCAATAGGCGGTCGCTTGCGTACCCGCCCTTGGGAGGGGCTCCAGCGTCGACCAGGCTTATCGCGCGCAGAGCGCGCTCCTACGAAGCCGGCTCTGTAGGAGCGCGCTCTGCGCGCGATAAGCCTGGTCGCGGCTGACGCCGCTCCTACAGTCGACAGGATGATCAGGTGATTGCCGGCAAACGCGGTTGGCGCTGGTTGATCGTCGCGCTGTTCGCCAGCGCCGGCGCGTATCTCGCCGCCTGGCCGGTCGCGATCGAGCCGGTCGCGTGGACGCCGCCGCCCGCACCTGAAGCCGCAGGCGTGTACGCGCCCAACGAGCGCTTGCGTGCCATCGAGCG
>JAGOEZ010000093.1:0-2928 GCA_017997455.1 Lysobacterales bacterium | reverse complement strand
GCCACGCACGAGACCACGCTGCTGCGCGACGGGCTCGAGTTCGCCAACGGCGTGGTGCCGGGTCCCGGCGAGCAGTACCTGCTGGTCTGCGAGACCGGCAGCTACCGCGTGCTGCGCCACTGGCTCGCCGGGCCGCGCGCCGGCCAAACCGAAACCTTCGCGGACAACCTGCCGGGCTTTCCCGACAACATCACGTTCGACGGCCGCGATCGCTACTGGGTCGCGCTGGCCAATCCGCGCAATGCCGCGCTCGATCGCCTGGGACCCTATCCGCGACTGCGCAAGGTGGTGGCGCGGCTGCCGCCCTTCCTGCGCCCGCAGCCGGTGCGCCACGGCTACGTGGTGGCGCTGGACCTCGACGGCCGCGTGGTCGATTCCCTGCAGTACGCCGGCGACGATGCCTACGCGCCGGTCACGACCGTCCGGCAGATCGGCGACTGGCTCTACCTCGGCAGCCTCGACCAGCCGGCGATCGCGCGCGTGCGCCTGCGGCCCTGAGTACCGGCACCCGGCGCGACATCCGGCACGAGCCTGCGCTCGAAGTGCCCCACGCCGATCGCCACTGGCTTCGAATAGCGGCTAGAGCGGCTTGCCGTAGGTGAGGAACTGCTCGCTGCGCACCCAGCCCAGCGACTCGTAGAGCGCCTGGGCGGCGAGGTTCGTGCGCGTGGTCGACAGTTCCAGCTTGCGCGCGCCGCGGGCGCGGGCCAGGTCCTGCGCGGCGAGCATCAGGGTGCGTGCGACGCCGCCGCGCCGGCTCGCCGGCGCCACGTAGAGGTCGTAGAGCACGTACAGCGGCGCGGCGAGCAGCGAATCCCAGGTCGGGTACATCTGGCAGAAGCCGCTGGCCCGGCCCGTCGCATCCTCGGCCAGCAGCACGATCGACTCGGCGCGGGCCAGGCGCGCGGCGAGGTAGTCGCGCGACAGCAGGGAATCGGCGGGATAGCCGTAGAACTGGCGGTAGGCGTCGAACAGCGGCGCCAGCGCGTCCAGGTCCGCGATGCCGGCGAGCCGTACACGCGGCGCGGCGCCGAGCTCAGCCATCGACCGGGCCCGGCGCGCGATGGATCGCCCTGATCGGGTTGGCGCGGGGGACGGTGCGGCGCGGCGCCGGCGCGACCATCGCGGCGTGCGGGCGACTCAACCCGGCCTCAGGGCTTCGCGCAACAAGGCAAATCCCTCGTCGAGCACGGCATCGGAGATGGTGAGCGGGTACAGCAGGCGGATGGCCTCGCCGTAGTTGCCACAGCCCAGGACGACCAGCCCGAGGGCATGCGCGCGCTTGACCACGCCCTGCGCGGCGACCGGATCGAGCTCGTCGCTGCCGTGCGCCTTGAGCAGATCGAAGGCGACCATCGCGCCGGGTCCGCGCACGTGGCCGATGGGCCGCAAGCCGCGGTCGGCCGCGAAGGCCGCCAGGTGCTGGCGCGTGGCCTGCCCCAGTACCTCGGCGCGCGCCAGCAGTTTCTCCTCCGCGATCACGTCGAGCACCGCCAGCGCCGCCGCGCAGGCCACCGGCGAACCGGCATACGTGCCGCCCAGCCCACCGGGCTCCACCGCATCCATCAAGGCCGTCCGCCCGATCACGCCCGAGAGCGGGAAGCCGCCAGCCAGCGATTTCGCCACCGTAATGAGGTCGGGCTTGACCCCGGTGTGTTCGATGCCGAACCAGCGCCCGGTGCGGCCGATGCCGGCCTGCACCTCGTCGGCGATGAGCACGATGCCGTGCTGGTCGCACATCGCGCGCAGCGCGCGCATCAGTTCCGTCGGCGCCTGGTGGAAGCCGCCCTCGCCCTGCACCGGCTCGAGGATGATCGCCGCCACCTCGTCCGCGGCGACGTCGGCCTTGTACACCTGCTCGATGGCGTGGAGCGAGTCCTCAACCGAGACGCCGAAGTGCGCCACCGGCAGCGGCACGTGGAAGATCTCGCCTGGCAGCGGCCCGAAGCTGCGCTTGTATGGCGCGGTCTTGCCGGTGAGCGACATCGCCATGAAGCTGCGGCCGTGGAAGCCGCCGGTGAAGGCGATCACCGCGCTGCGCCGGGTCGCCGCGCGCGCGATCTTGATCGAATTCTCCACGGCTTCGGCGCCGGTCGAGAACAGGATGGTCTTGGCCGCGCCCTCGATCGGCGCCAGCGCATTGAGCCGCTCGCACAGTTCGATGTAGCACTCGTAGCCCGCGACCTGGAAGGCCGCGTGCGTGCAGCGGTCCATCTGCGCCTTGGCCGCCGCGATCACCCGCGGGTGGCGATGGCCGGTGTTGAGCACGGCGATGCCGGAGGCGAAGTCGACGTAACGCCGGCCCTCCACGTCCCAGATCTCGGCATTCTCGGCCCGCTCGACGTGCAGCGTGGTCGCGGTCGACACCCCGCGCGGCACGGCGGCCATGCGGCGCTGGAGCAGTTCGGCATTGGTGGTCACGGTGCGTCTCCGGCCGGGTTCTTGATCCAGGCTTCCACCTTGCCCGTCAGCTTGAAGGTGATCGGGTTGCCGCTGCGATCCAGCGCCTTGCCCGCCGGCACGCGGATCCAGCCCTCGCTGAGGCAGTACTCCTCGACGTTGTTGCGCTCCTGCCCGTTGAAGCGGATGCCGATGCCGCGCTCGAGCAAGGCTTCGTCGTAGAACTTGCTGCGCGGGTTGACGCTGAGGCGATCGGGGAGCGTGTCGGTCATGGCGGCAGGTCGCGGCGGCGGGAGCGCGGATTGTATCGCCGCGACCACCGCGCGGCCGCATCCCGCGATCGGTGCCTGCAAGGGCGCACGCTCGTTCGCTAGAATCCGCCGTGTCCCGCCCGCAAGGAGCCTCGCCGATGCGTTGGTCGATCCTGCTGGTCCTGGCCGTGCCCGTCGCGTCCAGCCATGCGTCCGCGCTGCAGGACCTGTTCGCGCTGCAGCGCAACGGCCTGTGGGAGGCCTATGCGCCGGGCAA
>JAGOEZ010000305.1 GCA_017997455.1 Lysobacterales bacterium | reverse complement strand
GGCGCGCTGAGCGTTGTAGCGCGCCCGCATTGCTGCGGGAGCGGGTTCAGCCGCGACATGGGCCTATCGCGCGCAGAGCGCGCTCCTACAGAGCCGGCGTTGTAGGAGCGCGCTCTGCGCGCGATCAGCGCCTCACTTCCCTCAGTCGATCCGAACCTCGACCACCCGATACAACCCCCCCAGCACCGCAACCTGCTTGATCGCCTCCACCCGCCGCCCCACCCGCTGCGCCGCCGCGCGCAATCCGGCTACCAGATCCTCGGCGATGAACCCGCCGAGGAACGGCTCCATCCGCCCCAGCACGCGCCGCCATGCGTCTAGCACCCGCGAGCGCTTGCCGCACCCGGCTTCGCCGAAATCCACGATCACCAGGCGCCCACCGCGCTTGAGCACGCGCAGCGCCTCGCCCAGCGCCGCCGCCCGCGTCGCCGGCGGAATCTCGTGCAGCAGGCAGAACATCAGCACATGGTCGTAGCTGCCATCGGCCAGCGCGAGCGACTCCGCGTCCATCCGCGTCAGCCGCGCATCACCGCCCACGGCCGCCAGCTTGCGCGCGCAAAGGCCAAGCTGCGCCGGCGCGACATCGACCACGTCCAGCGTGCCGCTGCGCAGGTGCCCCGCAAGCCGCGGCGTGAGCTGCCCGTACACGCAGGCGATCTGAAGGGTGCGCGCGCTGTCGCGGTCGATGCGCGCCAGCGCCAAGTCCATGAGCCGCCGGTACTGCCCGATCAGGATCAGGTTGACCACCGGCTGCCAGTCGAAGAAGGCCATGCCCGGCCGCGAGAGGTAGGCCCACCAGTAGTTGCGGGCGAGGTACTCGGGGATGCCGTCGGCGTGGAAGCGCTGCCAGCGTTCCGCCGAGTGAGCATCCGTCGCCGGCAGGGTGGCGGGCGTGAGGGCAGCGACTTCGGCTTCGGAGGCCATGCATCCGCTCCGCGTCAGGATGGTGTCGCCAGATGATGCGCGGATTCGGGCACGCGTGGATTGACGTGGGTCATTTGGCGCTGGACGCGGCGGGGCAATTGCCCGCTGAATGCGGGATTCGGCGGTACGGGCGACGTGATGGTACGCGCCGGCGGGCGTATGATTCGGCATGTCCCCGCTTCGCTCGTCGCAAGAGGATCGACCATGAAGTCGCTGGCGTCCGTTCTTGCATGCGTCGTGCTCGCCTCGGTTGCGTCCGCCGGCACGCCGCCGACCGGCGCGGCGGACCCGAACCAGATTCCCAATGCGCTGCTCCTGGATCGCAACGGCGCAGTTGCCGGCAACGTAACCGGCACCGCACCCACGCTCTGGCGCGCGATCGCGCTGACCGGCGGCGCGATGGACGTCTCGAGCGTTGCGCTGGCGGCCGACGCGCTGTTCCCCGGCAGCCCGCCCGCCACGGCGGTCAGGATCAGCGTCAGCGCGTTCGGCACGGACCAGGTGTTCGACCATGCGCCGGCGCTGTTCACCATCGTGCCCGGCCGGACGTACCAGGCACGCATCTACGTGCGCAGCGGCAATGCCGACGCATCGCCACAGACGTTCCGGTTCGGCATGCCATTATTCGACACCGCGCTGGCGTTCACCGGGCGCGACCCGGCGAACTTCACCCAACCCGCGACGTCCGCATGGACCGCATTCGACAGCCCCACGTTCACCGCCGACCCTGGCGACGCCTACGGCCACGTCTCGTTCCGCCTGCAGAACGACGGCGGTGAGAACACGATCCTGGTCGCATTGCCGACGCTGCTCGGGCCTGCGGTCGCGAATGAAGCGCCGAATCCCGCCTTCACCGGCACCGGCGGTGCGTCGCAGGGCACAGTGACCGGTGCGATTCCCAACGCCTGGCGCGCCTTCGCGGTGGGCGCCGGATCGCTGACGGTCGCGACCGAACCCCTCGCCGCGGGCGCGCTGTTCCCCGGCAGCACGGCGACCACCGCGGTGCGGCTGCAGGTCACCGGTGGCAATGGCAGCAGCGAGGGCTTCGACCACCAGCAGGTTCGAGCCCCGCTGGCCCCCGGACATCGCTACTGGAGCGAAGTCTGGATCCGCGCCGGCGGCACGACCGACCAGGGCGTGACAATCTCGATGCCAATTTTCGACGCGGGCGGTACCTTCACCGGCAACCAGCCCGGCTCCACCGTCGCGATCGTCGGGCCGCAGTGGCGATTCGTCGCCGGCCCGCCGTTTTCCGGCGCGGCCGGCGAGACCGCCAACCTCGCATTTCGCCTCGCGGCCGACGGTGGCGAGGACAGTCTGCTTATCGCGGCGCCGCGCATCGTCGGGCCTGCGCGGCCGGTGATCTTCGGCAACGGCTTCGAATGACGCAACTGTGTCGGTGTCCCGGCCTACCTCCGGATGATGCGCGAATCGGGGTTTGGCCGGATTGACGTGGGTCAGGTGGTGCAGGCCGCGACGTGCAGCGCGAAGGACAGCGTCGAACTGGAGTCCCCACCCCCGTCCCGGTAGCCTCCACCCGCCGGGCGCACGCCGCGGCCCCCGCTACCGACCGGAAGCCGCCCATGCGCACCCCCCGGATCATCGCCGCCGCCGTCGCCCTGGCGCTGCTCGGCGCCCCGCCCGCACACGCCGCATTCCACCTGATGAAGGTGGTGGAAGTCTTCCCCGGCGCACCCGCGGCGCCGAACGCCCAGTACGTGGTGCTGCAGATGTA
>JAGOEZ010000092.1 GCA_017997455.1 Lysobacterales bacterium | reverse complement strand
AGCCCGGCACGGTCAGGCGGGGTGTCGCCTCGATCGTCCACCCGGCAGGCAACCCGGCCAGTTCCTCCGCGTAGTTCGGGCCCTTGAGCGCCAGCAGCTTGCCGCCGGGCGCCAGCCAGCGCGCGGCATGGCGCGCGATTTCAGGCAGCGCGGCGAGCGCGCGCGCGGTGACGGTGGCCACGCGCTGCGGCACCTTGGCGCTCTCGGCGCGCTCGGCGATCACCTGCACCCGGGCCAGGCCGAGCTCGCGCACGACCAGTTCGAGGAAGCGCGCCTTCTTGCCGGTGGCCTCGACCAGCCACACGCGCAGCCGCGGCGCGGCGATCGCGAGCGGGATGCCCGGCAACCCGGCACCGCTGCCGAGGTCGCACAAGGTGTCGCCCTCGACCCAGGGCAGGACCGCGAGCGAGTCCAGCAGGTGCCTGGGCACCATCTGGGCCGGGTCGCGCACCGCGGTGAGGTTGTGCACCGTGTTCCAGTGCGCGAGCAGCGCCAGGTACGCCAGCAACTGGTCGACCTGCGACGGCGCAAGGGCGAGCCCGAGCTGTTCGAGGCCGGCCTCGAGCGGGGCGCGCAGGGTGGAAAGATCGGGTGGCACGGGGGCGGTGGGCGAAGGCGGGCGCGCAGTATCGGGACGCGGCGTGCCGAAAGCCAGCGCCACGGCCCTAATCAGGATCGACTTGCAGGGGTGGTGTCGGTGGACCGCGGAGCCTATCGCGCGCAGAGCGCGCTCCTACAACGCCGGCTCTGTAGGAGCGCGCTCTGCGCGCGACAGGCCTCGCTCGCGGCTGAGGCCGCTACGACAAGCGACGCTCGCGATTCAGGCGGCGTCGCGCTGCAGCTGGCAGCGGGTGACGACGACGCCGTGGCTGCGCAGTTCGAGGTTGAGGTCGCGCTTCAGCACGGCGTTGAGCTCGCCGTCGGACGCCTGGTCGAGGTTCGCGGCGTCGCGGCGCAGGGTGGCGAGCAACTGGCCCAGCACGACGTCGTCGAGGTGATCGGCTTCGGCATCGGCGCGGGCGACGTCCAGCACCTGGTAGTAGACCCGGCCCTGGAGGGTCGTGGCGGTGCCTTCGGCGACCAGGGTCTGGGGTGCGACTGACAGTGCGCGTCCGGTCAGGCTGACGCGATGCGCCACCTTCTCGATCAGCGGCAGGATCCAGTGCAGGCCGGCGTCGAGGGTGCGCCGGTAGTGCCCGAATCGATGGATGGTGTACGCCTGCCCCTCGGGAACGCGCTTGAGGGACAGCACCGCCAGGGTGGCGGCGGCGATCATCAGCATAGAGACGGTCGGGGTCATGGTCTTAATGATCAGCAAGTTACGGCGTCTTTCTAATCCTATTCCTTGGAATTGTCCATAACCCCTGCTCCGCAGGGACTTAGGCAGTCTAGGGTCCGGCCGCATAACGAAAGATTAACGCGCCGGGGGCAGCCACCTTGCGACTGGCGCCCACCGGGTTTTGTGGATGCCGTCGCACTTCCGGAAACAGCGCCGCGCGCCAGGCGCACGGCCTGGAATACAGGAAGCATCAGGTGTGCCAGCCGCCCGTGGCGGGCGCGCTGGCGCGGCGCGGCTCAGGCCTGGGTGGCGGAGGCCATCAGGGCCGGCGGCAGGATCACGCTGAAATCGAGCTCGGCGAGCGGCCGCGGCTCGCCGATGTAGTTGCCCTGGACCATGTCCACGCCGCAGTCGCGCAGCGACTGCAGGGTGCGGAAGCCGTCGACGTGCTCGGCGACGACCTTCATCTTGAGCGACTTCGCGAGCTGGGTGATCGACTGCACCATCTTGTAGTCGAGCTCCGAGCCCGACATGCCCTCGACGAAGCTGCCCTCGATCTTGACGAAGTCCACCGGCAGGTGGCGCAGGTGGGTGAAGGACGAGAAGCCGGTGCCGAAGTCGTCGAGCGCGAAGCGGCAGCCCAGGCCCTTCATGGTCTGGATGAAGCGCCGCACGTTGTGCAGGCTGGTCATTTCGGTGGTTTCGGTGATCTCGAACACCAGCTGGCCGGGCGCCGCGCTGGAAGCGCGCACGGTGTCGGCGATGAGCTTGAGCGTGTCCGGGTCCGAGAGGGTCTGGTTCGAGAGGTTGACGTTGAACGAGATGCGGGTGGCGTGGGCCTTGTTGGCGGCGAGGAAGCGCAGCGCGCGGGTCACGATCCACAGGTCGATCTTGGGCATCATGCCCACGCGCTCGGCCAGCGGCACGAACACGCCCGGCGAGATCACCTCGCCGCCCTTGCCGATCATGCGCACCAGCAGTTCGAACAGGTAGACGTGGCCGCTGCCCGCGCCGTCCATGCGCCAGCCGTGCCGCTGCTGGATCTGGTCCTCGCGCGTGGGCAGGGCCGCGATCGGCACGATCGGCTGCACGTCGAAGACGAAGCGGTCGTCCTCGATCGCGCTGCGGAAGCGCTCGCTCCAGCCGGCCTCGAGCTCGCGCGCCACGCGCATCTCGTGCTCGCCGACGAAGATCTGGGTCTGGTCGCGGCCGCGCTGCTTGGCCGACTGGCAGGCCGCGCGCGCGCGCTCCATGGTGTATTCGGCCGAGGGCGTTTCGCGCGAGATGATCGAGACGCCGACCGAAGCGGTCGCGTGGCGGCGGATGCCGTTGGCGACGTAGTAGCAGCTGTGGACCAGCTCGCGGAAACCATCGGCAATGGTGAAGAGGTTGTCGAGCTGCACGGCGGTCAGCAGCAGCCCGTAGCGGTCGCCCTCCAGGCGCGCGAGCACGTCGCCGTCGCGCAGGCGGCGCGAATACTGCTGGCCGAGATCGATCACCAGCTGGTCGGCCACGCCCTGTCCGCCCGCGTCCATCACGTGGGTATAGCGGTCGATGTCGACGTACAGCACCGCGGCGTAGCCGCCCTGGTCGCGGCGCCGGTTCACTTCCTGGGTCAGCGCGTGGTTGAAGTGGCGCGCGTTGTAGAGGCCGGTCAGGGTGTCGTGGGCCAGCTCCCAGCGCAGGCGCTCGGCGCTCTTGCGCTCGCTGATGTCGCGGAACACCACCACCGAGCCCTCGCGGCGCCCGCCGATCGCCAGCGGCAGCAGGTTGAGTTCGACCGGCAGGGGCTCGCCATCGGCGCCCCAGAACACGGTTTCGTGGCCGTTGAGCGGCTCGCCGGCGGCGTAGGCACGGGTCAGCATCGACTCGCCCGGGGCCAGCACGTGGCCGTCCTCGGCCGCGTGGTGGAACAGCACGTGCGCGTTCTTGCCCACCACCTGGCGCTCGTCGGCGTGGCCGAGCAGGCGCAGCGCCATCGGGTTGGCGAAGGTGACCACGCCGGCCTCGTCGACGCCGTACACGCCGTCGCCGACCGAGCCCAGGATGCCGTCGAGGCGCTGCTTCTCGGCCGCGACCTTCTTCTGCATCTGGATCTGCCGCGCCAACGAGCCGACCCGGGCCAGGAACAGCTCCTTGGCCTCGTTCTTGAACATGCACTCGACTGCGCCGGCCTCGAGGCAGCGCTTGATCACGTCCTCGCGGTAGGTGCCGGTGATGATCGCGAGCATGGTGTTCTGCGCCGCCGGCGTGTCGCGCAGGCGGCGGCAGATCTCGTCGCCGTCGCCGTCGGGCAGGAAGTAGTCGATCACCGCGAGGTCGTACTTGCCGTCACGGGCCTTGTCGTGGGCCTCGGCCACGCTGGCGGCGGTGTCGGTCTGGTAGCCGTCGCGCTCGAGCAGCTGCTGGTAGGCCATGCGCACGCTGGGCGAATCGTCGACGAACAGCAGGCGCAGGCCGTTGGCGGGCTTGCGCTCGGGGCCCGCCACCGGCTCGCCGGCGTCGGGCGCGAGCTGGCGGATCGCGGTGGGGATGCGGCTGAACTGCGCCCACGGGATGAAGACCGAGTCCTCGCGGCTGTCGATCCAGGCCGCCACGTCCGCGGTCTTCTCGTGCGCGAGCAGCAGCACCGGCAGCGGCGGTTCGCGCACCTCGCGCAGGTAGCCCAGCAGCTCGTTGAATTCGCGCGTGGGGCGCGCCGGCGCGCCCAGCAGCAGCACGCGGTACGGATGCCCGAGCCGCGCGGCCTGCTTCAGGTGCTCGATCGCCTCGCCGTAGCCGGCGAGTTCGGACCACTTGTCGTACTGCGCTGCCTGCAGGGTGCGGGAGAGCAGGTGCGACAGCGTGGCCGAGCGCTCGACGACCAGGATGCCGGACATGAGAGTTGCTTTTGGTGCGACGGTCACTTGCCGGAGCCCCTGAAGCCTTGCGGCAAGGCAGCGCCAATCTCAGCAGCCCGCACCAGCCAATGCAAGCGCGACGTCGCGGCCGCGGACCGGCGCGGCGCGCGGCTAGGCAAGGGGCGCCGGTGGCGCGGGCCCGGGGGCCGGGACGTCGCTGGCCGCCGGCATCGGCGAGGCCTCGATCCAGCCCAGGAACAGGGTGTAGGTCATCGCCAGCAGGGTCGGGCCGATGAACAGGCCCAGGAAGCCCCACGCGAGCAGGCCGCCGATCACGCCGAGGAAGATCAGGATCAGCGGCAGGCGCGCGCCCTGGCTGATGATCAGCGGCCGCAACAGGTTGTCGCTGGTGTTGATGATGGCCAGCCCGTAGATGCCCAGCGCGATCGCCCAGCCGATCTCGCCCGTGCTGTAGAGCCAGAACGCCGCCGGCGCCCACACCAGCAGGGTCGGCAACTGGATCACGGAGATCAGGAAGGTGAGGAAGCCGAGCGGGCCCACGGCCGGCACCCCGGACACTGCCAGGCCGATCGTGGTCAGTACCGCCTGCACGAAGGCCGCGCCGATCACGCCGAAGGACACGCTGCGCACCGTGCGCGCGGCGATCAGGAGCAATTCGTGGCCACGCCCGGGGTCGAGCCGGGCCGCGAGGCGGCGCGCGATCTCGCCGGCGCCAGCGTGGCGTGCCAGCAGGATCGCCGCCACCACGATCGCCAGCAGCATCTGCACCAATGCCGCGCCGGCCGCGGTGCCCTGGCGCAGCAGGAACAGCAGGCTGTCCTTGAGGTAGGGAACGACCTGGGCGAACAGCCCCGAGACCTGCGACGACGCCCCCGACCACCACGCCACCAGGCGCTCGCCGACCAGTGGAATCCCGGCGACCCAGCCCGGCAGGGGTCGGCCGGTGAGCTGGGTCACGTCGAGGTTGTGCTCGAGCAGCCAGGTCACGCCCTCGGCCAGCGAGGCCCCGATCAGCGCGAGCGGCAGCACCATCGAGGCGACCAGCACCAGCGCGGTCAGGATGGTCGCCAGCCAGGTGCGCCGGCCCAGGCGGGCCTCGAGCCAGATGAACGAGGGCCACAGCGTGACCGCGATGATCACGCCCCAGATCAGCGCGCCGAGGAAGGGCGCGAGGATGCGCAGGCAGGCGGCGATCAGCGCGATCACCACCACGAACCGCAACAGTCGGTCGAAGCCCGCGGTCTCGGCCTGCGGCAGGGGGCGCGTGTCCAGTGGCGCGTTCATCGATTCACCAGGCCGCTAGCGTAACCGGCGCGCGGCCCGGGCGCATGGGGTGTGCGGCGTCGGCGGATCGCCGGACCCGCGCTGTGCGAAAATCGCGAGTCCGCCGCGGCGCGCGATCCCCCCAAGGAAACTCCCGATGCAGATCGTCGGCTTCAACGCCACGCCGTCGCCACGCACCGGTGCGCCGGCGTGCTTCGACGTGGTGGTGGCGATCGACCTCCCGATCGCCTTCGACCTCGACCTCACGCTCGAACTGGTCGCGGCCGGCGCCGATGCCGCGCTGGTCTCGACCCGCCTGCGCCAGCAGATCGATGTCGCCTGGCTGCCCGCGGGACGCTACCGCTGCTCCGCGCTGACGGCCGCGCTGGCGCTGCCCGCGGGCGACTACCGCGTGCGCGTGTCGCTGGGGCACCGCGACGCCAACCAGGACGTCGAGGCGACCCGCGCGGAATTCCCGCTGCGCGTCGCCGCGGGCGACGGCGAGGCCGGCGCCACCGCGTTCGCCTGGCAGCTGCGCTCCGACGAGGGACCCGACGTGGTGCGCGAACTGAGCTGGGCGCGCGGGCTCGGCGACTGGTTCCACAGCCACTTCGACCACGCGGCGCGCACCGTGATCAGCTACATGCTGGCCGACGCGCCGCAGTTGCGCGGGCGCGTGCTCGACGTGGGCTGCGGCGACGGCCTGATCGACCTCGGGGTCGCGCTGCGCTGCCAGCCGCGCGAAATGGTCGGGGTCGATCCCTTCAAGGGCTACGAGCGCCTGCCGCAGATCCTGCGCGACAACGGCCTCGGCGCCCTGCCGATGCCGCCGAACCTGCGCTTCGAGGCCCAGGACGCCAACCACCTGCAGTTCGCCGACGATTCCTTCGACGTGGTCCTGTCCTGGGGCTCGCTGGAGCACATCGCCGGCGGCTATGCGCGCGCGCTGGCCGAGATCCGCCGCGTGCTCAGGCCCGGCGGCCTGTTCTTCGTCCACCCGGGCCTGTACTACTCGAACTTCGGCCATCACCTGGGCGAGTTCTGCGCCGAGCCGCACTTCCACCTCAAGCGCACGCCGGAAGAGGTCAAGGCGATCGTGCTCGCCGGGCGCCCGCAATACATCGACCGCGCCGGCGAATTCTCCACCCCCGCGCAGTACTGGCAGTGGTACACGGAACTCAACCCGATCGCGGTACCGGAGTTCGAGCGCGAGTTGCGCGCGCTCGACTTCGAGCCGTGGCGCGTGGCGCTGCGCCCGCACGACATGGTCGAGTACAGCCCCGAGCTGCAGAAATACCGCATCGACCAGCTCGCGCTGGCCGAGCTGTACCTGAGCTGCATCAACCGCAAGCCGGCCCCGGCCGCCGCCTGAGCGACCCGCGGCACGCGCCCGCGACCGGCGTACCATCACAGGCGCAGGGGCAAGGCCCGCCCCGTGCGCCGTGCCCATGCCGCCGAATCCTGCCGCACCCCTGCACGTGACGATCGATGGCCGCGAGCACGCCGTCGCCGCCGGCGGCAGCGTGCTCGATGCCTTGCGCGGGCTCGGCGTCGCGCTGCCCACGCTGTGCCACGACCCGCGCCTGGCACCGGTCGGCGACTGCTGGAGCTGCGCGGTCGAGGTGGGCATGCGCAGCAACGACGCCACGGCCGCGCCGCCGCAAGTGCTGCCGGCCTGCCACACGCCGTTGGCCGCGGGCATGGCGATCGCGACCGCGAGCGCGGCGCTGCTGGCATTCCGCCACGGGCTGCTGGTCCAGCTGGCCACGCGCGCGAGCGCCGCCGGGTTCGCGGCATGGCCCGCGAAGGAACTCCACATGGCGCTGTCGGCCCACGGCATCGCGCCGCTGGCGCCCGCGGGCGAGGCGGCATCGATCGACGCCAGCCATCCGCACCTGCAGGTCGACATGAGCCGCTGCATCCAGTGCTTCCGCTGCGTGCGGATCTGCGACCAGGTGCAGGGCGAATCGATCTGGCACGCGGTCGGCCGCGGCGCGGAACTGCGCATCGTGCCGGCCGACGCGCCGACTCTGGGCGCCAGCGCCTGCGTCGGTTGCGGCGCCTGCGCCGACGCCTGCCCGACCGCGGCGATCGTCGATGCGGCGCGGGTCGGCGCAGCGGCGCCGCAGCGCTGGACCCGCACGGTGTGCCCGTATTGCGGGGTCGGTTGCGAGCTCGAGCTCGGCGTCGCCGACGATCGCCTGGTCGCCACGCGGCCCGCCATCGACGCGGCGGTCAACCGCGGCCATGCCTGCGCCAAGGGCCGCTACGCGCTGGGCTACGTCGATGCGCCGGGGCGCGAAACCCGGCCGCTGTTGCGCGACGGCAGTGGCTGGCGCGCGGTCGAGTGGCCCCAGGCGATCGCCGCGGCCGCCGCGGGCCTGCGCCGCGTCCGCGAGCGCCACGGCGCCGACGCGATCGGCGTGCTGGCCTCGTCGCGCGCGACCAACGAGGAGAACTTCCTGACCCAGAAGTTCGCGCGGGTCGCACTCGGCACCCACAACGTCGACTGCTGCGCGCGGGTCTGCCACGCGCCCAGCGCGGTGGCGATGCAGCGCATGCTCGGGACCGGCGCCGCCACCAGCAGCTACGACGATATCGAGCGCGCCGCCGCGATCCTCGTGGTCGGCGCCAACGCGCTCGAATGCCACCCGGTGGTCGGCGCGCGCATCCGCCAGCGTGCGCGCAGCGGCGCGCGCCTGCTGGTGATCGACCCGCGCCGCACCGCGCTGGCCGCCAGCGCCGAGTTGCACCTCGCGCCGCGCCCCGGCACCGACATCGCGCTGCTCAACGCCATCGGCCACGTGATCCTGCGCGAGGGGCTGGTCGACGAATCCTTCGTGGCCGCGCGGGTCGACGGGCTGGATGAATACGCGCGCCACGTCGCCGCCTGGACGCCGGAGCGCGCGGCCGCGACCTCCGGCGTCGCGGTCGAGGCGATCGTCGCTGCCGCGCGCCTCTACGGCGGCACGCGGCCGGCCCTGGCCTTCCATGGCCTTGGCCTGACCGAGCAGCTGCAGGGCACCGAGGGCGTGATGGCGCTGGTCGATCTCGCGCTGCTGACCGGCAACCTCGGCCGGCCCGGCGCGGGCATCAATCCCCTGCGCGGCCAGAACAACGTCCAGGGCGCGGCGATCATGGGCTGCGAACCCGCCAGCCTCACCGGCGGCGCCGCGATCGCGGCCGCGCGCGCGCGCCACGAGGCGCATTGGGGCGTGGCGCTGCCGACCACGCCCGGGCTCGACGTGCTGGGCATGATCGACGCCGCGGCAGCGGGCACGCTCAAGGCCCTGTACGTGATCGGCTATGACCTTGCACTGACGCTGGCCAACGCCGGGCCTACCGCGCGCGCGCTGGCGCAACTCGAACTGGTGGTCGTGCAGGACCTGTTCCTCAACCAGACCGCGCTGGCCTACGGGCACGTGTTCCTGCCGGCGCAGTCGAGTCTCGAGAAGGACGGCACGTTCATGAATGCCGAGCGCCGCGTGCAGCGCGTGCGCCGCGCATTGGCGCCGCGCGGCGCGGCGCGCAGCGACGCCGAGGCGATCGCCGCGCTGGCCGCCGCGCTGGGCCACGGCCCGCAGTTCGCCCACGCCGGCCCCGAGGCCGTATGGGACGAGGTGCGCGCGCTGTGGCCGGCCGTCGCGGGCATGAGCTACGCACGGCTCGACGTCGCCGGGCTGCAGTGGCCGTGCCGCGACGAGCATGATCCCGGCAGCGCGATCCTGCACCGCGAGGCCTTCGCCCATGGCCCGCGTGCGCGCCTGGCGTGCATCGAACCCGTGGCTACGCCGGAAGCCGTGGACGCGGACCATCCGTTCCTGCTGATGACCGGCCGCCACCTGCAGCAATTCAATGCCGGCACCATGACCGGCCGCACCGCGCAGCAGCGCCTGCGTCCTACCGATACGCTGGACATCGCGCCGGCGGATGCTTCACGACTGGGACTGGCCGATGGCGACGAGGTCCGGGTGGAGAGCCGGCACGGCGCCTGCGTGCTGCCCTGCCGCGTCGATCCGGCCGTGCGCTCCGGTGAGTTGTACGCGAGCTTCCATGACCCGGCGCGCTGGCTCAACCGGGTCACCGGGCCGGTGCGCGACCGCCACACCGGCACGCCCGCATACAAGGTCACGGCAGTGCGGCTGCAGCCCGCGGTCGCTGAACGCGGGCCGCTACGGGTTTCGACCGCGACCGCGGCGGGCGGCCACCCGGGCGCAGACGCCTGAGCCGCGACACGCGGACGGCGATCGGACAGCGGCGCGCGGCGCGTGCGCTCAGGCCGGCAGCTGGCCGGCGATGTGGGCGTGGATCTCGCGCGGCGGCAGCGCGCTCAGGTCCTTGTTCACTTCCAGCACGATGT
>JAGOEZ010000304.1 GCA_017997455.1 Lysobacterales bacterium | reverse complement strand
GATCGCGCGGAACCGGGGGTCGTCGCGGAGCCGGAGCATCGAAGTGTCCGCACGCACGCCGGACACCAGGGCGCTGCGCTCGGCAATCGCGCGTTCCAGCCACGCGAGGGCCTGCCCGTCATCCCCGAGGTCCACGTAGGCGTTGGCCACCCAGTAGGCGTCCAGGTTGCCGACCGCATGCTGCCCTTCGTATTCGCGCGCGAGGGACGCGGCCTCATCGTGCCGGCCAAGCGCAACCAGCGCCGCGATGCGCGCAAGCCGGGCCCGGATACCGGTCTCCATGGCGATCGCCCGGTCGACCGCAATCAGCGCCTCGTCGGGTTTGCCGTTCAACAGCAGGACCCGCCCGAGCAGCGCGTGCCCGCTGGGGTAGTCGGGTGCGAGCTCGACCAGGCGGCGCGCCTCGACCAGCGCGATGGCAGGCTCGTTGCGAAGAATGTGGAACTGGGTGAGGTTGTCGCGAATCACGCGCGACAGCGGCTCCAGCCTATGCGCCTCCCGGAGCCGTTCCAAGGCGTCGTCGTAACGGCCGAGACCGGCCAGCATCCGCGCGTACCAGAAGTGGGCCGTGGCGTAGCGGGGATTGAGTTCGATCGCGCGCCGAAAGGCCTGCTCCGCGCCGGACCAGTCCCATTGGGTCACGCGCTCGAAGGCGCTGGACGTGTGCGCCTCGGCCAGTCCCTCGTCCAGCGCCAGTGCCCGAGCGGCGAATATCCGCGCCTGCGCGATGGTCTGGTCGGATCGAATCGAGGCGTAGTAGGGAAGGATGGCGTAGCAGTCGGCGATGCCGGAGTACGCCTTGGCGAACTCCGGGTCGGCGTCGGCGGCGGCGCGGAACTGTTCGATCGCGAGCGAGATGTTGGCCGCGGTGCGCCGGTTCCAGAAGTAGCGGCCGCGCAGGTAGTGCCCATAGGCCGCGGCGTTGTCGGTGCCCACGTCGACCAGCTGCTCCTGCTGCCCGCCGCTGAGCACGACCTTGAGTTCATCGGTGATCGCGCGTGCGATGCGCTCCTGCAGTGCGAATACGTCGGCAAGGTCGCCATCGTATGTATCCGACCAGCGATGGAAGCCATCGGCCACGCGGATGAGCTGGGCCGTGATGCGCACCTTCTCGCCCTGCCGACGCACCGAACCCTCCAGCACATGCGCGACGCCGAGGGTCTTGCCGATGTCCCTCAGGCTCTCGTTGCGGTCCTTGTAGTAGAAGCTCGAGGTGCGGGCGGCGACCTGCAGGTCGCCGACCCCGGCGAGTGCGTTGAGGATTTCCTCGGCGATCCCGTCGGACAGGTACTCGCTGTCCTTGTCGGGGCTCATGTCGGCGAAGGCGAGCACCGCGATCGACTTCGTCGGCGGCGGCGCGACGGGGTCGGCCGGCGCCGCTGTCGTCGATGCAGACGTCGCCGGCGGCGCCGGTGCCGCGGTGGGCGCGGAGGGTGCAGCGACGACGACCTCCTGCGCGGCGCGATCGCCGCGCACGTACCACGCCAGGGCCGCGGCCGCGAGCACGGCGGCGGAGACGTACATCCGCTTGCTGCCGGTCTTGCGCGCGTCGACCCTGACGCCCTCGGGCGTCACCTCGAACACCCACGCCATGACCACGGCGACCGGGAAGCCCACCATCAGCAGCAGCGTGACCAGCCGCGGCACCCACTCGGGCAGCTGCAACTGCGGCGCCACGGTCGCCACGATCTGGATCAGCAGCCACGCCACCACCAGGTAGGCCGCGCCGACCTGGATCACCTTGCGACGCCTGAGTTCGGCGATCAGGTTCATCGACGACCCCAAGCCCCTGCCCTACGTTGACGGTGATCCATATGAGGCGTATGGTTACCCATATGAAGACGACGCTCAACATCGACGACGGCGTGATGCAGCGCCTGCGCGAGGAGGCTGCGCGGCAGGGTCGCACCATGTCCGAGCTGGTGGAAGCCGGGCTGCGCCACGTGCTTGCCGCCCGCGCGCCGCGGGCCAAGGCCTCGCTGCCGCCGCTGCCGCGCTGGAACAGCGGCGGTGCGCGGGTGGACATCGCGGATCGGAACGCGCTCGCGGACCTGATGGAAAACGACTGAATGTTCGTGGTCGACACGAATGTCCTGATCTACGCGGCCGACGAGGACTCCGAGGCGCACGCGGCCTGTCGGACCTCGATCGACCAGTGGCGCCGTCAGGCAGCGCCCTGGTTCCTGACCTGGGCCATCTGCTACGAGTTCCTGCGCGTCTGCACTCACGCCCGCGTGTTCCGCCGGCCATGGACTGCGGGCGCGGCGCTCGGCTTCCTCGACGCGCTGCTGGCCGCGCCAGGGGTTGCACTGCTGGAACCGACATTGCGCCATCCGGCCGTGCTGCAACAGACGCTGGGCGAACTGCCCGACCTGCGCGGCAACGTGATGCATGACCTGCATACTGCGGTGCTCATGCGCGAGCATGGCGTCAGCCGCATCGTCACCCGCGACACGGACTTCCATCGCTTTCCGTTCCTGAGCGTGATCGATCCGCTGCGCCAGTAGCGTGGGCATGTGCCGGCGCAGGAGTTCGGTGATCAGCGACATGCTCAGTTCCCCGAATCCGTCGCAGCGGGGCGATTGAACGCGAAGGGTTCGCGGTCCACGTCCACGCCGTGCTGGCGCATCAGGGCTCGGAAGCCGGGGTGCGGGTGGAGGTCGGC
>JAGOEZ010000091.1 GCA_017997455.1 Lysobacterales bacterium | reverse complement strand
GCGCGGGCGAAGTCCGGCGCCGGCACGAAGTTGCGACGCAGGCCCTTGGGCAGCGCGCGGATCCACTCCGCCACCTTCTCCTGCAACAGGCCCGGCACCAGCCAGCCCAGCCGCGCGTCCGGCAGCGCGTTGAGGAACGCCAGCGGCAGGTCGACGGTGACGCCGTCCTCGGCATGTCCCGGTTCGAAGCGGTAGCGGAGCGCGAGGCGCGCACCCGGCAGGTCCAGCGTGGCCGGGAACTGGTGCCCGGGCGCGGCGTCCGCGGCCATCACGTCGGCCAGCGTCCACTCGAGGCCGCGGCGCTGCGCAGGATCCAGTCCCTGCACCCACGCATCCAGGCCCGCCGCGCTGGCGACGTCGGCAGGAATGCGCGTCTCGAACCATGCCGCCAGCTCCTCCTCGCTGCGCAGCAAGCCGCTACGGCGGCGCTTGGCCTCTTCGGCGTGCGCGGCCGCGAGCACTTCGCGGTTGCGGCGCACGAACCCGGCGCGGCAATCGATGGCGCCGGTGGCCAGGGCCTCGCGCAGGAAGATCCGGCGCGCGTCGACGGGATCGATGCGCTGGTAGGCCACGCGGCGCTTTTCCACCAGCACCAGGCCGAACAGCGAGACCTGTTCGTAGGCCTGCACGTGGCCCTGGGCCTGCGACCAGTGCGGGTCGTAGTAACGGTGCTTGAGCAGGTGCTGCGCCTGCTGCTCGATCCATTGCGGCTCGACCCGGGCGTTGGTCAGCCCGTACAGGCGCTGGGTGTCCAGCAGCACCGCCGACAGCATCCACTGCGGCGCGGACTTCGCCAGTGCGGAACCCGGGAACGGCAGGTAGCGGCGCCCGCGCGTGCCCTGGTACTGGCCCTTCTCGTCCTTGCGCGCGACCTGCCCCGGCAGCCCGGACAGCAGGGCGCGATGGATCGCCTCGTAGCTCGCCGGCTCGGCATTGAGGCGCCAGCCCAGTTCCTGGGTCTGCAGCAGCAGCTGGCGGTGCAACTCGCGCCATTCGCGCAGGCGCAGGAAGGAGAGGAAGCGCGACTGGCACCAGTCGCGCAGCTTCGATTGCGAGAGCTCCTCGTGCGCCGCGCGATAGGACTCCCACAGGTTCAGCACGCCGATGAAGTCGCTCCTGGGGTCCGCGTGCAACGCGTGGGCGCGGTCGGCCGCCTCGCGCGCCTCGGGCGGGCGTTCGCGCGGATCCTGCGCCGAGAGGAAGGCCGCGAGCACGGTCAGCTCGCGCAGGCAGGACAGGCGCTGCGCCTCGACCAGCATGCGCGCGAGCTTCACGTCGATCGGCAGCCGCGCGAGGATGCGGCCGACCGGGGTCAGCGCGCGCCGGTCCGGCGACAGCGCGGCGAGCTCGACCAGCTGCTGGTAGCCATCGGCGATCGCGCGCTCGTTCGGTGGATCGAGGAACGGAAAGGACTCGATCGGGCCGAGGCCGAGGCTGGCCAGGCGCAGGATCACGCCCGCGAGCGAGGAGCGCAGCAGTTCCGGATCGGTGTAGCGCGGGCGCGCGAGGAAGTCCGCCTCGTCGTAGAGGCGCCAGCAGGTCCCGGGGCCGACGCGGCCGCAGCGCCCCTTGCGCTGGTCGGCGCTGGCCTGCGAGACCTTCTCCACGTGCAGGCGCTGGACCTTGTTGCGGTGCGAGAAGCGGTTGACACGCGCGAGGCCGGGATCGACCACGTGGCGGATGCGCGGCACCGTCAACGAGGTCTCCGCCACGTTGGTCGCCAGCACCAGGCGCCGCTTCGGCCCGGGATTGAACACCCGGTCCTGGTCGCGCGCCGACAGCCGCGCATACAACGGCAGCACCTCGGTCTCGCGGTAGCGCCGCCGCTCCAGCGCCAGGTGCACGTCGCGGATCTCGCGCTCGCCCGGCAGGAATACCAGCACGTCGCCGAGCGGGTCGACGCGCGTGATCGCGTCGACCGCCTCGACCACGCCGGCGATGGGGTCAGGTTCGTTTTCCCTGCCACGCGTGGTCGATCGCCTGTCGCCACCGGGGGAAAATGATCCTGACCCCGGATTCGACTCCGCGTCCCGCACCGTCTCCTCCAGCCAGCGCACCTCGACCGGAAAGCTCCGCCCCTCGACGCTGACGACCGGTGCGCCGCCGAAGTGCGCCGCGAAGCGCTCCGTGTCGATGGTCGCGCTGGTGACGATCACGCGCAGGTCCGGGCGGCGGTCGAGCAGGCGCTTGAGATACCCGAGCAGGAAGTCGATGTTGAGGCTGCGCTCGTGCGCCTCGTCGATGATCAGGGTGTCGTAGGCAGCGAGTTGCGGGTCGGACTGGGTTTCCGCCAGCAGGATGCCGTCGGTCATGAACTTGACCAGCGCGCGCTCGCCGACCTGCTCGGTGAAGCGGACCTGGAAGCCGACCAGCTCGCCGACCTGGGTCCGCAATTCCTGCGCCACGCGCCGCGCCACCGAGCGTGCGGCGATGCGTCGCGGCTGCGTGCAACCGATCAGGCCGCCGATGCCGCGACCGGCGGCGAGGCACAGTTTCGGCAGCTGCGTGGTCTTGCCCGAACCGGTCTCGCCGGCAACCACCAGCACGGGATGGCGGCGGATCAGTTCGACGATGCGTTCGGCCTCGCCGCTGATCGGCAACGAGGCGTCGAGCGTGATCGCCGGCACCGAGGCCGCGCGCGCCGCGCGCCGCGCGATCGACGCGGCGATCGCGGCCTCCAGCGCCACCCGGCGCGGGTCGTCGGCCGCCGCCCGTTCGGCGTCCAGCCGTTGCCGGCGCGCGCGCAGGCGGCCGAAATCGGCGCCCATCACCTCATCGGGCCGCAGCGGAAACGGGGTCGGGTTCATCGTCGTCGCCGCGCGTCGCGGCCTGGCGGCGGGGTTGGAAACCGTGGTTCCGACCCCATTCCTGCGCTAGCTTAACCGCATCGGCCACGCGACGAGGAGCCTGCCATGGGCGAGATCAACATCGGCATCCCGAAGAAGTCACGCAAGCAGATCGCCGACGGGCTTTCGCACCTGCTCGCCGACACCTACACGCTGTACCTCAAGACCCACAACTTCCACTGGAACGTGACCGGGTCCATGTTCAACACGCTGCACCTCATGTTCGAGACCCAGTACAACGAGCTCGCGCTGGCGGTCGACCAGATCGCCGAGCGCATCCGCGCGCTCGACTTCCCGGCGCCGGGCTCCTACTCGCAGTACGCCAAGCTGTCCTCGATCAGGGAGGAAACCGGGGTGCCGGGCTGGAAGGACATGATCAAGCAGCTGGTCGAGGGCCAGGAGGCGGTGACGCGCACCGCGCGCGGCCTCTTCCCGCTGGTCGACGCGAGCCACGACGAGCCGACCGCGGACCTGCTGACCCAGCGCATGCAGGTCCACGAGAAGAACGCCTGGATGCTGCGCTCGCTGCTCGACTGAGCACAGCCGGCGCGCGCCGCGGGAGCGCTACTCGAAGCCGTTGCCGAACGGCGCCACGCGCACGGTGTCCTGCGCGCGCACGACCTGCAACGAGCGGTCGACCGGGTCGTTGTACGACGCGGTCGCGGTCAGCGTGACCGGCACGCCCTCGTACTGCGTGACCGGCGCGCTCACGGTGAACGACAGTGATCCGCCCGGCGGCATGCCGATGTCGCGGCTCAGGTGGCTGGTGGTGCCGGGCGCCGGCAACAGCGGGCAGGTCGCCGGGGCGGTCGCCGTGCATTGCCACGTGACGTTGCCGATGCCGAAGGGCACGCCGAGGTTCAAGCGGTTGGCGCCTGCCTGGCCCGGGATCGCGAGCCGCGCGATGTCGACCCGCCACCAGGTCCGCACCTGGTCGAGCCAGAGGAAGTTCGGCGCCGCCAGGCCGGTGATCTGGATCGAAACCAGCGGCGCGTCGGGGCTCAGCTGCTCGCGCGCCACCCGGGTGACGGCGTTGTTGGCCGGATCGACGTCGCCAGGCGGCACGGCTACCTGCGCGCTGATCGCCAGCGCGGAATCCTCCAGCACCTGGCAACGGGCCTGGTACTCGATGCCCGAACTGCCGGGCAAGGTCACCAGGTCGACCAGCGGCCCTTCCTCGGGCAGCCGCGCGGTATTGCTCGCGCCACCGCTGCGTTCGTGCACCGCCCACTGGCACGCCAGCCCGGCGGGCTCGATCGTCGCGAGCGGTAGCGCCGGCGCATCGACGTCGCCGTCGTTGGACACCAGCAGGCGCAGCTCGACGGTCTGGCCGACCATTGAATACGGCGTCAGCGCGTACGCGCGCAAGGCCACGTCGGTGCCGCTGACCGACACGATCACGCGCCGGTTGAACACCGCGCCGGATTGCCCCAGTGCGGCTGCCTGGTCGGTGCGCACGCCGAAGCTGGCGTCGAAACTGCCCACGCGCGCCGGCGCCAGTCCGACATCGAAGGACAGGCTCGCGCCCTCGTCGAGCACCGGCTGCGATGCCAACGCGGCAGTGCTGAACTCCGGCGTGCCAGCCAGCCCGAGCAGGGTCAGCCGCGTGAGCGGGTTGCCGCTGCCGATCGTGTTGGCCGCGTTGCGCACCCGCACCGGGATCAGCGCGCTTGCGCCGGGCGCCAGCCCCGGCAGGCGCAGGATCGATGCGGGCAACTCGTACTCGAACTGCGGCCCGACGGTCCCCACCGCGCCGCCGCCGGTATCGCGGCAGGCGATCGAGGCGCCGAAGGACTGGCTGCCGGCCGGGCACGGCACCGGTGCGGTCGCCGCCGTCACCGCGACGTAGAACCCGATTGGCGCAGCGACCTGTGCGTTGGCACCGGCGCTGCCGACGAAGTAACCGGCCGCCGCGGCGACTTGCGCGGTGGATCCGGTGGTGGCGACGTAATAGCCGGGATCGGCCACTGCGCACGCGGTGGCTCCGGTCGCCGCGCTGTAGCGGCCGGGCGAACACGGCACCGCCGCGGTCGCCGCGCTACCGGCCGCGAACCAGCCCGCGGGCGCCGGCGTGCACGCGCTCGCCGCGCTGCCACCGCTGTAGGTGCCCGCGAGGCAGGCCACGCTGGCGGTGGCGCCGGTGATGCCCACGTAGTAGCCCGCCGCCGCAGGCGTCGCCACGCCGGCACCCGTGACGCCGACGTAATGGCCCAGCGGCGCCGGAAGCGGCGCGGTGGCGCCGGGTCCCGGTGCGTAGTAACCGATCGCCGCGATGTCGCACACGGTGGCGCCGGCGACGCCGGTGTAGCGGCCCGGCGCGCACGGCGTGGCCGCGGTCGCCGCGGAGGTGTTGACGAAGGATCCCGCGGGTGCGGGCGTGCAGGCGCTGGCACCGGTGTTTCCCGAGTAGGTTCCGATCGTGCACGCGCTGCTGGCGGTCGCTGCGGTAACGCCGACGTAGCGGCCCGAGGGCGCCGGGGTGGGCTGGTTGGCACCGGACGCGGCGACGAAATGGCCGAGCGGCGACGGCAATTGCGCGGTCGCGCCCGGTCCCGGCGCGTAGTAGCCGGGGATCGCGACCTGGCATGCCGTGGCGCCTTCCACGGCCGTGTAGCGCCCGCCGGCACAAGGCGTCGGTCCGGTCGCGCCGATCGCGTCGATGAAGGAGCCGGCCGGCGCCGGCGTGCAGGCCGAGGCGCCGGTGGTGCTGGTATAGCTGCCGGCGATGCAGGCCGTGGGCGTGGTCGCGGCGACGCTGGCGACGTACGAGCCCGGCGGCGCCGGCGTGCACGCGCTCTGCGCGGTGCTGGCCGAGAATGCGCCGATCGCGCACGCGGTGCTGGTCGCGGCCGCGGTCACGCCGACGTAGTAGCCCGGCAGCGCCGCGATCGCCGTGGTCGCGCCGGTGGTCGCCACGTAATATCCCAGCGGCGCCGGGATCTGCGCCACCGCGCCATTGCCGAACGCGTAGTAGCCGACCTGCGCGATCGAGCACACCGTCGCGCCCGGGCTCGAGGTGTAGCGCCCCGGCGTGCACAGGTTCGAGGTCGTCGCCGCCACCGTGTCCACGTACGAGCCCGGCGGCGCCGGCGTGCACGCGCTCTGCGCGGTGCTGGGCGAGAATCCGCCGACCGCGCAGGCGGTGCTGGTCGCGGCCGCGGTCACCCCGACGTAGTAGCCCGGCAGCGCGGCGATCGCCGTGGTCGCGCCGGTGGTCGCCACGTAGTAGCCCAGCGGCGCCGGGATCTGCGCGACCGCGCCATTGCCGAACGCGTAGTAGCCGATCTGCGCGATCGAGCACACCGTCGCCCCGGGCGTCGAGGTGTAGCGCCCCGGCGTGCACAGGTTCGAGGTCGTGGCCGCCACCGTGTCCACGTACGAGCCCGGCGGCGCCGGCGTGCACGCGCTCTGCGCGGTGCTGGCCGAGAAGCCGCCGATTGCGCACGCGGTGCTGGTCGCGGCCGCCGTCACCCCGACGTAGTAGCCCGGCAGCGCCGCGATCGCCGTGGTCGCGCCCGTGGTCGCCACGTAGTAGCCCAGCGGCGCCGGGATCTGCGCCACCGCGCCAATGCCGGCCGCGTAGTAGCCGATCTGCGCCACCAGGCAGGTCGTGGCGCCGGTCGCGGTCTGGTACCGCCCTGGCGTGCACGCGACCGGCGTGGTCGCGGCGATGGTGTTCACGTACGAGCCGGCAGGCGCGGGCGTGCAGGCGATGGCGCCGGTCGACGAGGCGTAGGTGCCGATCCCGCACGGATTGCTCGCGGTGGCGCCGGTGACGCCCACGTATTGGCCCGGCGCTGCCGGGATCGGCGCACTGGCGCCGACGCTGGCGACGTAGAAGCCCAGCGGCGCCGGGGTCTGGCCGGTCGCGGCCGGTCCGGCGGCGAAGTAGCCGATCTGGGCGATGGCACAGACCGTTGCTGCCGTGGTCGATGCGTAGCGTCCGGGCAGGCATGGCACCGGCGCGGTCGCGGCGGTGGTGTCGACGTAGTGCCCCAGCAGCGAGGGCGACTGCGCCGTCGCGCCGGTGATGCCGACGTAATAGCCGATGCTGGCCGGGACCTGCGCGGTCGCGCCGAAGCCGGCGACGTAGTGGCCGAGGCTGGCCGCGGTGCAGGTGCCGCCGTTGTCCCAGTAGCCCGGCACGCAATCGGTGCCCGCGACGACCGGCGCCGAGAATACCGACAGCACCGCGAGCGCCAGCGGATGGCGCGCGCGCCTGGCCAAGCCTCCCGCCGGCATGGTTTTCCCCTGTATGCCGTTGCACACTGCGTGTATCCACCGCGCCGTCGACCCGCATGCCAACCGAATCGCCGAACACGGTGCCTGCGGACCTGATCATAGCAGCGGTCGCCGCGCACCGGTCCGGCGACGCGGGACTGGCCGAAAGGCTTTACCGCGAGCGGCTGGCGGATGCCCCCGGCGACCCGGTGGCGCGCTTCAACCTGGGCACCCTGCTGCTGGGGCGAGGCGAAGTCGCCGAAGCCGCGGTCCTGATCGCGCGCGCGCTGGGCGAGGCGCCGCGGCACCCGCTGCGTGCCGAGACCGTGCGCGCGCTGGCGCTCGCCTTGTTCCGGGCCGGCCATTGGGAGATCGCGCGCCCCTGGCTCGAGGAGGCGCGACTGGGCGCGCCGCTGGATGCGGAACTCGACCTGGCCTGGTCGCGGGCCCGCGCGCCGCCCTGGCTGGAGCCCGAGGTCCACGACCCGCAGCTGGGCGAAACGCTGCGCCGCGGCGCGCCGCGGGAGGCCGGGACCTATGTCTACACCATCGACATCGTCGGCACCTGCAACCTGCGCTGCCCCACCTGCCCGGTCGGCAACCTGGCCGACAGCGCGCGGCCGCGCGGCTTCATGGACTACGCCCTGTTCGAACGCATCGTGGACAAGCTCGCGCGCGAGAGCCCGGCGGCAACGCCCGAAGTGTGGCTGTTCAACTGGGGCGAGCCGCTGCTGCATCCCGAGGCGCCGCGCTTCCTGCGCCTGCTGCGGGAACGCGGCCTGCCCGCGCACCTGTCGACCAACCTCAACGTCCGCCATGGACTCGACGAGGTCGTGGCCGCGGCGCCGGCATCGCTCAAGGTCTCGATCTCGGGCTACTCCGCCGCGACCTACGCCGATACCCACCGCCGCGGCGACCTCGAACTGGTGGTCGCGAACCTGCGCGCGCTGCGCACGGCGCTCGACCGCCACCGCGTCGCGACCCGGATCTGGGTCGGGCAGCACGTCTATCGCGGCAACCAGCACGAGGTCGAGCCCCTGGGCGCGCTGTGCCGCGAGCTCGGATTCGAGCACCACCCGATCGCCGCGTTCTACCAGCCGCTCGAGAAGCTGATCCGGATCGCGCAAGGCGAGGACCTGCGCGAGCCCGTGCTGGACCAGCTGCTGGAGCACCCGGCCTCCTACCTGCGCCGCTTCGCCGCGACCCGCGATCGCGGCTACGACTGTGAGCTGCGCGCCAACCAGACCGTGATCAACCACGACGGCACGGTGGCCCTGTGCTGCTCGGTCTACGAGCCGGAGAACCAGCTCGGGCTCGCCTTCGTGGACGCGCCGCGGGCGTTGATCGAGCAGCGCAAGTACGCGCATCCCACCTGCGCGAGCTGCCAGCGCCTGGGGTTGGCCTACGCGCCGCTGCTGCTGGTGGCGCCGGCCGACAGCGCCGCATAGAGCGACTCCAGCGTCCGCGCCAGCGAGTCCGGGTCGCCGAGCTGGCTCGCGGCGACCCGCTCGCGCAGCCCGGCGCGCAGTTGCGCCAGCGCCGCGCGGTCGGCCGCGAGGGCGACGGCGATGGCGACGTACTCGCGCTGGGTGCGCGCGACCAGGCGCTGCAAGCCGATCGCGCCCAGCATCGCCGCGGTCTGGCGCGAAACCGGTCGTTCCTGCGCCAGGGTCACCACCGGCACGCCCTGGGTCAGCGCCTCGAGGCTGGTCATGCCGCCCGGGAACGGGAAGGGATCGAGCGCGATATCGACCTCGCCATAGCGTGCGAGCAGGGTCGGATGGTCGCTCGCGCCGAGCAGGAACAGGCGCGCGGGATCGACGCCGAGCCGCGCCATCCGCACCGCCAGGGTCTGCCGCAGCGCCTCATCCGCCAGCGTCTTCCACTGCAGCATGAGCCGCGATCCAGGCACCGCCTGCAGCAAGCCGGCCCAGCAGGCCAGCACCTCGGGGTTGAGCTTGGCGGTGTTGTTGAAGCTGCCGAAGGTGACCGCGCCGTTGCGCAGGGCGGGCAGGCTCGCGACCGCCGGCGCGTAGGGCACGGGCCGGTAGCGGAACTGGGTGCCGGCGATCGCGAGCGCCGGCTCGGGCAGGAAGGCGCCGGCTGCCGCCCCGAGCTGGTCGCGGCCCAGGACCAGGCCATCGATGCCGGGCACGCCCACGCCCGCGAACCAGCCCAGGAAGACGCAGTGGCGCCGCGCCGGCAGCCGCGCCAGCACGCCCAGGCGGTTGTGCGCGGTATGTCCGCCGAGGTCGACCAGCACGTCGATCGCGTCTTCGCGGATGCGCGCCGCGAGCGCGGCGTCATCCGTCATGGCCGCCTCGTGCCAGTCCGGGAGGCGGCCGCGCAGTTCCGCGGTCAACCAGTCCGGGCGCGGCGTGGCGGCATAGATGCGGACCGCGGCGCGGGCCGGATCGTGCGCCGGCAGGACATCGCGCAGCAGGAAGCCGACCGGGTGCGCGCGCAGGTCGGGGGACAGGTAGCCGATACGCAGCGGCCCCGGCGCGCGTGCGCCGGGCGCCGGCAGCGGCGCGATGCCCGCGTGGCCGAGGGTCGCGCCGAATCCGGCCGCGATCGCGCGCAGTTCGGCGCTGGCCAGGCCCTCGTGGTACTGCGCGATCAACTGCCGGTTGCTGGCGAGGTCGAGGCGCTGCGGCGCCAGCGCGCAGGCGCGCGCGATGGCATCGTTGGCCGCCGCGTTCTGCGCCTGGTCGCTCAGCGCGAGCGCGAG
>JAGOEZ010000303.1 GCA_017997455.1 Lysobacterales bacterium | reverse complement strand
CTGGGCGCGGCTGACCTGGCCTTGCACCGGGTGAGCATCTGGATCCCGACCAAGCATCCCGAGTTGTGGGGGCACCAGCTGGTCTGGACGCCGGAAGAGGGCGCCCGCGTCACGCGCCGGTCGCACGAGGTCTCCCGTTCGACCGAATTCGTCGGCACGCCGGCCGAGGCGCTGTTCGCAAGCGGCGCCGCGACCTTGCGTTGCCGCCTGGATCGCGAGGACGAGCGCAACCGCTTCGAGATGCTGCGCAACATGGCCGCGGCCGGCGCCACCGACTACCTGCTGGCATCGACCGATCCGGGCGCCGTGCACGGATCATGGATCAGCTTCGCCACCCGGCGCCCGGGCGGCTACGACGACACGCAGCTCGAATTCCTCGTCGGGCTGACGCCGCTGCTCGCGCTGCACGTGCAGTTGCTCGGCGCTCGTTTCGCCACGCGCTCGCTGCTCGAGGTCTACCTCGGCGCCAACGCCGCCCGCCGCGTGCTGGCCGGGGAGTTCCGGCGCGGCACCGGCAGCGAACTCGACGCCGCGCTGTGGTTCTGCGACATGCGCGGCTTCACCGCGCTGAGCGACCGGCTGCCGGCCCGCGCCGTGGTCGGCATCCTCGATCGCTATTTCGAGCACGTCGCGGCGCCGATCGAGGAGCGCGGCGGCGAGGTGCTCAAGTTCATCGGCGACGCCACCCTGGCCGTGTTCCCGATCGACGAGGCGGGCGCGGCCTCGGCATGCCGCCGCGCCCTCGAGGCCGCGCGCGCGGTGCTGGCGCGGATCGCCGCCTGGTCGTGCGAGGAAGCCGGGCCGATCGAGATCGGCGTCGCGCTCCACGCCGGCCACGTTCTCTACGGCAACATCGGCGGACGCGAACGGCTCGACTTCACGGTGATCGGCGCGTCGGTCAACGAACTGTGCCGGGTGGAGTCGATGTGCAAGGTGCTGGGCGAGCCGCTGCTCATGACCGCGGCCTTCGCGACCGCCTTGGAAGATCCCGACGTGGTCTCGCTCGGGCGCTTCGAACTCAAGGGTGTCGCGCAGGCGCAGGAAATCCTGACCACGCGCAGCCGCTGAGCCCGCGACCACTGGGGTCGAAAACCGGGGTCAGAGTGCCGATTCTCCGACACGACGGATTGGCGACGGCGTGCCCGCATGGGTCGTTGCGCCGGAGCGCTGCGCGTGCGGAAACACGACACGGCATTGTGCCCAGCTGCATCGGGAGTCGATGCAGGGCGTGGTCCTGCGGTCGCGCATGAGATGCGCTTCTGTGCAGAGCGGTACCAGCGCGGCGCTTGCGCTGCTGCGCAGGCGGTGACCTAGCGGATTCCCGGACGGTCGATTGCCGCGTATATGCGCGTCGCGAGCGCCTCGCGCAGGGCTGGCTCCATCGGCCCCAAGGCGCACCATTCTAGCAGGATGACCCGCAGTTCCGCGGTCGGTTCCAGGGTCGCGCCGCCGCGCATGCGTTCGGCGAGCCGCTCGAGTTGCAGGCGGCGGCGCAGCGGCTTGGCGTCGTCGGGCGATTCGACGCCGGCGACCAGCTCGGCGCTGGCGGCGAGGATCGCGCCGGCCTCGCTGTTCGCGGCGTGCGTCGCGGCGTCGGCGACGCCAACGCCAGCCAGCGCGGCGTCGAGCCGCGCCCGCATGGCGTCGCGGGCGTCGGCGGGCAGCGACAATGCCTCGTACGCCATCGCCATGGCATCGCGATCGACGCCGCCATCCTCGATCCGCGCGCAGATCGCCGCCGCCTCGCGCAGGGCGTCCAGCAGCGTGCGCTCCACGCCGCGAGCCGCATCGCGTTGTGCCTCGCGCACGCGATCGATGGCGCGGTCGTAGGCGCGCTCGTCCCAGGGATCGCGCGGCCTGGGATCGCGGCGCGCGTCGCGCCCGCGAGCGCGATCGTCGTCACGGGAGGGGCGCGGTCCACGCTGGTCGCGTGCGCCCCGCTCCTTGCCGCGATCGCGGTCCGCGCCTTGCGTGGCCCGCGGGAGCGCGCGCCAGCGCTGCGCCAGCGAATCCAGGCGTGGATCCGCATGGGCCGCCTGGGCCGGATCAGCGGCGAGTGCCGCGAGCTCCGCCAGGATCGCGCGGGCCTCGGCTTCGCCCGCGCTGCGTGCCTGGGCTTCCGCCGCGCGCTGCGCGCCGGCCTGCTGGAAGAAGGGATCGATCAGCGCGCGCAGCTCCTGCACCAGCGCAGCCTCGACCTCGCGCGACGCGCGGCCCAGGCGCGCCCACTCCGACTGGGCGACGGCGGACTTCTCGATCGCCTCGGCCAGCGGCGCGCGCGCGACCTCGCGGCGCAGGTTCGCGATCAGCTTGCGCTTGGCGGCCTCGGCTTCGCTCGCGCGCCCGGCCTGCGCGGCGTCGATGCGACCCAGCATCTCCCGCAGGCGTCGGCCCAGCTCGCCGCGCGCGCGGGGCTCCACTTCGTCGAGGTGTTGCAACGCATCGACCAGGCGCCGACGCAGCGCCGACACGGCTCGCGGATCGGCGGGCAGCTGGCCCTCGGCTTCCACGAGCAGCGCATCGACCTGCGCGCGCTTGCCGTCGCGCAGCTCGCGCCGCTTCTCGAAGTACTTGCGGGTCGGCGCGATCGCGCGATGGCATGCCGCACGGAAGCGCCTGGCCAGGCCCGATTCGCTTGCCTTGGGGCCCGCCGCCTCGCTTTCATCGAGGCGCTGCCAGGCCTGCTG
>JAGOEZ010000302.1 GCA_017997455.1 Lysobacterales bacterium | reverse complement strand
GGCGGCCTGCTGGTGTTCGAGCTGCCGGAAAGGGCGGCGCCGGATTACCTCCAGCGCATGATGGCCGACTTCCGCGCCAGCACGCGCTTCGCGCCGCCCTGGAACTACCGCCTGCGCAAGCCGGGACTCAAGGGCCTGCGCCCGTCCTGGGTCGAGCAGGACACGGTGGACCTCGAACACCACCTGCGCCATGCCGCGCTGCCGCAGCCCGGCGGCGAGCGCGAGTTGGGCCAGTTGATCGCGCGCCTGCACAGCCAGCCGCTCGACCTCGCGCGACCACCGTGGGAGTGCGCGTTGATCGAGGGCCTCGAGAATCGCCGCTTCGCGCTCTACATCAAGATGCACCACTCGCTGATCGATGGCATCAGCGGCATGAAGCTGCTCGAACGCGCGATGGCGCCCGACGCGGCCTCCAGCCGGCGCCTGCGCCCGTTCTGGGCCTGCGGCGCGTCGCGGCGCAAGGCCAAGGCGACCCGCGAGACGCCGCCACCGACGGCGGCGGAGGCCGCCAGCGCGCTGGCCGAGGGCCTGCGCGCCCAACTCGGGACGCTGCCCAACGTGGTCAGCGCCTTCGCCGGCATGGTCGAGGCCTGGGGCAAGCGCTCCGGCACGCTGCGGATGCCGTTCGACACGCCGGCCTCGATCCTCAACGGACGCATCACCGGTCCGCGGCGCTTCGCCACCCAGCAATTCCCGATCGAGCGCCTCAAGGCGCTGGCGCAGGCGGCCGACGCGACCCTCAATGACGTGGTCCTCGCCCTGTGCGGCGCGGCCCTGCGGCGCTTCCTGCTCGAACTGGGCGAATTGCCGGAGAAGCCCCTCACCGCCGGGATCCCGGTGTCGGTGCGGCCCAAGGACGATGACACCACCGGCAACGCGATCACGTTCATCATCTCCACGCTCGGCACCGACATCGAGGACCCGCGCGAGCGCATGGAGGCGATCAAGGCCTCGACCCGGCGCGCCAAGGAACACCTGCAGGAACTGCCGCGCCAGGCCTTGATGCAGTACACCATCATGCTGATGGCGCCGTACATGCTGAGCCTGGTGACCGGCGTCGGCGGGCGCACGCGGCCGATGTTCAACGTCACGATCTCGAACGTGCCCGGGCCGGCCATGCCGTTGTACTTCCGCGGCGCGCGCCTGCAGGCGACCTATCCGGTGTCGCTGGTCACGCACGGGCAGGCGCTCAACATCACCTGCCATGGCTATGCGGGCACGCTGGCCTTCGGTTTCACGGCATGCCGCGACACGCTGCCGCGCATGCAGCGCCTGGCGCCCTACAGCGCCGAAGCCCTGGTCGAGCTCGAAGCCGCTTATGCGCCGAAAGCGCGCCGGCGCGCTGGTGGCGCCGCTGCCCGTCGCGGCGCGCGCAAGCCGTAGTCGACGCGGCGCGCCGCGGCCTGGCCACGACCCGGCGGCGCATGGGCCGCCGGGTCACGCGGACCGGGTTCTACTTCAGTTCGTCGTAGAGACTGTCGGAAATGATGGTGCGGATCGCGTCCATGTTCTTCATGGTGGCGACGTTGGCGGCGTCGTCGCGCATCTTGGCGTCGATCGCGGCGAACTCCGCCATGTCCTTGTACTCGACCGAAACGACAATCGATCCGGTATCGCTGCCGGCAAAGCGGGCCCGCCAGGCGCGGATCGTGGCGGTGCCGCCGAGGCGCGTCATGTGCGCCTGGACCTGGGCGAGTTCCTTGGTATAGGCCGCCACGTCGCTGGTCTGGACCACGACCACGCGCATCACGGCGGCTTGTGCGCCGCCAGCCATGGCCAGCAGCCCGATCAACGCTGCAAAAGCTATGCTCATCGTCTTCATGCGAACCTCCCAGGGCGTGCCCGAAACGGGCCCGATCCGCCCACGATGCGCCTGAGCCTTGATGCGGTCAAGGTGCAATGGCGCCTGCGATCGCGACCCCGGCCGGCGGCCGGTGGGCGGCTCAGCTCAGCCGCGTCAGGGTGATGCGCGCGGCTGAAACCTCGAGCGCGATCATCTGCCGCAGGCGTCCCTCGACCGCGGCCAGGTCCTGGATCTGCCGCGTGCCGGAAAAGGTGTAGAGGTAGCAGTCGGCGCCCTGGCGCGACAACAGCGTGCGGCTGACGGTCACGTCCGCGCTGCGCGATGCGCGCAGCCAGATCGTGTGCAGGGTCTGGTGGCCGATGGTCCGCCCCACGCCCAGGCGCAGCGAGAACAGCGGGAGGTGGGCAGCCATGGGATTCGCAGCGGGAACGGGCTGTCATTATGCGCCTAACGGGCCGGCCCGGTTTGCCGGGCCGGCCCGCTGGCAGCCCGGGTGACTACTTGGGCGTGCTGAGGTCCTTGCGCCAGGTGTAGATGGTGGTATTGCCGGCGCCGAGGCCCCCGACCACCTTGTCCATCGTCGCCTGGGCGGCCGCCTCGGAGCCCATCTGCTTGATGAGCATGTCGCGGAACATGACCGGCGGGTCCGCCATTTCGGCGAAGTTGCGCAGCGGTCGCACGACGATGACGCCGCCGTCGCCGCCGATCACGCGCTCGATCGACCAGGAACGGTCCCACTTGGCGTCGGTCGCAGCCTTCACGTAGGCCTGCATTCCTTCGCGGAGGCTGCGCCACTTGCCCGAGTTCACGGGCAGGGTGGTGACCGAGTACATGGCGTAGTCCTCGTCCTCGAGCCAGTAGCTCATCGAGGGCTCCATCACGCCGAAGTA
>JAGOEZ010000300.1 GCA_017997455.1 Lysobacterales bacterium | reverse complement strand
CCCCAGCGGCAGGGCCCGGGTCACCCCGATCGCGGACGCGAGGGCAGCGTATGGCGCGGTGGCGCTGCTCGACGACTCGCTCTACTCCGCGGGCCGCAGCGGACTGCAGGCCTTCGCCCTGCCGCCCGTGGCGAGGTACGACAACGACGCAGTCGCCGCGCCGGCCCGGATCCGCAACCGGCGCGGCTTCTGGCTGCACGGCTTCGGCGTGCACGAGGACAGTCGCCTGCTGGCGGCGGCGGGCACCGACGGCCAGGTCGGCCTGTGGCGGCTGCCGCCGCCGGCGCTGCGGCGCTCGCAGGCGGCCCCGCTGCCCGCGCACTCGCAGCACTTCGACGGCCTGCACCTGTATGCGGTCGACGGCCACCGGGTCCAGCGGCGCGACGTGATCACCGAGGCGCCGGCTTCCGCGCCCTTCGAGTTCCCCGACCCGGTGCGCCTCGCCGAGCCCAGCCACGACGGCCGCTTCCTCGCCGTGGTCGCGGGCCGCACGCTGCGGGTGATCGAACCCGATAGCGGGCGGCTGGTTGGCGCGCCGATCGTGCTGCCGCAGGTGCCGCTGCGGGCCGACCTCGCCGCGGCGGCGCCGGTGATGGCGCTCACCACCGGCGAGTACGACGGCGACCGCTTCCGCGAGCGCATCCACGTGGTCGACCTCGACCGGGGCGCGCTGCGTTCGAGCGCGCTCGCGAGCGACGGTCCGATCGAGGCGTTCCGCCTCGCGCCGGACGGCCGGCGCCTGCTGTTGACGCAGTGGAACCTGTCGATGTCCGAGGTCAGCCTCGTGGTGCATGCGCTCGACGGAGGCCCCGGCTGCGCGGAACTCGCCATCGACGACTTCAACCAGGCGGTCGATTTCGCCTTCGTCGCGGGCACGCCGCAGATGTGGATGTACGCCTCGCTGACGCAGCGGCGCAGCGCGATGCTGCGCGTGGACCTCGAGCGCTGCGCCGAGGTCGGGCGGATCCCGATGCAGCATTCGGGCACCGCTTCGCGCCTGCTGCCGTCGGGCGACGCGGTCGTCGCGCATCGCCAGTCCGGCAACCTGCTGACCACTTTCCGCGCCGACGGCAGCCGCCACGATGTCCCGGGCATGACCCGGGACCAGCCGAACGCCGGCTTCGCGCTCAGCGCCGACGGCAGGCGCGCGGTGGTGAGCTCGCGCAACGCGGTGCAGCTGATCGACCTGGCGCGCGGCGAGCAGCTTTCGGGCCTGCTGGCGGCACCGATCGCCGGCGACGACGCGATCACGATGGTGATGCTGGCGCCGGACGGCGGCACGATCCTGGCGCGCAGCCTGCGCGGCCGCTGGCTGGCCTGGCGCGTTCCCAGCACGCCGGAGGACGTGGACCGGCTGGGTCGACTCGCCACCCTGCTCGACCCGCGCAACGAGGACCCGCCGCTCGAGCCAGCCGCACTCGAGGCCTTGCGCCCGGTGCTGCGCGCCGCCGACCCGCCGGTGCCCGCGCCGACGCCCGACCCCGCGCCGCTGCGCTACGCGGCGGACCCGGCGGCGGCGCCGGACCCGCGCTTCGTGCCGATCGACCTCGCCCCGGGGGCCAACGTGGTCCTGCGCAGCGGCTGGCCGGGCCGCGGCGGCATGGGCGGGGACACGCCGACGATGCCGGCGGGACCGCAGCGCCTGCACGGCATCGACTGGCACGTCGACCGGGGAATCCAGTTGAGCTGGGGCGGCGCCGCCGTGGCCTTGCACCCCACGCAGCGCGCGAGCGGGCCGATTCCGGTGCCCGGGATCGCGGCGCGCAAGGTGCATGCCCTGGTGCTGATCCATATCCCGATCGACGTGCGCAACGGCAATTCGCGCGCGGCGACGGTGGTACTGCTCGACCGCGACGGCAAGGAGACCGAGCTGGAGATCCAGATGGTGCGCGACGTGGTCACGCGGGGCTTGCCCCAACTCGCCGGGCCCAGTGCCCGCATCGGCTGGGTCGGCCTCTCCGGCGCCGACATCCAGGGCGGCGACGGCAACGTGTCCGAGCCCCTGTCCTTTGCCTATGCGGTGAGCCTGGAGGTGCCCGCCGGCACCGGGCCGGTCCACGCCCTGCGGGTCGAGACCCGCGACGGGCCGATGGAGGCGCCGCTGTTCCTCGCCATCACGCTGGAGACCGAGCCGCCGGCGGGTTGAGGCCATCGCGCCGAGGCGGATGTTGTCGACACCGGTCGAGGGCGCCGCGGTGCCCCGGTCCGGGGCTGTCATCGACGCTCGACTTCGCGGTATGCCACTGCGGGCATCAGGGAGGCATGGGCATGCACCACGGCACGCGGATTCTGGTCCTCTCGATCGCGCAGGCGCTGGCCGCAAGCGCCGCCGCGCAGGATGACGGCGCGGACGCCGCCGAGGGCACCACGGCGCAGCTCGCCGAGGTGGTGGTCGTGGGCTCGCGCATCCGCCGGGTCGATATCGAGACCTCGCAGCCGGTGTTCGTGCTCGAACGCGAGCAGTTGCTCCGCACCGGCCTGGCCTCGGTTGGCGACATCATCCAGGACCTGACCATCCACGGCGCCGCGCTCAACACCACGGTCAACAACGGCGGCGACGGCTCCACCCGCGTCGACCTGCGCAATCTCGGCGACGGCCGCACCCTGGTGCTGGTGAACGGGCGGCGCTGGAGTACCTCGCTCGACGGCGGCGTGGACCTCAATTCGATCCCGCTCGCCATCATCGAGCGCATCGAGGTGCT